>JBCBQD010000089.1:0-19669 GCA_039820425.1 Cyanobacteria bacterium J06635_1
AATGTGGCAACTGCGCTTTTTGTGATGCTGCAACAGCTTCCCCTGACCGGGATTACCTCCTTTGTGGGGATTGTGCTTGTGGTGGTTTTCTTTGTAACGTCTTCTGATTCGGGCTCTCTGGTGGTGGATAGTCTCACCTCCGGCGGCAAGCTTGATTCTCCGGTGCCTCAGCGGGTTTTTTGGGCCGTCACAGAAGGGGTCGTGGCCGCAGCTTTGTTGTTAGGCGGGGGCCTGCAAGCGCTGCAGACGGCTTCGATCACAACCGGGTTACCCTTTGCAGTGGTGCTGTTGATAATGTGCTACAGCCTCTATCAGGGCCTGAGCCAGGAGCTTGCCATGATCGAGGGCAAGACCCTACAGGCAACTGAAGGACTTGTTGCCGAAGGACTCGCAGCTGAAGCGCTGACCGAGGAGGCGATCGCGCCCTAGAAACTAGGTTCTTTAAAGAACGTCTATGTTTGGCGCGAGTCTCCCGCAAGTCTTCTTGCAGAAAAGCCACATTTAGAAAAGCCCTTGAGACCTTTGAAATCTAGAGGACGGAACAATACCCTACTTTTTTCATTTTTTTGGCCCTTGACTTGAGTGAGCAACGTTTGCCCCCACCCAAGCCAGAAAAATGAAACCACATCGCCAGCATCCCCTCACTTTTAACTCAACACGACACCCCCTTACGCGGGGTTGTAGGGCGGCGTTTCGCCCTGCCCAGGGGGAAACCCCATTTTGCATCACAGGGATAGCTTGGCTCTTTCCAAAAAGGAACTCGGAGGGACCCCCGCGCAACATCTCAAACCTCTACTCCAGTCACTAACGCTAACCACACACTAAAGAATCCGGTTCCTAAACCCTGCCTGTCAATACAAAAGACCCCTGAGGAGGTATCTATGGCTCAACAGTTTGACGTCATCGTCATCGGTGCAGGCGGCGTGGGGAGCGCTGCTGCCTATTACCTCTCTAAAGCTGGGCAGCGCGTTCTCTTAATTGAACAGTTTGAGCTCAACCACCAAAACGGTAGCTCCTACGGCCACTCCCGCGTCATTCGCTATACCTATGATCACCCCATCTATATCGATCTGATGCGGGATGCCTATCCGCTCTGGTTTGCCTTACAGGAGGAAGCTAGGGAACAGCTTTACGTCAAAACGGGGGGGCTGGATTTTGGTTTCCCCGAAGTGGATACCTTCCAGGCGCTTAAGTCGGCTATGGATACGGCCCAGCTAGACTACGAGCACCTCACCCAGGACGAGATTCGCGAGCGCTATCCTCAGTTCACCCTGAAAGACGGCATGGAAGGGTTGTTTCAGGCTGATTCGGGGCTGTTGCGAACGTCTCGCTGCGTGTTGGCCCATCAAAGATTAGCCCAGGCGCGGGGCGCGACGATCCTAGATCAAACCCCTGTGGTCAAGGTCTCCCCTGACGCCAATGGGGTTGAGGTGCAGACAGACAGGGATGTGTTTAGGTGCGATCGCATCATCCTCACCGCAGGCAGCTGGGCCAAAGGGCTATTAGCAGACCAGGGTATCGACCTGCCGCTCAAGATCATGCCCTGCCAGCTCGGGTTCTACCAGCCCGAGACCCCTGCCAGCTTTGAACCCGGCACCTTTCCTGTTTTCTTTGCCCACATGAACGGCGACTACGGCGAAATGCCCTACGGCATCCCCCACGAAGACCCCAGCATTGGTGTTAAAATCACCACCTTTTACGGGTGGGATACCGTAGATACACCCAGCGAGGTTGACTACACGCCTAGCCAAGCCTGGACGGAGCGCATTCGAGACTTTGCCCGTGACTATATCCCCGGGGCGGCTGGGCCGCTGCTCAGCACCCGTCGCTGTCTCTATACCCTGACCCCCGACAAGCATTTCATCCTTGACCAACACCCCAGCTACCCCCACGTTGTGATCGGGGCTGGGTTTTCTGGCCATGGGTTTAAGTTCACGACGCTCAGTGGCAAGATGCTGGCAGATTTGGCGATTGACGGCAGCACTCCCCACGATACGAGTTTGTTTAAGGTGGGTCGATTTCAGCCGGTTGAGGTGTAGTCGCCCCCCGCCAGGCACTGGCCTCTGCGTCACTGGGTCAGTTACGATAGCAGAAGTAATTCCCACCCATGACATCATCCTTTATGGTTCCAAGTGAGCCAAGCGCCGCTAAACAACCCCTGCACATTGCCATCTCAGAGCAGCTAAAAGCAAAAATCGAGGCAGGCCAATATGAGCCAGGGGAGCGTTTACCCAGCGAATTTGATCTGGGGGAAGCCTTTGGTGTCAGCCGCACCACTATCCGCCGAGCCGTTGCCAACCTGACCCAACAAGGGCTGGTGACCACCCAGCGTGGCAAAGGCATCTTTGTCAAAGACCGGCATAAGATTAGCTTCTCCATGTCTAACCCGCTCATGCAATTTGATGATGCCCTCAAGCAGCAGGGCTACACGGCCCATGTTCACACCCTGAGGTTTCAGCAAATAAAAGCCCCGGCTGAGGTGACTCGCCAGCTAGCGCTTCCTGGCCAGAGCGATCAAATTTATTGGCAAGAAAAGATTCTCTATGCAGATCAGTCTCCTGTCGCGCTCGATATTTCTTACTTTCCTTCAGCCATTGGCGATGCCCTGGCGGAGCAGCTACAGCAGGGGTTTACCTACAGCACCCTGACGACGAACGGTATTCAACTCTGTGCGGCTGAAGTTCGCTTAGAAAGTGTCCCAGCCACCTACGAGCTGAGTGAATATTTGGCAGTCCCCCTGGGCATGCCACTGCTGGTCTTTAACTATGTTGCCTATTGGGGCAAAAAGCGGACCCCAGCTGTTTGTGGCAAGACGCTATCTCGTTCTGACTGGACCTGCTACACGTCACAAATTGAGCTAGACGCTTGCGAATAATCAAACCAGCAGTCACCCTCAGCCCAGCATCCAAATCATGTAAGGGCTTGCCCCCGCCCGGAACTCAGAATAGTCATAGTTTCCATACAGGGCTAAGCATTCAAAGCCGGCTGATGTTGCCAGGGTTTCAAATTCGGGTTTTGAAATCAGGCGAAAGCGAGTCTCGACCATGCGTTTTGATTGCAAAACCCCGCTCGCATTATAAATTTCGAAAAACTCTAACCCATTGACGAGTTCACTGTCGGGGTCGTAGGTTTCCATGCCCCAAAATAGAAGGGTGCCAGCTTCAGCCTTGAGGGGATAGCGATTCCACAGGCGTAACTTACCATCGACGTTACTCAAGCGCACATGGGGGTTGTGCAGTGTGCAGATAAACCGCCCGTTGGGGGATAAATGACTGCGAATACGAGCTAAGGCCTTTTGTTGTTTAGCAGGGGACAACAGCTCTGCAAACGAATTAAAAGGCAAAATGATCAGCTCAAACGGTTGCCCCAAATCCAGCTCACAAACATCCATTTGATGCAGGGTGGCAGAGAAGTCTCGGGCGTCAACTTTTTGACGCAAAATAGCCAACATTTCAGGCGAGAGATCGACACAGCTGAGCGATACTCCAGCCTCTAGCAGTGGTATCGATATCCGCCCGGTGCCTGCCATCAGCTCTAACACCGCCCCCGATGTGTTGCGAGCTGCTTCTAACCAAAAAGGGATATCGAAGTCAGTTTGAACATAGGTATCGTATAGATCGGCAATGTCGTCGTACCGAATACGCTTAGACTGAATGCTGTCAGGCATTTGGAATTATCCTACCGGATTTGGCTGCTTAAACAATACAGGCTTGTTGTTTAGAACACCCTATGCAGATTGTCTGACAGAGGTCGGTGCCGACTCCTCAATTTGTCCAGATTGGCGGGCTGACCGATCAGGTCGCACCACCCATACCGAGCACGGCGCATGGTGGGTGACATAGTTGCTGATGCTGCCTAAAAACAACTCTCGCAGGCCGCGATGCCCTCGGCTGCCAATCACAATCACATCGGCATTCCAGGTGTGGGCCAGGTCACAGATGAGATGTTCTGGAGTGCCTGAGGATTGGGTAAACTCAGCACTGATGCCCGCCTGGGCAGCTTGGTCAGTGAGCTGCTGTAGCACCTCCAAACTGCTTTGCTCATAGTTGTGCCACTGTTTGTTATAGGCATCCCAAACCGACTGTTCTAACACCAGGGGATAGTGATCAAACGCAGAATGAATGGGAATCTCGGGGCTGTCGGGGTCTTCGTTGGAGAGTACATGCAACAGCATGAGTTCGGCATTGGTAGACGTTGCGATCGCCAGCGCCTGTTCAAAGACTCGCTCCGCTGCGGGGGAATGATCTAAGGCCACTAAAATTTTGGTTAACACAGTTGAACTCCTCCAGTATTGAGTTTTGAGGTTTAACCTAGGCCGCAGACGCAGCGACAACTTCAGTCGTACTTTCCACAGCTTTCTCTGGGCTAGTTTTAGCGCGCTCATGTAGCTTGGGATGAATCAGCCATACCGAGCAGGGCGCATGGTGAGTCACATAGTTGCTGACACTGCCCAACCACATTTCCTGTAGACCGGTGCGCCCATGACTGCCCATGACAATCAGGTCAGCCTGCCAGTCCGCTGCGGCCTCGCAGATGGCCCGCCCCGGCGTGCCATACTGCTGTCGCAGGGTTGCGGTCACCCCAACTGCCTGGGCATCTTCTACCCGCCACTTCAGCAGGTCAAGATATTGGCTAATAAACTCATTCCAGTCTCGTTCGTAGTCTTTTCGCAATAGCTCAGCCAGGTGAGGATCATAGCTGCCGTTATAGATGTAGGTCATTTGAGGACTGCCTGGCTCTGAATGGGTGAGTGCATGAAACAACCTCAGCTCAGCCCCCATTCCCTTGGCAAGCATAACTGCCTCATCAAACGCACACTTGCTGATAGATGACTTATCCAGAGCAACCAGAATTCTTTTCATTACGCCTCCCCAAACGTAGTAACTACATTTCTTTTGTAAATCAAAAAGTTGAGGACTTTGTGAAGCACCTGCGTATACTTTCCTTAAGTAGATAAAGCCCAAAGCCCCCTTCACAAAGGACTGTGCAATAATTGAACTGAAAATGATTGTGATGAACAATGTCCAACAATGTCCAATTTGAACAACACCCAACGGTTGTTTTGGATATCCTTTCTAAGGTTGTTGTCCATCCCTGTTTTCGATCGCTGTTTAGATGTGTTTTAGCGAATAATGGCTAGCGGGCTATTGATAGACAAGTTCGTTACAAGTAAGCTCGCCATGAGCAAGCTCGCCATAGCGTTAGCCAGACGTATTTGACCCAACCGGTCTAGTTAAATACAGCATCTAAGCTCGCAGAAAAACCCAGAAGGGAGGAGACCATGAAACGAAGTATGCGCCATACCGTTCGTCGGGCAGGCATCGCTGCTGCGGTCTTGATGCCATTACTATGGGTTACTCAGCCAGCGCTGAGCGAAAATCCAGAAGATGTGCAACGGCTACAGCTGACTGAACACTGCATGGCTTGTGACTTAAGCGGCTCAGACCTGAGCGGGATGCATCTGATTGGGGCAGATTTGCGGAATACTAACCTGGCAGGGGCTGACCTGAGCTATGTCAACCTTGAGGGGGCCGATTTGACCGGGGCCAACTTAACCGGGGCCAACTTAACCGGGGCCTTTTTGACCAATGCCAGTTTGAGCTACGCCAACCTCACCGATGTCAACTTTACCCAGGCCCATCTTTATTATGTGGATGTCACCGGGGCCACGCTGACCAACCTCAACCTGGCCGAGGCCGAAATCCTCGAAACGCCCATTAGCGTGGGCGGTGAGTTTGATTCTCTACCGTCAGAGCTAATCCCGGGGGCACCGTCAGAACGCCCTCTCTACGATCCCCCAACCGGATTACAGCCGCCCCCCAACGCGCCCCCCGCTGATGACATTATTGAGGTCCCCCCGCAAACCGCACCCGCTGTCCGATAGGTCTAGTGATGCAGATGCATTGAACCGGTTAGTGAACCGGGGCGACATAGGGTTGAATATCTAGGGTGAAGGGTTGCATAGGTTCAAGAGGCTCTACCCGCGTGTTTAGCCCAGCGGCTTTGAGCTGCGATCGCAATTGCCCAACCCCTCCTTTTTGCTTAAGTAAGCTGGCAATTAGTCCTGTGTAGGTCACCTCACCCCCGTCGGCAGTGGGCAAGATTAGCTGCGGTTTGAGCAACTCTGCCAACTCAGGGGCCCCCTGACTGCCCCGAATCACGGGCCCCACCAAAGGCAATTCTAAACTCACAACGGGGGTGATCACCACATCAACTCGATCGACTATCTTAAGCCTGTCCGAAGCATATCCGTGGGGTTCGTAATAGAGGGTCAGACCGGTTGACTTCACCGTCAAGAGATAGGCATTCTCAGTCAAAAACGGACCGATCGGGGAACCAGGTAGAGCCCGAATCTGCACAATATCTTCAAAGTCAAAGTCGTTGTCGGGGGCCAGGGACGTCACCGACTCAAAGCCCATGGCCTTGGCCACACCCGCCGCGTTTTCTGAAGCCACCACCGGGATCGACTTGTCCAGCGCCTTGAGGGTCTCTGGATGGGCGTGATCGTTTAAACCCTGGGACAGCAAAATCAAATCAACTGAATCGGGGATCGGCACCGGAGCCGGACGAATGCCCCGAATCAGCCAGGGCGCATTATTAAAGATCAAATCGCCCATCAACCACGGATCAATCAAAATGCGCTTGATGCCTAAATCAACGGTCTCCAAATCAATTTGCCAGCTGTTGACGTCTAGCCAGGTTAGCGTTGTTTTTAGCGCCATTGTCAATAGTCCATTGCTAAAGGGAATAAGGCCTCGATATCGACACAGGCATACCGATGCATTAATTTAGACCTTACTCATAAGCTGCCACAAACTGGCTAGTTTTGGCATGGTTCCAACAGGGATATAAAAACAGGCAGATTCATCAAGGTTTGTAAGGCAAGATAGCTGACAAAATCAGGTAAAACCGGCTCTGAAATTCATAAGCGCTAATTATAGCTTCACGGTTCTAAATATCAATCTTCATAATTCGTCGCATTATTTGCGAGCGATCCCCATATAATCTTCAAGGTCGCAGCTGTGAAGAAAATATAAGTTCTACCGTTTCTTAGGGATTTACATCACTCGATGACCATGCGTCAGCAATTGCTGAAGAAATACACTGTATTGGTAGCGCGGACCGGCCAAACACCCATTACGCTCTCCTTCACTCCGATCAGCGGAGCCGTTATTCTTCTCATTTTGGTGGGTGTCCCCCTGGGGTGGTTAGGGGCGCTGCTGTTTTCTCTATTTCACAACAACGTTCAGCTCAGCCAAGAAAATCGCCAGCTTACAGAGAAGGCCCACGAGGTTTTGAGTCAGCTAGATACTTTAGGCTCTGAAATTGATGTCCTGCGAGAACGGGCAGGTATCTCTGAAAGCGAATCTCCCGTTCACTCTCCAGATGCCAGCTTCAATCGTTTTTCTGGACAAGATTTTGACTTTGAGCGTCAAGACTTGGAGTTGCAAGACTCTGACTTATCCAGCAGTCTGCCCCCTCGAGGTGGGCCAGCAGCTGCGGCAGATGCTCTATCGCTCTATGACCTGGCTGACCAGCGGATGCCCCAGCTCAATCAGCTCCTTGATAGCCGAGTCAAACCTGCCCTGGAAGAAACCCTGGCTGAAGAAGAAGCCCAGGCCGCCGCTTATCCTGATGGCAAACCCGTGAATATCCCTCTCCAGGTATCCTCAAGCTATGGCCTGCGGTCTAACCCATTTGGTGGGTACGGCTACGAGATCCACGAGGGCATTGACCTGAGAGGTCCTTACCGGACGCCCATTGTGGCCACGGCAGATGGCACGGTTAAGGAGGCAGGCTACAACGGGGGGTATGGCAATAGCGTGACCCTCGACCACGGCTATGGTTACGAAACCCTCTATGCCCACATGGCTGATGTGGCTGTCACAGCCGGTAATACGGTCAAAAGTGGAGATGTCGTTGGCTACTTAGGCAGCACCGGGCGTTCTTCTGGCCCCCATTTGCACTATGGCATCTATAAAGATGGTAAGTCCGTAGACCCTGCCTCTTATCTCAATTTAGAAAATGCCATGACGCTGAGTGAGTATTGGCGGTTGAGATAGCGGGTAGTGATTAGAGGGTAGTGGGTCGGTAAGGTTTGGCAATACGATAGGATTGAATTTTGACTCCTGACTCCTATGGGCAATACCTTCGGCCATTTATTTCGCATTACCACCTTTGGTGAATCCCATGGGGGAGGGGTGGGAGTTGTAATTGATGGATGTCCCCCTCAGCTAGAAATTTCAGCAGATGAGATCCAGGTGGATCTGGATCGGCGTCGCCCGGGTCAGAGCAAAATTACCACGCCTCGTAAAGAGACGGATACCTGTGAAATTGTGTCGGGGACCTTTGAGGGCAAAACCCTGGGCACACCGATCACGATCCTGGTGCGTAACAAAAATACGCGCCCCCAAGACTACAGTGAGATGTCGGTCAAGTATCGTCCGTCCCATGCAGATGCAACCTACGATGCAAAATATGGCATTCGCAACTGGCAGGGGGGGGGACGCTCATCGGCTCGGGAGACAATTGGGCGGGTGGCGGCGGGTGCGATCGCAAAAAAAATCCTGCGTCAGGTCGCCGGGGTCGAGGTGGTCGGCTACGTCAAACGCATCCAGGACATCGAAGCCCCCATTGCCCCTAATAGCGTCACCCTGGAGCAGGTCGAGAGCAATATCGTACGCTGCCCCAACCCAGCCTTTGCCGATGAGATGATCGAGCGCATCGATCAGATTCGCAAAGAAGGCAACTCCATTGGCGGCGTGGTCGAGTGCGTGGCCCGCAATGTGCCCAAAGGGCTAGGCGCCCCTGTCTTTGACAAACTTGAGGCCGATTTGGCCAAGGGGGTCATGTCGCTGCCCGCCAGCAAAGGTTTTGAAATTGGCTCTGGGTTTGCCGGGACTTACCTCACTGGCAGTCAGCACAACGACGAGTTTTACCCCGATGCCCAGGGCAATATCCGCACCCGCACCAACCGCTCAGGCGGCACCCAGGGCGGCATTGCTAACGGGGAAAATATCATCATCCGAGCGGCATTTAAGCCCACAGCGACGATTCTTAAAGAGCAGAAAACCGTAGACAAGACTGGTCAAGAGACGACGTTGATTGGCAAGGGTCGCCATGATCCGTGTGTGTTACCCCGCGCCGTCCCCATGGTTGAGGCGATGATGGCCCTGGTACTCTGTGACCATCTGCTCCGCCACCACGCCCAGTGCGAGCTGCTTTAGCCCCTCAGCCGGTTCCCTAACCGACGAAATAGTCAGAATGCCGCAAAATAAACCGGTTTTCCTGAGCTTCTTGCCCGCTGCCACTGGGCTGCTGTGGCATTGCTTGAGTACCCCTGGCCTGACAGTGCGATTGTTAAATCTGGCCTTTTTTTTACTCTGCCTTGAGCAGGCGCGAATGGCTGCCGTTGATTTGCGGCATATCGAGCTGGCCGATCAGGTAACCCCTAACCGACCGCTGCGACGCTTTCGGGCCGTGACACTCACCACGATTGGACTGGAGCTGCTGGGATTTTACATCGCCGTGGTTTGGCTGACTGGTGGAGCCGTATGGGTGTTGGTTAGCTTGATCTTTTTCAACAGTTTTGCAACCGTTCAGATAGCTCCAGGGGGCACCGTCGAACCCCGACCTTTAAGCGACCGCCTGCCAGTCCTGGTCGCTGACGGGATCAGCCTACTGCTAGTTGGCCTATGGCATTTGCAGATAGCTCCGCTGATCGTCAGCTTTACCCTGGTTGCCCTGATCGCTCTTTATGGGGGGATAAAGTATGGACCACTCGTCTTCAGCCACCTGCGTGCGCTGCGCGGGTGAGTACGCTGCCCTAATCTGCCATCAACGTCTCGACCAAAATTGAGTCAAACAACAGCGACTTTGGTGAATTTGGGTAGAGATCAATCTCTGACTTGGGCCGGGTGCCCCCATCTAAGATCGGGAACTTAATGAAATAGAGTGGCACATTCGGCATATTAATAAACTCAACAAACAGCGGCCCAAATAGGCCCCTGACAGCAGTTTGCCAATCGTCATCAGTCGGCAACCCGGTACTAAATACATTCACCGCCTTCAGTCTTGACATCGAGATTTCAGACGTTAAGGTCAGAGCCACCTCAGCGATGACGGGCATGCCATAGTTGCGCGCCTCTGGGGGCAGGGTTGAGTCATACAGCCAGAGATTGATCGCATCAAAGGAGCTGCCACAAGAAAACTGACTGTGGCGAAACAGCCGATCGGTGATGAAATCCTTTAGAAACCTTTGAACGTTTGGGCTAATTACGGTCTGACCGCTAGTTCGCCTGAAACCAGGAACGCCAAACACATGAATCCTGACCAGTCGAGGGTTGGGCTCAGGGGCCGCAAAAGCCATATCAAGAAAGCAGAGTTCAACCGAAGAGGGCATTCGAACTGTTCAAATAAAGCTCACTACAACCAGGCACAAAACAAACCAAGGTTGAAACAGCACTTTCATGCTGAAATCAACATCCCATGACACGTCCTTCGACCGTACTACTGCTTACCTTCCCGAAGCAAAGTAACTCTTTAACTACGGGTAAAAGTTATGCGGTACGATGAATATGAACTTCGGGGAAGTTGTAACTTCGGGACATTTTCACCAATCAGGTGCGATTGAAGGGCGTTACCAGTGCCTAGACTCAACACAAGTAAGCAGGTCAAACTTCGAACGCGGCGGCTGTTAGAAAAACTTCTCAGCTACGCCAACTATGAGCTGGCCGAGAGCGACTACTTTGACGGCAAGCTCATGGTGCGGTGGAAAAATGAGGACACCCCATCCCCTGAGCTGGTTGTCGAAACTGAATTAAAGGTGCTGATGGAGCTGGCCTTTGCCCGCCAGGAGGACCCCAAACTCAAAGAGCAGCTGCGTAACGATCTGCGGGTGCTCGAAGAATTTTTAAATATTTTGGAAGACAACCGGGCTAGAACCCAGGGGGCCAAGGACTGGCGATTTACCCTCAAGCTCTGGGACAAGTCAACCGAAGCAAACCTGGAAGCCTTTGAAAGTATCTGGGATCAGCGTAAGGGGCGTCGAAAGTCTCGAACTTACCTCCAGGAGCGGATCTTGCCGCCTAAGCCGATCATTCCCGATGCTGAGACGCTGCAATCGCCCTCGATCTCATCCCCCGCGATCGCACCCGCGCCTTCGTCCCCAGAGCGCGAAACGGATGACGGTGACCTGTCAGCCGAGGTCGTCCAAACGAACTTACTTATTCACCCCGAATCGACCTATCGCGAAGACGAGACTCATCTGACGAAGCTTTTAAAGTGCCTGTCTTTTCAGCAGCCTGAACATCTCATCACCCTTGAGGGCGTAGGCGGTGTGGGCAAAACGACGCTGGCGATGGAAGCTGCCCAGCGCTGCTTGCTGGCGTCCCAGTATCCCAGCCTGCATCCGCAGCTGCCCCATTTTAAGGCAGTCATTTTCACCTCAGCCCAGACCCATCACTTTAGCGGTCCCCAGCTTTACCCCCGGCTGGGGCATCAGCGCAACCTGCAAGATATTTTTCGCACCATTGCCCGCACCTTGGGGCGACCCAGTGAGCTGCCCATTGATTTTAACGATCAGCTAACGGCGATTCGAGACGGCCTGGGTCGGCAACCCACCTTGCTAATCGTTGATAACCTCGAAACCTTAGAGGATAGGGACTACGTTCTGTCATTTTTGCGAGAGATCCCCCCCACAGTTAAGGTGATTGTCACCAGCCGGGTCCGGTTAGGCATTGGCACTACGCTGCCGATCAAGCCCCTGCCCGTTAAGGCCGGAATCGCCTTTCTACAGGCGCAAGCGCAGGCGCAAGCCCTAAATCTCACCGAGGCTCAGCTCAAACACCTCCACAAGCAAACCGGGGGGCTCCCCCTGGCGATGGTCTATTGTCTGGGCATGATCGCCACCTACGGGATCAGCCCCGAAGATCTTGACTATACTCAGCTGGCCAGTGGGGATGTGGCTCGTCACTGCTTTGATACGTCCATCGAGCGACTGCGGGGCCAAAATGCCCACTCGTTGCTGATGGCCTTTGCCTGCTTCCAGCATCCGGCCCTCCCCGAGGCCGTGGCTCATGTGGCTTTTGCCAGTGACTATATGCGGTGCGATCGCACCCCCTTCAACGAGCTTTACCGACTCTCGCTGATCGACTTACAACAGTCTCGATACACGATGCACTCGCTCACCCGCGAGTATGCTGGCACGGAGTTGGCTAAAACCCCCGCTTTTGAGCGAGAAGCCCGTAACCGCTGGCTTGAATGGTACTTAGAATTTTTAGCCGTCCACGGTGACACTGACTGGTATGATTGGCACCCCGCCAGCCCAGTTGAGACCGAGTGGGCAAACCTGCGAGAGATCATGGAGTGGTGTCGAGCCGAAGCCCGCTACGAAGAATTTATCGAGTTTTGGGAATATCTGAAAGGCTATACCCAGATTTACGGCCATTGGAGTGAGCGTCTAATCTGGATGGAATGGCTGATTGCTGAAGCTGAGAAGCGGATTGACTGGGAAATCATGGCTGATGCCATGTACCACCATGCCAGAACCCTTGGCTTTTTCAATCAGACCGACAAAACGGAAGAAGCCATCAAATTGGGGCAGCGGATCTGGGAAATTGCAGCTTTAGACAATATTCAACTCCTGACAGATGTGGCGACCCTAGTCGCTAAGCTAAACACTTATACTAACCAAATCGATGACGCTTTCTACTGGATAGATCGGGCTCAAACAATGTTAGATAGGTCAATTCAAACCGGAGAGTATTCTCCGCATCAATTGATTGACGTTCCCTACTGTAGGGCCGAAATTTATTTAAAGGTTGGAGAGCTTGAACCCGCCAAAGAACTGTGTACTGAGGCCCTTGGAAAAGCTGAAAGTATTGGTTGGCAGCGTGCAATGACATATATCAGCGCAGAGCTGGGCATCATCGAACTTGAGCGAAAAAACTTCAAAAAAGCTGAAACACTTCTACTATCGGTTCTTGAACACTCAAAGAAGCATAACGACAAAAGGTGTTTAGCTTTCTGTTGTCAGTACTTAGCAAAACTAGAAGAAGCAAAAGGAGAATCTGAAGCAGCCCAAATGTGGAGAGAGACTGCACAGAAACACTTTGCAGAACTGAATATTAAGCCCAAAGAGTGAACAGTCATCATTCGTCATAAAGAGCAAACAGCTACCATGGCAAAAATGGAAGGTGCTAGAGGGGGGCTCCTCTAACACCTCTACTCACTACGTAGAAACTGGCCAAAGAAAAACTCGAAAGTTAAATGTTACGATGCAGAGCCTGCGACTTGAAGAAGGTTCTCTAACTCTAGAGCAACAGAGGGTCGCTCATTGTTGTGATCACCTTCTGCTAAGAAACAAATGCTTGCCTGCATTAGAAAGCAAATGCTTGCTTGATTTGCACTCTGCTGAACATTCTTGGAAGCCATGAAACTTATCTCCTTATCAACTATGTAGAAGCCAATCTCTTGAGGAGCAATGACTCAGAGCACCTAATAAACGCTCTCAAATGCCTTGGTCAGCTCATCTCGTGATTTGATTCATACAATACGGAGACCTTCTTCCCGTAAGCAAATCTATGCCAAAAATAGAGGAATCCAACTATATCCAAGGAAAACCACGGTTAGGGAAAACAATTTTCCCTAGGGAAAACAGGGCAAAATTCTTGAAATAAATGTTCTGACTTATGGTCATTTGTTATAAAAATCCCCATCCTTGCCCAAAAATGAGATGTCTTTAACTGTTGACAGTCTGGGAAACAGGCCATAATCTCTGAAATCAGTGCTCTGATTTACAGCAGCTCGTCATAAAAATCCCAAAACTTGCCCAAAAATGAGATGTCCTTAACTGTTGATAGACCTGTTGTTGAGCCTGATGGGCAACCTCAGCAAAGGTAGGATGGCTGGCATGGTAAGGGGCTCCAAACGAAAGTAAGCCAAAGAGGGTATCTGCCCCATAGTCATCGGTGGTCAAAATCTGTACAGTGGTTTGTACTTCTTTAAAGCCTGCCTGTCTGCAATAAGGGCTGAGCTTGCGACCTATGTGTGGATCCCCTCCCTGGGATTGTTGAATGGCGACCACTTGCTCGCGAAAGACCTTAAAGACATCAGGTTCTGGATACAGGCTAAACCAGCTATCATCCACATCAATAATGCAAAGTCTGCCACCGGGTTTCAGAACTCGGTAGGCTTCCTTTAAGGCCCGGATGGGTTCGGTTAAGTGTTGCAATAAGAACCGGGCATAGACAACATCAAAGGTCGCATCAGGAAACGCCAGGTCATAGGCACTGCCCGTGGCAAATTGCACATTGTCAATTTGGTGATGCCCCTGTTTCGCGGCAGCATGATTGACCATCTCAGCACTGGCATCCACCCCCACCACGGTTCCAGGACACAGGGTTTTGGCTAGCTCAAACGTCAGGTCTCCTGTGCCGCAGCCTAGATCTAAGGCATGCATACCTGGACTGAGATTGGCCTGATGCCAGGCTTGCTGATCAAGGGCGTGTAAAATCTTGGTTTTGCGTTGCAGCCGAGTTAGCTCTTGCTGCTGCTGCTTAGTTTGAAAGGTGTCAAACGTATATGAACCCTGAGACATGGTGTGGCCTCCTGTCAATGGTAAAAATGCAAAGGGGTGCCTATATCTAGACACCCCTGCCGAATAAATAATGACCGCATAATGATTTCAGCAAAATTCTATAAATAGCTGAAATCTATTCAGCGTCTTAGGGCAATCAGGCCGCCGCAAGTACGCCAAAATGCTTTTCAAATAGCGCCTGGGTTTCTGCAAACGCATCGTTGAGTTGCTGACGCTCGTCGGCATCACGCATACCAAAATAGGGCCAATGGTCCATAAAGCGGCCAAACAGCGTATCGCAGTCCTCGCGATACTTGGCAGTATCTAAAATATGAGTATGCCAGACCTGATCAATTTCGCGACTGGGTACGATGGGGCGGTCATCGTAAAGGTAGTTCAAAAATAAGAAGCGGCGGTACAGCTCTACGGCGCGAGTGACTCGCTCGAGGGTCCAACCATCACCGCCCTCTGGGTGCATCAGCTTAAAGGCAATAGGGCCAAAGTCAATGTCCGACAGGCGCTCTAAAAAGGCTGTATCGTCTGTAGATAACGTTTGAGTAGGCATGGTTTGATCTCAGGCTGTCTTGGTTACTCTCAGTAAATGGCTGACATCTAACCAGAAGCAAACCCCCGACCGATTTCCCTAAAGCCCTTTAATTGAAGGGATACAGAAGTTAGGGGAAATCATTTTCCCTAGGTGAAACCGGGCTAAATTACCAAAAATTAAGTAGGCAAACACGCTAAGGTAGAAAAACGTCAAAATATGGGTTCCACCATGGCTGCGATTAACTCTTCTGATGCGAATATCCAGAGACTCAAACAGCTGCGCCCGATGCTGCTCAAGCTACACAAGGCCCTCCTCGATTCGGAGCGGATTGTCTATGAGCGCGAGCATGGCCCCATCAAAAACAGTGGCGAATTTTTTCGACTTGTGATTAGCCACACTGCCTTTGACTGGCTGCGCCCCATTTCCCAATTTATTGTTCAAATCGATGAATTTTTAGACCCCAAAGAGCCTCCCGAAAACCCATCGGAAGGGGCGGCCATTTTGCTCGAAAAAGCTCGTCTGATGATGAAACCCGCCGAGGAATCATCCACCCCGCTGGGCAGCAACTATTTTCGAGCGATTCAGCGGGATCCGAATATTGCTTTAATGCATGCGGAGGTGAGTGAGGTTTTGAGAGGAAAGGGTAGGGGGTAGAGAGTGGAGGGGGTAGGGAAGATGGGGGAGATGGGGAGGATGGGGAAGAGGACGCGGGGAAGGGGAGAATTTTAGCGAAGATTTGTAGGATGGGTTAAGCTGCCGATTGCTTTAGGTTTTAGTCAATAGCTTTAACAGCGAACCCATCACGCAGAAATGCCCCACGATTGAAATATATATTCGTCATAATATTTTGCCGACCCGCAGATAAATTGGCCATTGAAAGGTTAGGGCCTGCTCAGCATTGGGCCAGACATCGGCAATATCCGCTGCCAGCGTTTCAAAAGTCTGGGCTCCTTTGGACTGGATCATTCGCTGTGTTGCCGACCATGTGTTAAGGCACCCCACTAAATCTGCCCGTTGCCACTGCGCGCTCATTTGAAACGCTGGCGGTTGGATTTCATCAAATGGAAACGGCAGGGTTGCATATTTTGCATCGATCAGATTTACCTCGGGGGCAACCCAGGGTTGAATTTGCTGGCGATAGGCTTGCACCCACTGGCAAATTTCTTCCGTTTCGGGGGTCGCGAGAAAATCGCCGGAGCACCATACCGCTAAGATCGCCCCCGATCTCGTCACCCGCCGCACTTCCTGATAAAACCGAGGAATATCAAACCAGTGGATCGCCAGCCCCACCGTTACTAAATCTATTGAGCCTGCCTCCAAATCAGTGCGCTCAGCCGGAGCGACTGCATAGCTGACCTTGGGGTGATCAAACGCATTGGCAATTTGCTGAGCGCTGGCATCCGTCGCGTAGATTTGATCAAAATAAGGGGTCAGGCTAAGGGCCACCTGACCATTGCCCGTACCGCAGTCCCAAGCAGCTCTAGGGTTAGCGACCAGCCCCACCAAATACTCGAACAGCGCGTCCGGATAGCGGGGTCGATAGCGGGCATAGTCGGCAGCTTGCTTTGAGAAATAGTCTTTAAAGGCCACTGGGTCACCGTTGAATCAGAGGGGCTGAAGATGGGCTTGGGGTTATTCATGGGAGTCTGCGATCGCAACATAAGTCCCCAACCCGATCAACATCCAGCCCGAAAACTGCCGCTGCCGTCGTCGTCGTCTGGCACTTTGCTGAAGCCACTGCCCGATTGGGCCAGCCAGACCAATCACAATCAGATCGACCAGCGTATTCAGCAGCACCGATATTGAGCCCAGCAAGATGAATTGAAGAACAACCGGGCTGCTCAGATTGATAAACTGGGGAATAAAGGCCAGAAAAAATAGCGCTGTTTTAGGATTGAGCACTTCGGTGGTGATGCCTTGGTAGAGTGCATTACGCTCGATTGTCAATAGTCTGGCTGGGTCATTATCTACACTACCTGTTTCGGGTTGGCGCAGGGTTTGAACCCCCAGATAAATCAAATAGGCCGCCCCTGCATATTTGATCACACCAAAGGCAACGGCACTGGTAGCCAGCAATGCCGACAGCCCCAGCGCCGCGGCCACAACATGGACTAATCCTCCCACGCTAGTCCCGATGGCAGAGGTCAGCCCCTCCCGACGCCCCCCTCGAATACTGCGGGTTAGCACATAGAAAATACCAGGACCTGGAGTGATCGCCAGGACTAGCGCAGCGGTAAGGAATAGGGTGAAATTGGTGATTTCGGGCATGGGTGGTGGGTGGTGGGTAGTGGGTAGTGGGTAGTGGGTAGTGGGTAAGGGGTAGCGGGTAAGGGGTAATGGGTAATGGGTTTCACTTCTCCCGCCTATTACCTATCACCTGTTACCTGTTACCTATCACCTGTTACCTATTACCTGATTCTCTGCAATCCTGCCACTTTTACCTCAACCTGTGCCCGATTTACAGCACTGATCACCGCCAGCAGTGAGGCTGTGACGATGTTTTCGTGGATGCCGACGCCGTGGCAGGTGTGATCGGGGATGGTGAGTTCGAGGAGCGCTATCGCACTTGCCCAGCTACCTTGCTCCAGCGCCTTCTCCTCATAATGCTGCACTTGAATCTCTAGATCCAGTGCTTGGGCTAACCCATTCACCAGGGCATCGATGGGGCCATTGCCAGCCCCGCTGATCACCAGCGGCTGACCGTTGAGCACAATGTCTGCCTCGATCTTTTGTACCTGATTGTCATCCCCCGCCAGGGTTAACCGATGGCCCTGATAGTCGATGGGGCCTACTGGACGCAGGTAAGTTTGAGCAAAGATTTGCCAGATCGCCTCGGCAGATAGCTCTTGCCCTCCCGCATCCATCACCTGCTGCACGACGCTGCTAAACTCGACCTGCATCCGGCGCGGCAACGTGATGCCATAGTACTGCTCTAGCAAAAAGGCAATGCCCCCTTTGCCCGACTGGCTGTTGACCCGCACCACCGCCTCGTAGGAGCGTCCCACATCGGCAGGGTCCATCGGCAAATAGGGCACCTCCCACAGGCCGTTGGGATCTTGCACCGCAAAGCCTTTTTTAATCGCATCCTGGTGCGACCCTGAGAACGCCGTGTAGACCAACTCACCGACGTAGGGGTGACGGGGATGGATCGGTAGCTGGGTACAGTCTTTGACCACCTGCGCCACCTGGTCGATTGCCGAGAAATCTAACCCTGGATAAATCCCCTGGGTATATAGATTCATCGCCAGGGTGACCAGGTCCACATTGCCAGTGCGCTCGCCGTTGCCAAACAAGCAGCCCTCTACCCGGTCTGCCCCGGCCATCTGCGCCAACTCCGCCGCTGCAACGCCACAGCCCCGGTCATTGTGGGGGTGGACGCAGAGAACCACTGCCTCTCGCCGGGTTAAATGCCGATGCATCCACTCCACCTGATCGGCAAACACGTTGGGGGTCGCCACCTCTACGCTGGCGGGGAGATTAATAATTGCCCTATGGTCAGGGGTGGGCTCCCACACGTCGAGCACCGCATCACAAATCTCTTTAGCAAAGTCCAACTCCGTCGCGGTAAAAGTCTCGGGCGAATACTGAAACCGCCAATTTGTATTGGGTTGAGCCGCTGCTAGATCTTTCAAAAGATTCGCTGCCGAGACGGCTAGCTGAATGGTCTCAGCCCGGTCTCGGCCAAACACAATCCGCCGAAAGGCCGGGGCTGTCGCATTGTAGACATGCACAATCGCCTGCTGGGCCCCGCGCAGCGACTCAAACGTCCGACGAATCAAAGACTCCCTGGCCTGGGTCAGTACCTGAATGGTGACATCAGCCGGAATTAAATCTTGCTCAATCAAATAGCGAATAAAGTCAAATTCTGTTTGTGAGGCGGCTGGAAAACCCACTTCAATTTCTTTGAACCCCAGCTGCACCAAAACGTTGAACATTTGCAACTTGCGGGGGCTCGTCATTGGCTCAGCCAGGGCCTGGTTGCCATCGCGGAGATCGGTACTGAGCCAGACGGGTGGTTTTGTAATCGTTTGACTGGGCCAGGTGCGGTCGGTTAATTGAATGGACGGAAACGCACGGTACTTCTGCTCAGGGCTCGTCAACATGCTCGATCTCTCCAAAAATTCTGTTTTCGTTTGAGGGTTTGCGAAATTCGAAACGGCGGCCATTGGGGAGAAGGACTGTCAGCAGGCCACCTGTGCCAGGTCTGACAGCCCATCAACAGTCGCAGGTTCAGTCCTAGTAGAGAGAAAAGATGTTGCATGGTGAAATCTCCTTAAGTCAGAAAAAGTATTGACAGAAAATATTGGCAAGGTAAGCGTTTTGCCTGTCTATCTAAAGGTGTTGTAACGATTGATGCACAAACCCTTCAAAGCCCTCAATCCCTCTAAACTCGGAAATTTAGTACAGGACTCAATGTGAAAGTCAGTCATTTATCCCCCCCTGGGAGGCTACCGTGTATACACATCTCGGAAGGGGGCTCAAAATCCTGCATTCCCCCTCTAACTCCCTCTTGGCAAGGGGGAGGACTCAGATTTCCCCCCTTG
>JBCBQD010000090.1:0-19574 GCA_039820425.1 Cyanobacteria bacterium J06635_1
ACAGTCGCTATGAGGAAATGCGATCGCGGGTACTAGACGCCATGCGGACCAACTTTCGCCCAGAGTTCCTCAACCGCGTGGACGAAATGATTATCTTCCATGGCTTGCAGCGCGAACAGCTCCGACAAATTGTCACCCTCCAACTCAAACGACTGGAGCAGCGACTCGAAGAACGCAAGATGTCTCTGCAACTCTCCACCGCTGCAATCGATTTCCTGGCTGAAGTTGGTTACGATCCGGTCTATGGGGCTCGCCCCCTCAAGCGAGCCATCCAGCGAGAGCTCGAAACTCAAATCGCCAAATCGATTTTGCGGGGCGACTTTAGTGAAGGCGATACGCTGAGGGTTGATATTGAAAACGAGCGGTTAGCCTTTAAATCAAGCTCTGCCACCTGAGTGAAGAGTGGCTACGCATCTTACAAACACTGTCGTTAAATCCTGGCCACATCCAGACCGGCAGTTTCCCCCTTATGTAGTTTGCCCATAGAGAAAACTCAAGGGTCTAATTGGATAGAGTCTAAGAAAAGTTGGCTCAGCTAATCCAACAACTTTTCTTAGCATTTGTGACAGTATATAAATGGATGTAGTCGCGAACATTTGAGTCTCAGTAAAGGCCCCTTAAAAAAGTGCACATCGACGAGTATTCCCCTGGCCGGTCAATCTTTCGAGGGATTCTGGAAACATTCGATTACCAAATGAATTCTGTATCAATAGTGATAATTTTTAAGCGAGATAAACCCCTTGTCCAAATGTCCGAGGTTATGCTGACTTGACCTTGGTTATACTGATGGTTATTGTCAGGTAATCAGTAAAATACTTCTAACTGATTTCACGCAGAGTCTCGCTTGTAAATATGCCTTGAGCAATTCGCAAACTTCTTCCCAAACTCGCTAAGCTTAAGGGAACTTAAGCTTAATAGCATGGGTGTATTCGTTACTGAGTCTAGTGAGCGTCAGAAAATCGTCATTGACAGACGTTGTTATCAGACGTCATTGCCAGTGTTATTAGCCATATCCAGTTTAAAAGCTTAGTATTGACTTGAGGGCTAGTTGGGGAGCTGGATCTGGCAGAAAGTTAACTTAGATTGTTTCGTGTAGGGGCATTAGCCATGGGTGTTGTCAAAACGCTACCCGCTAAAACATATACCAATGTGATGGAAGTCATGGTGACCGAAGAGGTTGACCGGCAGCTGTCACAGCAGCCGCCTCGGGTTCTCAAGTATATTAAGCGAGACGAAGTTGAAACCTTTGCTCTGAATCGCTTACCGGCACTCTATGCCTCTAGTGAAAAAGGCTGGAAATTTCAATACGAAAAGGGCTCCCGCACCCTGCATCGCCAGGTTGCTGATGCGGTTAGGCAGGCAATTGCAGCGGTTCTTATCGACCCTATCCGGACCTCCCAGCCGCTTCCGATGGTGGCGGGTAAAGAGTCCGATGTGGTCCTGGCTAAAATTAGAAAAGCGCTGCATCAACCGCACTTAACCTGGCAGGATGTGTTTCGCCGGTTACGGGAAGATGTGCCAGACGCCAAAACTGAGGAATCGCACCATCACAACCATCGGCGTCCTGGTACCTATGGTGATTCTACCTGGCGTCCAAAGCGTCATCCCATTGCGACCAGCAGTTCTGAGGGCAGTGCCCACAGTTTTGACTGGGGTGATTCCCGTTACCGTTAAGTAAAAAAATTAGTCACTATAGTGGTTTAATGCCTAGTTGCTGCACACCTTGCTGGATCTTGAAGGCTTTATCGGTTTGCCCTGACTGCATATAGAGCTGAATCGCCGAGTTAAAGGCTTTCAAGCTTTCGGGAAGTTGACCCAGTTTAAAGTAGGCAACCCCCAGATTTTGATAGACCTCTGGGGAGTCGGGTGCTAGCGAAATAGCCATTTGATAGGCCGTGATCGCCTCATCAAGATACCCCCGTGCCCGTTGCGCTACCCCTAAGTTGTAGTGAGTAATGGCCTGGGTGTTATCAATTGCGATCGCAGCTTCAAATATATCAACGGCTTCGGTGAGCTGGCCTTGATGCTTAAGTAAACTGCCTAAATTAATATAGGTCCCTAATTTAAGGCGGGGCAAAATTGGGCTGGCTAAGGCTTGCCGGTAATACTCCGCTGCCCGAGTTAATCGATTCAACGCCCGGCAGGCGAGGCCCGCGTGATACCGCAGCTCATAGGCGGTGACAGGATCGGGCTCGGTTACCGCAAGGCCATGCTCCAAGAGGGATAAACACTTTGCCCAATCCCCCAGTTGCCCATAGAGTGCCCCCAGCTTATTACAAAAGTAAGCATCATCAGGATGGTCGACCAGGTAGCGTTCCATGGTCCCTCGGGCTCGCTCAAACTTGGCCTGGGCGGTAATGTCATCCAGGGTATAGCCCGTGTGATCCATGGCCACCGTCCCGAGCTGGATAATCTGCCAGTGGGGCTCTGCCGCTATCAAAGCCTCAACGCTGTCATCAATGGTCTCGTGGTAGGGCTGACTAAATTTGAGCGCCGGATGGTTGCGAAATAGGCGAGCTACCTGGGTATAGGGCGACTGCTGTGCGCCCACTTCCCGCCGCAGCCAGGTGATCAGCAAACTATCTTGTATCAGAATAGGCTGATCCGAGGGACCAACTGGTTCATTGTCCATCACCTTTTGCACGCAGCCGCACCCAGCCGCTGTCAAGGTCTCATCCGCATCTAAGACTAAAATCCACTCCCCCGTCGCCTTTGTCAAAGACGCGTTGCGGGCATCAGCAAAGTTATGGGTCCACTCAAACGTTTCTACCTTTGCCCCTAGGGATTCTGCCACGCTAACCGTGTTGTCGGTCGAGCCAGTATCAAAGACCCAGATTTCATCCGCTAAATCACGAGCACTCTCGAGACAAGCTGGCAGATTAGCTGCCTCATTTTTGACAATCATGCAGATGCTTAGGGACATAGGTGGTGGGTAGTGGGTGGGTTTGAGCAGCAGGGGGAGCAGGGGGAGCAGGGGGAGCAGGGGGAGCAGGGGAGATGGAGTGGGGACGCGGAGAGCGGAAAAATGAGGTAAAGCTCAGACAGGAGAGTCCTTACAGTAGAGTCCCTAAATAGAGCAAATTAGAGCGCTGAGAACAATAAAGCACTGGGAATTTTCTCCCCCTGCCTCCTCTGCTCCCCTGCCCCTCTACTCTCTACCCTCCACTCTCTACTCTTCAAGTTTCTGATGGGCGACCGCCAACGCCTGACGCACTTGATCAAACCCGGTCCCCCCTGCGCTATTGCGGGCAGAGACGACCTGTTCGGGTGCGATCGCATCATAAATATCGGCTTCAAAGGCGGGATGCAAAGCCTGCCACTCTGCTAAGGTGAGGTCCTTAAGCAGCTTGTCTGCGGCAATCGAGGTTTTGACCACTTTGCCCACCAGGTTATAGGCTTCGCGAAAAGGAACGCCCTTGGCAGCTAAGTAGTCTGCCACATCGGTGGCATTCGAGAAATCTTCTGCAACCGCCTCCGCCAGACGTTGGGGCTTAAATACTAAGCCTTCTGAGAGCAGGATGGTGATCGCTTGCAGGCAGGCTGATACGGTCTTAACCGTGTCAAATATCGCCTCTTTATCTTCCTGCAAGTCCTTGTTGTAGGCCAGGGGCAGACCCTTCATCATCACCAATAAACTTTGCAGATGGCCAAAGACGCGCCCGGTTTTGCCTCGGACTAGCTCAGGTACGTCTGGATTTTTCTTTTGGGGCATGATACTTGACCCCGTGGCGCAGCTGTCTTTGAGGGTGACAAAGCTAAACTCCTCTGAGGCCCAAAAAATCACCTCCTCAGACAGCCGCGACAGATGCATCATAATCAGGCTAGCGGCGGCGGCAAACTCAATTGCAAAGTCGCGATCGCTAACCCCGTCTAAGCTGTTGGCATAAATTTTATCAAACTCCAGTAGCTCAGCTGTGTAGTGGCGATCGATGGGAAAAGTTGTCCCTGCCAGTGCCCCACTACCCAGGGGGGAAATATTCACCCGCTTAAGCACATCCCCCAGGCGCTCCCAGTCCCGCTGGGCCATTTCAAAGTAGGCCAGCAAATGATGGGCCAGGCTCAGGGGCTGGGCCCGTTGCAGGTGGGTATAGCCTGGGATCAGGGTTTCTACATTCTGATTTGCCAGGGTCACTAGGGCCTGCTGAAACGCTCGTAGCTGTTTGCGAATTTGCTGTATCTGCGATCGCAGATACAGACGCACATCTGTCCCGACTTGATCATTGCGAGACCGGGCAGTATGCAGTTTTTTCCCCACATCCCCTACCAGTTGGGTCAAGCGTCGCTCCACCGCAAAGTGCACATCTTCCTCAGCGATACCAGGGTTAAACTTGCCCTGCCGATATTCTTGGCGAATTGTTTCTAACCCTTGGACAATTTGAGCCCCCTCTTCCGCGGATAAAATTCCGACCTTTGCCAACATTCGGGCGTGGGCCTGGGAGCCGGTCAAATCATATTCAAGCAGCTCAATATCAAAGCCAATGCTGGCATTAAACGCCTCGATAAAAGGATGCAGAGCCGACTCAAAGCGCTGACTCCAAGTTGTGGGTTGGTTAGGGGTATTCACGGAGATTCTTAATACGTTGTCAAACCACGAACCAGATAGCCAATCACAAACCCAATCAACAGCGCCCAGACCTGGCCAGATTCGACAAAATTATTCAGGATTTCCCCAGAGCTGGCAAAAAAGTCCTGGTCAAAGTACTGGCCCACCACTGGCTGAACCACCAGACCTTCTGAACCATCCAGACTTTGAATCACCGCTGGAGACTTCAGCGGCTGGGTGTGAGTAGCGGGTAAAAGATGCGATCGCAATATTAGTTCAGCGCCGGTATCCAGGATAGAAGATGAACTATTGTACATAGGTTTGGACAATTACGGTTTTTCACCCCAACACAATAGCGCTTAACCTCCTCAGAATGAAGCTATCACCCCAGCATTTTTACGGCAGCACCGATTTTTTGCTGACCCACTAACCATCACCCACTGCTATTCCCTACGTCAAATTCTGCTGAATCGCGGATAGCTGTCTAAACTCTGCGGGCTGAGTCACTCGCAAAACCACCAGCGTCGTATCGTCTTCGCTGGTGCGATCGCTCCCCACAAATCGCCTGAGTAGCTGAAACAGATAGTCCAGCACGTCGCTGGAGCGCTCAATATTTCGGCAGGCCCATTTCACCGCTTCAATCAAATTGCCTTCTTCGAATCGCTCTCCGCGAGCATTCGAGGCATCGGTAAACCCATCTGTGTAGAAAATCACCGTATCCCCTGGATGCAGCTGCACCTGGCTCTCGTGGTACTGGGTATCCATATCTAACCCCAGCAACATCCCCTCCGCATCCAGTCGCTTCACTGTATTGTTATCGGCTCGCCACAGCAGCGGTGGATTATGAGCAGCGTTCCCGTAGGACAATACCTGGGTCTTAGGGTTGTATTCCGCATAAAACAGAGTGACAAACCGATTGGAATTTTCTAAATCATTGTGCATGACCAGGTTGAGGTTTTGTAAAATCTGACCCGGCGAATGATCATTCAGCACCTCTGCCCGCAGCATCCCGCGCAGCATGGTCATCATCAACCCCGCTGGCACGCCTTTCCCCATCACATCACCAATGGCAAAGCTCCAGGGTTGCGCCCTTGAGATCGCCGACTCAGGACGACGGAGCTGCTCATAGGTAGTGGGAATAAAGTCGTAATAATCACCCCCTACTTTGTTAGCCGTAAAACAGCAGGCCGCCATATCGATGCCCTCAATGGTGGGGCACTGCCTCGGCAGCAGCTGAGCCTGGATCTCAGCCCCAAGCTCTAACTCCCGATCGAGGCGCTCTTTTTTTCGCAGCGCAATCGTCAATTCGTCATTTTCGATGGCAACCGCCGTTTGATCCGCCACCAGGCGTACTAACTTTTGACGGGTTTCTGTCCACGCATAGTCGGGGTCCTGACTAAAAACGTACAATCGCCCCCGCTCAATATTTTGAACAATAATGGCGGTTCCAAACAACTGAAAATCCCTGCCGAGGTAGCGATTAAGCTGATGATCGAGGGTCACCATAGCACTGGCCGCAATGGTCATAGCGCCCTCCGCCGCCGTTAACGACGCCGTAATTTGTCGCGTGGCCGACTCCAGTGCAAACCGCACGGTCTGACTTTCGGCCTCGTCTGGGCAATACAGCCGCTCCAGGCGCAGCTGACCATCGGGTCGAAATAGGACCAGCGCCCCCCCGGATGCATCCGTCACTCGGCTAGCAATCATCGGAATCAGCTCGAGGAACTGACTGAGATTGTTTAAGCTTCGCAGGGCAAACCCCAGAGAACTCAGTAGGTCCTGAATCTTATACTGCTCTCGCTGCAGCCGCGCAACCAGCTCCTTAAGCGCGAAGACTGGCGTCGCGCCCGAAAGGGCATTTCCCTCTGGGGTGGAGTTATACAAGAATGGTGGCCTCGGTGTCTTGGGCGCAGCTGTTGTTGGGAGAGCAATCCATAAAGTAGAGTGACTCGAACCTCAGAGGGTCGATACTGATCATGGCAAATTTAGCATGCCCTACTCCGGTTTGTGCGCCCATTATTGAAGGAAGAAAAATCAGAATTGGAGGCGAAAAATTAGACACCACCATACCATCTCCCTAGCTTTAGTCAAGCGGGATATTTTTTAGAGTGTGACTTTTTTATCACATTCGCTACGCAACCCACCTCAGATTTACAGGCACCTCTGTGCGTGCACGGATTTACAGACGCCAAGGCCTGCCCTATTGAAAGGCTGACAACTTTGCCCCTGACCACAAATCCCCAATCGCAAAGGCAATGGCTTCGCTCAGTCGGTTAGTCACCTGGGGATAGTTCACCATGGGGCGCGCAATGATCACGAGCCGTACCCCCAATGAATCAGCGATTTGATGTTTCACCCACTCTCCACCAGCAGCCCCAGATGCCTTGGTAACCACTGTTGTAATTTGCCACTGTTGCCACAGTGCTTTTTCAAACGCGGGGGTCAGGGGCGGTCGCACCGCAATCAGTCGCTGAGGCTCAAAGCCCGCTGCCTGTGCCGCCGCTAGCGCCGTCGCTGAGGGCAAAATTCTGGCGAACAGAGTTGCCCGCGACTGCCAGGGGGCAAACAGGGCTAGGGCTTGATAGCCTACGGTGAGTAGGACGCGGTGACCAGCCAGGAGATCCCCGGCTAGGAGAGTTGGGTAGTCTGGCACGGTCAGGAGGTTGGTAGGGGCAGGAGAGCAGGCAGGGGAAGCAGAGGGGGCAAGGGAAGCGGCGTTGCATGCAACGCCGGTACAAGCGGGGCGTTCGTAGCGGAGATAGGGTAGGGAATATTTGTGGGCGGCTGCGATCGCAAGCTCAGAAATTGCCGTTGCAAACGGATGCGAAGCGTCCAAAATCGCGCCAATTTGGTAGTCGTTCAAAAATGTAGAAAGTCTATCTGGGGTTAACCGCCCTACCCAGACGTCGGTTCCCGCTGGATATAGGTTCACCGCCGCAGGGGTGGTAACCGATATTAGATAAGACGTGGGCTCAAGTTTTCGATGTGCTATCGCACGAACGATGGTCGCACTCTCCTGGGTTCCCCCAATAATCCAAAGGCACTGGGTTGGTGCTAAGCCCATTTCACTTTGAGCAACTCAAATACTTCGCCCGGTCGATGGCTGACCACTTTCCCACCTGACGCCCGAATCAAAGCCCGCCATTCTTTCAGCGGGGTTAGCTCCACCTCTGGCCCCAAGTAGGTCTCTAAAATCGCCCAATTTTCCGCCATCGGTTGCTCAGGATCGAGCACATCAAACACAAAAAAACCGCCGGGTTTCAGACAAAGTTTGACCGCATCAATCACCTGTTTCCAATAGTCCAGTGAGTAATAGCAGCTCACCCCCGTAGCAATTACCAAATCAAAAAAGCCAGGCTCATAGTCCAGCAAATGCGCCGGCCCTCGTTTAACCCCTTTAAACAACTTAGAATCCAGCTGCGGACCTCTCTGATTAAGGGCATGCTGAGCAAAGGTACTGATATCCTGGCCGTAAAAAAAAGCCTGCCATTCTTTCCAGGGATAGATTAAAAAACTCAACCCACAGCCAATATCCAGACAGCGCTGCCCTTTTTTCGGTTTGGCTAGCTCCCAAAACGGACTGGCAATTCTCGGGGCCAGGGTACCCGCCACCCAATCCCGAAAAATATCCATTTCCTCAACATCGGCGGGCAGGTCAAAGGGCTTTCCCTCAAATTCCTGGCTGTAGCGATTCGCTACCAGCTGCATTTGACTCTGCCAAGGCGGGGAGGCTGGCAACATAATATTTAAGATCCTTTGAGAGCCTTAGAAAAATTCTTTCGATAGGCCTTACTGCCGATCACAAATGCGGGCCACAGCAGCGTTAGATAAAGCTTTCCTTGGCTGAAATTAGTCCGGTGAAACCCTTTCCAAAATCGCCAGCCGCCGTAGGCATAACCAGCCAGCAAGAGTAGTCCCAGCAAAGTTCCCATAGTTCTATCCTTTCTTCATGCTTAGAAGATTTAGCCTGCTTAGACAGTTTCTAACTGTAGCGTAGCAAACCTGCTTGCAAAACCGATTGGACACTCGAGTCAAAAGCGCGGTATTCATTACCCAGTAACCCGTTATACCGTTTATTCCCCGACAACCACTGACGATTTGCCTCAAAAGCTGAAGACACTCCTATAGAATGATGGCAGCGGTTAGCCAGACTGATGTAATGACGGGTTCGATTGTTCCCGTCTTCATCAATTCAAAACAGCTTCAAGACGTTTTTAATATGTTCAAGGAGGAGATATGCGTGCAGTGCTCATGGCCGGTGGTTCCGGAACGCGTCTCAGACCACTGACCTGCGATCTGCCGAAGCCGATGGTGCCGATCCTCAATCGCCCCATCGCCGAACACATCGTCAATCTCCTGAAACGCCACGGAATTACAGAGGTCATTGCGACCCTCTACTACCTGCCCGACGTGATGCGCGATTACTTCCAAGACGGGCACGAATTTGGCATCCAGATGACCTACGCCGTTGAAGAAGACCAGCCTCTGGGTACAGCTGGGTGTGTCAAAAATATTGCCGACCTGCTCACCGACACCTTCCTGGTGATTAGCGGTGACAGCGTGACTGATTTTGACCTCCAGGCTGCCATTCAGTTCCATAAAGCCAAAGGCTCTAAAGCGACTCTGGTGTTGACCCGGGTTCCTAACCCCATCGAGTTTGGCGTGGTGATCACCGATGAAGACGGTCGCATTAACCGATTTTTAGAAAAACCCTCTACCAGCGAAATCTTCTCTGACACAGTCAATACCGGCACTTACATCTTGGAACCCGAAGTGCTCGACTATTTGCCCCCCAGCCAGGAGCAAGATTTCTCAAAAGATTTGTTTCCCCTCCTGCTTGAAAAAGGTGAGCCCATGTACGGCTATGTGGCCGAGGGCTATTGGTGTGACGTCGGCCACCTCGAAGCCTATCGTGAATCCCAGTACGATGCCCTAGATAGCAAAGTCCTGGTAGATTTTGCCTATCCTGAAATCAAGCCCGGTATTAGGGTAGGGCAAAATACTTACATTGACCCCACCGCTAAAATCAGACCCCCCGTTTTGATTGGCCATAACTGCCGAATCGGAGCCAGGGTCAACCTGGAGGCGGGGACCGTGATTGGCGACAACGTCACCATCGGAAATGATGCCGATCTAAAGCGCCCGGTTTTGTGGAATGGGGCCGTGATCGGAGATGAAACCCATCTGCGTGCCTGCGTGATCGCCAGAGGGGCTCGGGCTGACCGACGCGCCCATGTTTTAGAAGGGGCCGTCGTGGGTGCCCTCTCCACCGTTGGAGAAGAAGCCCAAATCAGTCCTGGCGTTCGGGTCTGGCCTAGCAAGCGGATCGAATCAGGGGCCACGCTCAACATCAACCTGATCTGGGGCAATACCGCTCAGCGCAATCTGTTTGGGCAGCGCGGCGTCACCGGGTTAGCCAATATCGACATCACCCCTGAGTTTGCCGTCAAGCTGGGGGCCGCCTACGGTTCGACTCTCAAGCCGGGTGCCCACGTCACCGTCTCCCGCGACCAGCGCAGTATCTCGCGTATGGTCTCTCGCTCCTTGATTGCGGGCCTGATGTCCGTTGGTGTCAATATTCAAAATCTAGAAGCCACCGCCATTCCAGTCGCCCGAACCGTGCTACCCACCCTTGATGTGGCAGGCGGTATCCATGTGCGTCTGCACCCCGATCGCACTGACCACATTTTGATCGAGTTCTTTGACAAACAAGGCATTGACATCCCAAAGGGCAAAGAGAAGAAGATTGAAGGGGCCTACTTTAAAGAAGACCTGCGGCGATCGCAAATCCATGAGATTGGAGCCGTCACCTACCCTAGCAGTCTGATCGAAATCTACACCACCGCTTTCGAAAAACATCTCAATGTCGAAGCCATTCGCAATAGCAACTCCAGGGTGATTATTGACTATGCCTATGCTGTCTCAGGTGCAGTGTTACCTATGCTCCTGGGTAAATTTGGCTGCGATGCGGTTGTCCTTAATGCCAGCCTCAGTCAGTCGGCGCTTTCAATGGCCGAGAGAGAAGTCATGCTTGGCCAGCTCGGCCAGGTCGTCCAGGCGCTCCAGGCCGCCTTCGGCGTTCAAGTCTCTGCCAACGGTGAGCAGCTGATTTTAGTCGACGAGGTAGGCACCCCCATTCGCGGCGAAATGCTGACCGCACTCATGGCCCATATGATTCTCACTAACCAACCCCGCGGCACCATCGTCGTCCCCGTGCATGCTTCAGGAGCTGTCGAGCACATCGCCCGCCGCCATGACGGCAACGTCATTCGCACCAAGGCCAACCCCACCGCCTTGATGGAAGCCTGCCAGGCCAATGGCAACGTAGTGCTGGGGGGTAGTGGCGATATGGGGTTTATTTTCCCGCAGCTGCATCCTGGCTTTGACGCCATGTTCTGTATCGCCAAGCTAATCGAAATGCTGACCGTTCAGGAGCAATCCCTCGGCCAAATTTGGGGCGACCTACCTCGGGTCTCTCATCGAGTCCAAACCCTGCGCTGCCCCTGGACGGTGAAAGGAGCACTGATGCGCTATCTTGTAGAAACTCATCCCGCTGATACCTTAGAACTGGTAGACGGTGTCAAAATCATTGACCGCCCTCGTGACAGCTGGGTACTCATCCTGCCCGATGCCGGAGAACCCCTGGTTCACATTTTTGCCAATAGCGAAGACCGAGAGTGGGTCGATCGACAACTCCAGGAATATCGTCAGCGAGTACAGACCTTTATCGAAAAAGAACAGGGCATTCGAGAAACGCTATCATGAATCACTGCATCCTAATGGCTGAGGTCGTCCAAGCTCCCCAGCTGCGGTATACCTCCGACAATCAAACGCCTGTGACTGAGTTCGTCATTCAGATTCCAGGGTTGCGGTCAGAAGATGCCTCTGCCCAGCTCAAAGCGGTCGGTTGGGGCAACTTAGCCCAAGACATTCAATCTACCTACAAACCGGGCGATCGCATCGTCATTGAAGGTCGTCTGAACATCAAAACCATTGAGCGCCCAGAGGGCTTTAAAGAAAAGCAAGCTGAAATGACCGTGCAGCGGATTCACAGTCTGAGCGAACTCCAGACAGCCACGCTGGCAGCGGCAGCCGTGACCGCCACAGCAACGCCAGCAGCCGAGCCTGGGGCGGCAGCCCCCGCCGCCGCAGCACCCGCCCCTGCCCCTCAAGCACCTGCAGCACCCGCTCCCCAACCCACCGCTGAGCCAGACTACGACGATATTCCGTTTTAGGGTTAAAGGCAGGTTGAGATGGTGAGGAGGTGAGATGGTGAGGGGGTGAGGGGATGTTAAAGGTGATTTAGGGGTTCAGGTGTATTCTGTATTCGCCCATTCACCAGCGCAGCGAACTCACTTAGCGCAGCGAACTCACCAGCGCATCGAACTCACCAGCGCAGCGACCCCACCTAGCGCAGCGAACTCATTAGCGACAGCACACTCACCATCTAACCAAGTCCGAAAATTTAGCTTTGACAGGCTAATAGAGTTAACCTTCATCCCCCAACCATTTTGCTGGTTGCAACTTCACCCCAAAAACCTTCTCAAAGCTTCGCTGTACAGCGTCACTGACGTCTGCAAATTTTAGCTGCGGTATAAACTGCACCAAGCTGCCCACTGGCCGGTCTTCGATGCCACAGGGCACAATCTTTTGGAAGCCAGTCAGGTCCGGGCAAATATTTAGGGCAAATCCGTGCATCGTGATCCAGCGGCTGACTTTGATTCCGATGGCGGCCACCTTATAGCCTTCTATCCAGACACCGGTTAGCCCGTCTAGCCGCTGAGCGGGTAAATCATACTTCCCCAAAGCATCAATCAAAACCGATTCCAAGCCACGCAGGTACCAATGTAGATCTTGACGATGGTAGCGAAGATTTAGAATCGGGTACCCCACCAGTTGCCCTGGGCAATGGTAGGTAACCTCGCCGCCTCGCTCAATCCGATGGAGAGCAAAATCGGTAGCGTCTAGGTCAAACTTTAAAAACGCCTCACTAGAGCCCTGCCCCAGCGTATACACTGGCGGATGCTCTAACAACATCAAAACATCTGGCTGAGTACTATCTTGCTTACGCTGCGCCACAAGCTGCCGCTGCCATGTCCATGCCCTTTGATAAGGGATGATACCCAGCTCGTACAATAAAACGGGGCGCGCCAGATGGCTGAACTGACCAGACATAAAAGTCAAGAATTATCAAAGCATGCAAATGATCTTAAAGGAGAACGCCCTGCCAAAAATCAGGTGTTAGGGTGAAAACGTACGCTAATCTTTGTCGCGGAGGCAGCCTATGAAGCTTGTTATCCAGGGAAAAAACATCGACATCACAGACTCTATTCGCAGTTATGTTTCTCAAAAGATCGAGAAAGCGATTAATCACTATCAGCATTTAATTAATAAGGTTGACGTGAGCCTCTCCGTCTCCCGCAACCCGCGAATAACGCCTAATCAGTCTGCCGAAGTCACGATCTACGTTAACCAAGCTGTAGTCCGCGCCGAAGAAAGCAGCGATAGCCTGTATGCCAGCATTGACCTAGTAACCGATAAAATTAGCCGCCAGCTCAAACGATACAAAGATAAACGTCGTAGCCTGGAGCATGTTTCGGTTAGAGCCACCGAACCCAGGCTGGACGTCCCTGAAACCACCACTAACGTGTCTGAGCTGTTAACCCACAAAGAACCCCAACTCCCCCCCGAGGTGGTGCGCACCAAGTATTTCACGATGCCCCCTATGCATGTCGAGACAGCACTGGAGCAGTTGGCTTTAGTCGATCATGATTTCTACATGTTTCTCAATGTTGAGACCGATGAAATCAACGTTATTTACGAACGCAATCACGGCGGCTATGGCATCATTCAACCCCGTCCTGCCAACTCAACATCAGACAACACCCGTCCCAGAAACAGACCTCCTAAAGCCTCTATACACTCATCCGACTCAGCCGTCGCATAGAGACGACTAAAATTAAGGCTCGCTTGCTCTATCTACAGTCTCCTGATTTTGTTGTTGAGGGAGCTGTAGATAGAGTTTTTGGTGTAAAAGCCTTTTGACAACCAGACAGAGTACTAAGCCACAGCCAAAAGCTCATCAAGCTGACCTTTGGCATCTAGGCTGTGCAAATCGTCACAGCCTCCAACATGCTGCTCACTGATAAAAATCTGCGGGAGTGACCGCCGACCATGGGCACGCTCAGCCATAGTAGCTCGGGCTGACTCATCTCCATCGATGCAATATTCGGCATAGCTAACCCCTTTTTTATCAAGCAGCGCCTTGGCACGAACACAAAACGGACAACGGCTCCAGGTGTAAATTTCAACTTTGGGCATGGATATGCGATCCTCGAAAATTAACAAAGCAGTTATTTACAATTCTAAACATAACCAACGGCTTTATCCACTAGCCTCTTCAGCCAGCTTGACTGTAAAGGTCTGTTCGTCAAAGGTCACCTGATCGCCATCAACCAGCTTACGCCCACGGCGCAGCTCAAGTTCCCCGTTTACAAAGACCCATCCCTCTTGAATCAGGACCTTAGCCTGTCCTCCGGAGGAGGTGACTTGCACCAGCTTAAGAAACTGGTCGAGTTTGATGTAGTCCCGAGCTGCCATCTTCACTAAGCCCCACCCACTAAGACAGTTTCAACGAACTAACCGGGACTTCATCCCAAGACTCAACTGTTCTGAGACGAGCAGTCCAACCAGTATTGCGCTGTTCGTCAGTGAGGTTTTGCTGAAAGGTTTCGTGACACTCCCGAGCCTGTTGCTCATCACAGCAAGCAATGCAGGCATAGAGAATACCGCAGGGGTCAATTTGTTCATTTATCCAAATCATGCCTGAGCCCCACTCAAATGCTCACCGTTCAACTGCCTAACTCCGTAATTCAGGACACCGCAGCGACAGGCTCAGAAACCAGACTCTGAATAGTTTGGCGCATCTCTGAGATGGATTGAAGCTGATAGTCGCTGGCTTCCTGACATCGGGATACCAAGGTCGAAAACTCATTGAGCTTGGTCCGAATTTCATCCAGACGATCTTGCACCGGCTGCAAACTCGCTTCAGAAAATGTGATCCGACTCTGGACCTCAGTACAGGTCCCCTGCTGAGCTATCAGGGTGGCCTCGAATTCCTGGATGCGATCGCGTTTCCCAGTCAACTCTAGCGTCTGCTGCTCGATTTGCTGTCGGAGCCCGTCACGCTTAGCTTGTAGCCCAGAAATTTCATCATTGATAGCCTGAGACTGCTCACCCAGTCGCTGACGAAACTCGTCAATACTTTCTAAAACCGGTCCCAATTCAGCCGAATCCACGGCTGACTCGACATTCTCAGTGACTACCCCCTGACGTCTTGCCAGAACAGCCCGATGCTGGTCTAAAACCTCTTCACGCTCCACCAGATTACGCCGCTGACCAATCAGGGTTTCCTCTAGCATGCGATAGCGATCTTGCTCTTCTGAAATTTCAGCTTCCATCTGCAAACGGTCATACTCGCTAGCAGACTCACTTTTTCCCTTGAGTTCATCAATGGTCTGCTGTTGCAACTTCAGCTCTTCCTCTTGGTCATTGACAAAGCGAGACATCTTATCGAGATCCTTCTCAAGTTCCTCGACCGTCGATTGCACTGATTCAATCGACATTGCCTCTAGCGCAGCCACATCCACCTTCTTACTCAACCGGACCTTATCGCTCGTATTGAGCAGCGCATAAAGCTTTTGGTAGAGACCACTGTGATGCTGCAGCTGTCCCGACAAAGACTGATTTTGAATTTGCTTTGCTTCAATAGAAGTGACACACGACTGCATCGCCCCTTGGGTCGCCATCAGGGTCGATTCGGCAGCAGCCAGGGATTGCCACTCTTGCTCCAAACCATTTCGCTGCTCCTCTAACTTAGCCTGCTGTTCCGCCAAGCCTGTGCGGGCTTGCTCAAGCGCCTGCCACTGCTCTGTCAAAATTTCCTGCTGCCGATCTGTAATTTCAACCACCCCATTCAGTTGTGCACGAATATCATCTGTGGGCACCACTGTACCGGTTAGCTGAGTCAACACGTCTTGAATTTGCTGGGTTTGGGAAGCGTCCAAACCTGACACCGACGTCCCCTCCGATTGGCGTTCCTCAAGCTTTTGCATCTCTCCGTTGAGATGAGCCCAAGCCCCCTCTAGCTCTTGATTTTTACGTGCATACTCTTCCCGCAAGGTTTCGATTTCATTGCGGGCTGTCTCCAGTTCGGCTCGCTGAGCTTCAACCTTTTCAAGATCAGACTCAGCCTGCTCCAACTCTTCTTGGCGCGCTTCTAGCTCCATCTCGCGGCGATTAAGCTCTTGACTTTGATAGGTCAGTGACTGCTTCCACTGATCAATCTCGTCTTCTTGGGTTTTAAACTTCTTGCTAAGGCTAGAAAAGTTCTGCAGGATACTAACTAACGGACGTCCTGCCTCATAGTGACGCTGAATCTGACGATTGCCGCCCAACTCAATCATCACCAATGCACCAGAACTGTACGCAGCATCATCTGGTGCAGGCATGATGTCGTCGCCCGGCAAAGCACTCCAGTTTTGCTCAGACCGTTGACAAGCAATCAGCTTAAACTCTGCCTTGCCACTACCAATAAACCCGCTTTTCCTCTGTACTTCCGCTAGATACAGCACGCTGGCATTCCCCTTAATTTACCCACGTTTGCTTGCACTTACTTTGAGTGAGCTTCCCATCGATCTCATAAGCCATCGATCGTTAAGTCCAACTATCCTTAAAGGTAACCATAGCTTAGGAAGCGTCAAGTGCTTAGGTCAAGACTAAGCACAAACTCCATTAAATCCTAAATTTCTATACCGAACCGCCTTAAAAGATTGCCCTTTAAGCACCCTATAACTAACTTTGTGAATCATGTAAAAGCTTTCAGCCAATTCTTTCAGATAATTTTTGAACAATCATTGTTCAAAAATTAAATGTGGCTCGCCGCCGGATGACTCACCGTTGGATAGCTGAGACAGCTCAATTAGAGCATTTAACAACCCACCCCCCCAAACTCGAGGCATCATCAACAACCAGGAACATTTTTAGGTTATGTTAGCGGCAAGTGTGATGATTTGGTTTTTCCAAAACTGGCAACCTACCCCAAAGCAAGACACCCCGTTGGCTACAAACAATTGCCTGGAGATGTCAATAGTGAATCAGTACTCACAAATCGCCATTACAATAGGCATCAGGCAGTATTGTTGGGGTGCGTTTGCAGATTTGAATAACTCGTTTAGACAGGTTAATTTGATTCCATGCAGGGGCAACTGAGCGAACTCGATGTTCGCAGTATTCTTCAGCTAATCGAACTAGGGCAGCGTACAGGGGAGCTCTACGTTGAAACCTATGGACTCCCTTCAATGGGTGATGTCCTTGATAACGGTGCTGGTACAGCTTCGGTAGCCCCCTCTTCAATAGGGTCTACTTCAGCCTGGATCGTCTTTTTTATCAGCGGTCAGATTGTCTACGCAGGTGAAACCTCAGGTCGCCTCAATCGCTTACAGGATTTTCTCAAAAATACCAATACCGCAGTTGATGTCAATCAAGCGATCGCAGCTCAAGTTGCCCCATTTAGTTTGCCAGAGTACGGCATGCTCTGGACCCTGCTAGAAAACGGTTCGCTAAGTCCAGGGCGGGGGCGAGCCATTTTGCGGCAAATGATCGAAGAAACCCTGTTTGAGCTGCTCAGTCTCCACCATGGCACTTTTGTCTTTAATCTCAGCTCAGCCCTGAGCCCCCAGCTCACCACATTTGAAATCGCACCGCTGGTCGCAAAAACGACACAGCATATCCAAATGTGGCATCAGCTACAGCCCCATATCCAATCTTTGAAGCAGTGCCCTGTATTGGTCACTGACGCAGAGAGCCATCCCCGGCTTGAGACGCTTAGTCCAGTCTTACCTTGGATGAACGGCAAAACCACCATCGTGCAGCTCGCTCGGTATTTGGACTGGGATATGTTGACAATGGCTAAAGCCCTCTATCCCCATATAAAGCAAGGTTTCATCCAAACTACGGCCCCATTGCTACCGTCTAAAACCACCCAACCTAAGCGGGTCTGGCAACGCGAGCGGGTTCCCCGAGTGGTGTGCATAGATGATGGGCTAACGATCCGCCAAACCATCGAAAGCATCCTCGATACCCATGGCTACGAGGTTACCTCCATTGCCAACCCGCTGAGAGCGCTGGGTCTGCTTTTTCAGCTCAAACCCGACTTGATCCTGTGCGATATTGCAATGCCTGAGCTAGAGGGCTATGAGCTGTGTGCCATGATCCGGCAATCCGCTCTATTTCGAGAAATTCCGATTGTGATGCTGACGGGCAAGGGCGACTTTATCGACCGCGTCAAAGCCCGCATGGCAGGTGCTACGGATTATTTAACCAAGCCCTTTGGCGAACATGAGCTTTTAACCTTAGTCGAAAAATATGTTGGCCAAGGCAACCCTGATCGGTCTCAGCCAGAGCATTTGCTAGCAGAAGAAATTGCCGATGCACTGAGTATTTGATTGGCAAGAATCCAAGAGCCAGGAGTCAGGCGAAAACCTGTTCTAACTCCCGGTTATTTCTTCATGCTGAAGCTTCATGCTGAATTCTGACTCCTGGCTCCTTGCCCAGCCAGAGCAACCTAATGCCATTTTTTGCCCTCAAGTATTATTCTTAACTGGCCAATACGTAGAAAATCTTTGATGAATGTTTAAGAAATCCGGCACCACAGGGTAACTTTATTAGGCGGCGACCATAGACCTAAATCTCTATGGGGCATCTCTGAACTTTTGGTAAGGTTGCCACAATCATGGCAATAGAACCGTTTTTTAGACTTCCGGGGGCATAATGAGTTGGGCTGACGTTTTGGGTAAGTCTCAACCGGTGAGATTCAGGTTATGAACACGGTTTTAGTGGTAGAAGATAGTGTCGCTCAACGAGAGATGATTACTGATTTGCTTCGCGGAAGCGGATTAGACGTTACCGTTGTGGGAGATGGACTTGAAGCGATTGAGTATATCCAAGGGCACCCCCCCGACCTGGTCGTTTTAGATATCGTTATGCCCCGGATGAATGGCTACGAAGTTTGCCGCCGGATTAAATCAGATCCGCTTACTCAAAACGTTCCAGTGGTGATGTGCTCATCTAAGGGTGAAGAATTTGACCGGTACTGGGGCATGAAGCAGGGCGCTGATGCTTACATCGCAAAACCCTTTCAACCGACAGAGCTCATCGGGACTGTAAAACAGCTGCTGAGAGGGTAGTCAGGAAAGCATTGAAACGTCGTGATTAGACAAGGTTACAAAGATATGCCTTTAGGTGGTTTGGTGTTTTTTAGGTAGTTTGTAAAAGGGCAAGGGCATCCATGGTAGGAAATCCAGATTTTCAAACAAAACGAGGCCAAGACCAGGCTCCTGAGCTGCAAGAACTCGAAACACCAGATGGCGAGCTGTATCTGCGTTTTTTTGTGGCCACTGGCGATGAGTTTGCGTTGCCAGCCACTGGGATTCGACGAATTATTGAAAATCCGCCAGATCGGATTACCCCCGTCCCCAACGTATCGCCCTTGCTCTTGGGCACCTTAAACGAACAAGGTCGGGTGATCTGGGTAGCCGATCTGGGTCAATTTTTAGGGTATACCCAGCCTATGAATACGGACCGTGCAGAAATTCCAGTAATTGCTGTCGAAGAACAAGGAACTATGCTAGGCTTAGCCGTTAATCATATAGTTGGGACAGATTGGTTAGACGCTGAGTCGGTTCAGGTATCTCGCAACTACCCAGACGCGATGGCCCCATTTTTAAAGGGAGAATGGGTTGTCAATCCGGCGGCTAATCAGGCATTGCGGCTACTTGATCACATCGCGATTTTACGCTCGGCTCGTTGGGCAGCCTAAAACCAAGGCTACCGAAGCATTACTAGGAAGCACTTAGGATACTTAGACTCGCAGGAGAAGACAAATGGCATCAGGCACAGACTACTCTCAAGCCTATCAGGCGGCGGAGCGCGCCTATATGCAGGGAAGCTACGAAGAGGCAGCCGCAGTCAT
>JBCBQD010000091.1:0-19558 GCA_039820425.1 Cyanobacteria bacterium J06635_1
GCCGCCGAGCTGGCGGGGATGGCACGGGTGTTGCAGGGTCAGTCCTTGGGGGGCACAGATGCCGATGCGTCGCTGCCGACCCCCCGCATTGATACCTGTGGTACCGGAGGCGATGGGGCCTCAACCTTTAATATCTCAACTGCGGTGACCTTTGTGGCGGCGGCGGCGGGGGTAGCGGTGGCCAAGCATGGTAATCGCTCTGCCTCGAGTAAGGTGGGGTCAGCCGATGTGCTCGAAGCGTCAGGGGTCAACCTGGCCGCTTCGCCAGAGCAGGCAAAGGCGGCCCTTAAGTCAGTGGGAGTGACGTTTCTATTTGCGCGGGGGTGGCACCCGGCGATGAAAGCGGTGGCCCCGATTCGCGGCACTCTCAAGATTCGGACGGTCTTTAACTTGCTGGGGCCACTGGTCAATCCGCTGCGGCCCACAGGGCAGGTGATTGGGGTGTTTGACCCGTCGGTACTGATGACTATGGCCGAGGCCTTAAACCAGTTGGGGATGCCCCAGGCAATGATTTTGCATGGTCGTGAGGGGCTGGATGAGGTTGGGCTGGGGGCTGAGACCGATGTCGCCGTGCTAGAAAATGGTCAGGTGGTCTCTAGAGTGGTCGATCCGCGACAGTTTGGGCTGGCAACGGCCCCGGTGTCGGCCCTGCGGGGTGGTGAGCTCAAGGATAACGTTTTGATCCTGCGTGAGGTATTGCAAGGGGGGGGTACCCAGGCCCAACAAGACGTGGTGGCCCTAAATGCTGCCCTGGCGCTTAAGGTTGGGGACGTGGTGACGGGGGCAACCTTTGAAGAGGCCTGTGCCAATGGGGTCACGAAGGCTAAAGAGATTTTGCAAAGCGGGGCAGCCTGGGGCAAGTTGGAGGAGTTGGTGGCGTTTCTAAAGTAGCCAATATTGTGGGGGAGATGGGTTTGCCGGGTGTTGCTTGGGAGACGCCCATGGCAGGCAAATTTGTGTGAAGTTGTCTTTACTTCAACAAGTTGATTATTGGCTTATTGCATACAAGGCGATTCTGTATTTTGGTCTATATTAAACGGTGAGTTCTAAATATCCCACGCATCTCCGACCACTGGTTGTGGTTACGCCCCCCCATGATGGACATTTCTCTGTTTCGTTCGATTGCTAACCAGTACAAGCACATTCGCGGTGTGAATACGGTCTCGATGATGAACACCATTAGTCATCTGATCGAGGACCAGATTATTCAACATCGCCTTCCTGTTGACTTATATGCGGGCTTTCAAAAGTTTTCAAACTTTCCTGAGCAGATGCGTCGCTACGGACGGCTCGGTGCCATTTGTCGCCGCGTTTATGTATACGGGATTCCTGATTATCCGCCTCCCTCAATTCCAGGGGTAGAGTTTATTGAACTACCTCCCAGCGCCGAGCTTGCTAAGGAGTGGTTTTTGCTGGTCAATACATCAGACTTTTGGGCGACCCTGATTGCCCGAGAAACGCTGGGAACTGACCGATCAACTGGTGGCCGAAAATTTGATGGCATATGGTCCTATGATCAGCAGGTGGCTGAGCGGATTTCGCTACTGTTGTCCCAGGTGATGGGGGGATTTTATGAGCCGGTAACCACTCGAAATCATGAACGACAGAGCGAGCATGTTAGCGAGATTAGTGGCAATATGCTCGCTCAGCTAGAGCAGTCGGAGCTAACTAGTCAGCGTCGCTGGACGCAGCTTTTGACGTTGCAAAAGGTGTCAGAGGTTTGCAATAGCCGCTCGGCGAATCTAGTTCAGCATGTGGCTGATATCCTTCACGACCTGTTTGGGGCGACTGGGGTTGCGATCGCACTCAAAAAGAACGCCCATGAGTACACGGTGCTGTCTGTGGGGGGAGAGGCTGAATGCAAGGGATGGTTGATTTCCGCCCACAATGGGATTAGTGGTCAGGTGCTCGATCAGGCGCGGCTGATCCATATCCCTGATATTGATCAGCAAAGCCAGCGCGAGGTATTGCTCCCCAGGGCTAAAAGTTTGATTGTGGCCCCCATTGCCCATCGCTCTATGTTTGGCATTATTGCGGTGGGTCACAGCGAGGCTCAAACCTGGACGGAGGAAGATGCGCAGACGGTTGCGGCAGCGGCTAATTGTCTAGCGGTTTATCTCAGCCGAGTCACCCAGTGGCTGCCAAAAGCGAAACTGTCTGCCCTATCGTTAGACCCGTCCACCCGGTTTCGGCAATATATTTCAGAAAATCAGCGCTCGCTGGCTCATCTGGTTGCCCTGCATCGAAAATTGCAGGCCCTTGATAACCTGACTGAGCAGCAAAAAGACATGCTTCGTCAACTTGAAGACAGCTATCGACAACTGATTGGGGTCAGCAATCAAGCTAAGAAGACGGCCCTAGCAGCGGCTGATAACAACCATAATTCACCCGTCACCAAGATTCAGTCCAAAGTGACTGCGATTCGGTCGTTGTCTTAATCGATGCCCCCACTCACGGGGGGGATCAGCACGACCTCATCTCCATCCTGAAGTGGGGTGTCCGGGGGGGCAAACTGTAGGTTAATCCCAAATCGGGTCAAGGCGCGCCACTGCTCAAGGTTGGGGTGCTCTGCACACATGCGATCGCACACCGCTGACACCGGGGTCCCGATGGGTAGCTCTAATGATAGTTCTGACAACCCATAGGCCTCTTGATAAGCGGCAAAAAGCTTAACCGTAACGGCGATGCTGGTCTGAGACATAATAGCTGGGTTAGGAGCTGATCAGTCAGGGCCTGACTAACTAGTTGGCCATGGCTGGGCGAATAGAATTTTCTAAGGTTTTGAGCAGTGCCTGCTCTCGATAGGGTTTCGAGAAATAGGCGTGGGCCCCCAAAGTCATGGCGAGCTGGCGATGTTTTTCACCAGAGCGAGAGGTCAGCATGGTTACCGGAATATGCGCATAGACCTTTTTAGCACGCAGTCGAGATAGGAACCCATAGCCATCTAAGCGAGGCATCTCGACGTCGCAGATAATGGCGTGAACTTCTAGCCCCGCATCCAGTTTCTCGATGGCATCAATACCATCTTTAGCTTGGGCCACCTGGTAGCCCTGTTTTTCGAGGGTCAAAGCCAACAGTCGACGCACGTTAATCGAATCATCGATAATCAGCACCGTGGGTGTCTCAATTTGGACACCGGTTGGCTGCAGAGAGAGCCCTGCAAAAGAACCCGATAGCAAGGGGTTGGCATAGAGTAGTTTGGCTGACTGGATATTAGACCCTTCGCAGCTAATAATCCACCTCAGCAGCTCTGATGTGTTGACCAATGGCACGACTTTACCGTCGCCCAGGATGGTGCAGTTGTTAAAGCCAGAGGGTAGCCCAACGTTGCCTTCGACCCGGCGAACGGCGACTTCTTGCTCTCCCCAAGAGCGATCGATTTGCAAGCCAATATATTGATCGTTGTAGCTCACGACTAAAACGCTTGGCACCGAGACATTAGGCGTATTTTCCAGGCTGTCGATTTGGCGGGGGCAGTTAAAGGCAAGCCATTGCGACAAGTTGATTAGACGAACCGGCTGCCCGCGCCAGGTGAATGTTTCATGGCCGTTTTTCTGGTAGCGCTCGGCGGGAGCCACCACCGTAATCTCTTCGATGTTGTCGGTGGGTAGCGCCAGGGGCATGCGATTGCTCTCAGCCAGGAGCACCCGAGAAATTGAGAGGGTATAGGGGACTGAAATGCTGAAAGTTGTCCCTTCGCCAGCCTGGGTTGATACGCTGATGTCGCCGCGAATCTGTTTGAGATTGTTACGAACGACGTCCATCCCTACGCCTCGCCCCGACAGGGCGGTAACGTTGGTGGCCGTCGTAAACCCTGGCTCAAAAATCAGGGAGAGTAAATCGGCTTTGCTGGCGGTCGCCAGGAGATTTTCATCCAGACCCATCTCTGTGGCCCGTTCCTTGATTTTGTCTAAGGGAATGCCGTTGCCGTCATCTTTAATCGTAATCAGCGTCCGGTTGCTGCGCTGAGCGGCCTTAATCGAGATCAGCCCCTGCTCTGGTTTACCCTGCTCACGCCGTACATCCGGTGCTTCGATGCCATGGTCAAAGGCATTGCGCAAGATATGCATCAGCGGGTCGTTCAAAGATTCTAAGATGTTGCGATCTATCAGGGTACTATCGCCCTCTAGCTTCAGCTCAACCTGTTTGCCATATTCCAGACAAAGTTCTCGGAGCGCCCGTGGGAAGCGATTGGTCACATCTGAGAGCGGTCGCATTCTCAGTTTATTGAGATTGCGCTGGAGCTGTCGAGCGGTGCGCTGTAGGTTACGGGTACTTTGCTCGGCGTTATCAACGCTCAGTTCGATGTCATCTGCGACCTCTTGGAGACGCACAACGGTCTCCATCTGCTCTCTGACCGGCAAATGACGCTCATCGTAGCGGTCTAGCTCGAGGGCATCAAAGCTGTTGGATGAATACTGGGCCAGGAATGAGGGGGCGGCGGCGGCGCTTTCTGAGGGTGTTCCAGGAAGTAAGAATGAAGATCGTTCAGGCTGGGTGGCAGCCTGATCGTAGGCATCTCGGAGGTCTGAGTTAAACTCATTGAGCGACCTGAGCCGCTTGCTGAGGGCACCCGCTAAAGTACGCAATCGCTTGACCTCTGATTCTAAGCGATTGCGCTCGATGGTGAGTTCACCAAAAAAGTCATTTAGCTCATTTAACTGGCGCACCGATACACGGACGGTGGCATCTTGATCGGTGTCGGCGGGATCTGTCGTAGGGGCCTCAGAAAACCGAAACTCCGTTCCTGCCGAAGTCGCTTGAGCCGATGAGGCCCCATTGGTACTTGCGGCTGTCCCCGTAAAGGTCTCTGTATTGTAGGCTTCAGGGTTGTAAGTTTCGGTGTTCTGGGCTTCAGCATGATAAGTCTCGGTGGCAAAGACTTCGGTGTTTGAGTCCTCAGGGGTCTGGGCTTCAGTGGCAAAGACTTCGTCTGACTGGGGGGAAGTGGCTTCCCAATTTTCAGTGGGCGGAGCTTCCCAGTTGATGGTCTCGTCCCAAGTGGGCTCAGCGACTTCAGTAACTTCGGGGATTTCGAAACTGAGGCCGCTGAGCCGATTGGGAATCTCGGCAATGTTGTTGGTCAGGACCAGAGCTTGGGACTGTCGCCATGCTTGCAGGGCAGCCTCGGCCACCTCTTTGATTTGGGGACCGTCCGCTGCTGTTTTAACCGCGCCTTCGGTCGAGCGGCATAGCTGGCTAAAGGCTTTTAACTCTAGCATTTCGCCCAGGCCACCGAGTTCCTGAGATAAAATCTCAACTTCTTCGCGGAGGTTAGACGTATGGGTTTGAATGGCCTCTTCCAGGCGCTCCAAGCAGCCCTCGACCTCGGTTTGAAAAAGCATAGGCAAAATATCTTGCCCATCATCAGTGGCGAGGAGTGTAGAGGCGTCTTCAGATGAGGGTTCTCCGAGTTCTTCGTAAAGCTGCTCAAAGACAGGTAAAACCGTGGTCATCAGCCAGGCATCGTCGGGGGGTTGCTGATTGCGATCGCGATCAACAATTTGCTTAAGAGTATCGACCGCCGTGAGCAATTGCCCCTCCAGTGCGTCGTCGATGACGAGGTTGTCTCGCTGCAGCCTAAGCACCTTGAGGGAGTCTTCTATGCGATGGGACAGATCGCTCAGCGTGGCATAGCCCATCAGGGCAGCCCCCCCCTTAATCGAATGGGCAGCTCGCAGGGCGTTGTTCATCTTGTCTAAATCGATGCCGTTTTGAGCAACGCCCAGCAACGCCTGATCGAGTGTATTCAGGTATTCCTCCGCTTCATCGAGAAACTGGAGCTTAATCTCAAGTTCCTTATCGTGTGCCATGGCTGAGACCGTAGGTAGGTGGGTGCTAATCGACTAGATAGGGTTTGGGTCAGGATTCGGGTTCGTCTACCTTGAAGGTGGCCATGGAGGTTTGCAACTCCTCGGCAACTTCGACGGTTGCCCGCAGGGCGTCAGACACCTGCAGCGATGAATCTGAGGTGCGCTGAGAAACAGTGGAGATTTGCTGCATCAGTTCGGCCACAGCCGTAGAGGTTTCTGCCTGGGAGACCGTCGCCCCTGAGATCGCTTGCACCAGTTCGTCGATTTGACGAGACACGTCCAAAATCTTGGTCAGACTCTGTTTAGAATCCTCTACTCGGCGAGTCCCTTCGACCACTTGGGAGGTGCTTTGCTCAATGGCTTCGACCACATCACTGGTTTCCCGCTGAATGCTATCTACAATCTGTTCAATTTCTTGGGTGGCTGCCGAAGACCGGGCAGCGAGTTCACCAACTTCTTCGGCAACGGCCGCAAAACCCTGACCATCTTCCCCCGCCCTGGCGGCTTCAATCCCGGCGTTGATGGCCAACAGGTTGGTCTGCATCGCGATTTGGTTAATCAAGGAGACCACCTTTGAAATTTGCTGGGACGATTCGCCCAAGCGTTTGACTTTCTTCGCGGTTTGGCCCACTGTCTCCCGCAGGTTGAGGATGTTTTGTACGGTTAAGTCCATGGCGGCCTCACCCTCCTGGGCGGTGATCGAAGCCGTTTTAGCCACACTGGCGGCCTGTTGAGCCTGGGTAGCTACCTGGGTGATGGAGAGGGTCATGGCCTCCACTGAATCAAGGGTTTGGGTGGTTTTCTCGGCCTGGGTGAGGGCATCTTGCGCCAGGGTTCGAATTGCAGCTTCGTTGTCGCCCAGGGCGGTATTGACCTGACTGGCAGAGGTCTTAACCTGGGTGACAATCTGTCGCAGACTCTCAACAATAGAGTTAAAGAAGTCAGCTACCGTGCCAATTTCCCCAACGGTGACATCGGCGCGAACGGTTAGATCGCCGCGGGCAGCCCCTTCTACGTCTTCTAACAGATTGAGGAGCTGCAACTGCATCGCCTCTTGCCGCTGGCGGCGCTCTTCGGAGAGGGACTCAGCGGCGGCGCGGGCGTCGGCTTGCTCCAGGGCAAACCCAAGCTGTACAGCCAGTTTTCTAAAGAACTCGATGTCGGTTGAGTTCCAATCGCGAGGGCCTTTGCACTCGTGGGCGACCAGCAGACCCAGCAGCCGATTTTCGACCAAAATGGGGGCGACCAGATTGGCTTTTACCTTAAACTCAGCCAGCTGCCCGATGTGGCAATCGGTTAGCCCCGCCTTATAAATATCTGGGGTCGCTTGTACACGACCTTTTTGATACTTTTTAACGTACTCATTGGCAAAGCAGGGGTCGGTAATCTGGCGACTTAAGGCCGCTGGCCAGGCGCTGTCGACGGACTCAGCAAAGATGGTGCCTTCCCAATCGTCATTGAAGTTGTAAACGACGACGCGATCGGTTGCGATCGCGGCGCGGGCACCGCTAACAGCCGTGTCAAAGATGACATTGCGATCGTTTGTATCGCGCATTTGCAAGGTGAGCGCGGTCAGTTGCCGCTCGCGCTCAGCGGCGAGCTGCTGACGTTTGAACAGGTCGGCCTGCTCCAGGGCAAACCCCAGCTGGACGGCGGTTTGCCTAAAGAAGTTAATATCGACCTCTTTCCAATCGCGGGGGCCAGAGCACTGGTGGGCCACCAGCAAACCCAACAGTTTGTCTTCGACCAAAATCGGAGCGACCAGGTTGGCTTTGACCTCAAACTCAGCCAACTGACCAATGTGACACGCGGTTAGACCGGCATCATAGATATCTCGCGTCGCCTGAACTCGACCTTTCTTATACTTTTGAACGTATTCATTGGCAAAACAGGGGTCGGCGATTTGGCTGTTTAGGGCAACCGGCCAGGCGCTATCAACAGATTCAGCCACGATGGTGCCTTCCCAGGCCTCATTAAAGGCGTAAACAATCACGCGATCGGTCGAGAGAGCTTTGCGGGCCCCTCTGACTACGGTTTCAAAAATGAGGTTGCGTTCGCTGGTATCGCGCATGGCAACTGTAATTTCAGTAAGCTGCTGCTCGCGCTCAGCGGTGAGTCGCTGCCGCTCAAACAGGCTTACCTGCTCCAGGGTAAAGCCCAGCTGAGTGGCGAGTTGGGTAAAGAGCTCAACCTCTTCGGATTGCCACGTCCTTGGCCCGGAGCACTGATGGACGCAAAATAGCCCCATCAGCTGTCCGTGCTGCATAATCGGAGCCACCAAGCTAGCTCGAATTTTGAAGCCGTCTAAGATATCCCGATGGCAGTCGGTGAGATCTTCGGCATGAACATCATCCATCACCCGCACTCGCCCATTGCGATAGCGGTCGATAAAGCTTTCCTTGAGGGGATCGTTGACAAACTCCCCTAAAATTGAGGGGCTTTGACCGTCTACGGATTCGGCGATCACTTCGCCGGTCCAGTTATCTAGAAAACGATAGACAATCACTCGATTTGCTTTGAGCGTGTAGCGGGTCTGACTAGTGGTGGCACCAAGAACACCCTCAACGTCGGTCGGCTGACGCATTTGAGTCACAATCTCAGTCAGTTGACGGTCTCGCTGGGCGGTCAGCTGCTGACGCCTAAACAGGCCGGCTTGCTCTAAAGTAAACCCAAGCTGGATGGCGGCTTGCTTAAGGAAGTTGATGTCTAATTCGGTCCACTCCCGTGGGCCTGAGCATTGGTGGGCGATCAGCAGCCCCAGCAGCCGCTCCTCCACCACAATCGGGGCGACCAGATTGGCGCGCACGGCAAAGGGCTCTAGCTGATTGATATGACAGACAGTGAGGCCCGCGTTGTAAACATTGTTAGTCGCCTGGACTCGACCTGCGACATACTGCTCGACGTACTTGTCGGCAAAGCACGGGTCCGCAATCTCACTGCCCAGGGCCGTAGGCCACTCAGGTGCTACCGACTCGGCGACAATCGTGCCCTTCCAATCTTCATCAAAGGTGTAAACAATAATCCGATCAGCCTTGATCGCAGCGCGAGATTCTTGGGTCACCGTGCGGAAGATTTGCGCTTGCTCAACGGACTCACGCATGTGGATTACCATATCGGCGAGCTGCCGCTCTAGCTCACCCGCCAGATGCTCTCGCTCGAGTAGCTGCGCCTGACCCAAGGCATAGCCCAGCTGGGTCGAGAGCTGTCGCATCAGATCAAATTCTTCTTCGGTCCACTGGCGGGGGGCATTACACTGGTGGGCGCACAGCAGCCCCACTAACTCGCTACCAGCGAGCACCGGAGCCACGATATTGGCCTTAACCTCCAGCTTACGTAGCAGGTCACAGTGACATTGGGTCAAATCGGCTTCGTCCAGGCTTTGGATAAAGCTAATGCGGCCACTCTTAAAGCGCTCGATGGTTTCGGGGGTGAGGGGGTCGGCCACCTCTGAGCCCAGGCCACGAATCCAGCCACTTTCGACCGACTCTGCCGAAATCGAACCACTCTGAAAGTCTGCTGAATCAAAGCGATAAAAGACCACGCGGTTGACGTTGAGAATGTCACGCACCCCACTGACCGCCGTGTTGAGAATTTGCTCGGGGTTAAGGGTTTGACGGATTTGACTGGCCAAATCTGCCTGCATTCTGGCCCGCTTTGCCAAAAAGGCCTCGACATCAGCCTGGTCCCGCAGGGAGGTTTCAGACCTGACCACTTTGTTGGTGAGGTCATTAAAGGCGGCAGCCACCTGGCCCACCTCATCACGGGCCGCAATGTCGGCCTTGAGTCTATGGTCGCCGTTGGCAAAGCCCTCGGTGACCTGCTGTAGTCGCTTGAGCGGTCTGACGATGGAGCGACCCAGCAGTTGGGCAATCAGCAGGTCAATGATGAGTGCGATCGCGGCAATCAAAAATTGCAGCTTAAGACTGTTGGCGATCAGCGCATTGAGGCGATCCTCCGACGCCCCGCGAATCAGCACGCCAATCGGGTTACCGCCGTCATCTAAGATGGCCTTGGCGGCCATGGTGTAGGTATGATTTTCACCATTTTCTTCTTTTTCGGTGACCCGCTGGGTGACTGTCTCGCCATTGGCTTCTAGGGCTCTATCCAAAAAGCCCAGGTCGTAAACAGCCTCAAAGGTTTCGATCTCGCTCTCCCCCGCATCCTGATCGGCGGAAGTGGCGAGGACCCATTCCCCAGCCAGATCCTTTAGATAAACGGCGCTGTAGCCCGAGTTAAAGGCCTGCACCGTTTCTTTGACAATCGGCAGCTTGCGATTGACAATGTCGCCCGAGATCAGCACCCCGGTCACCGATTGATTGCTAAACACCGGGGTTGCCGTGTATCGGATCAGGGCATCTTCGTCCTCAAACCCGTCGGGCAGTGGAGGGTCTTCGGCTTGTAACTCTTCCCAGGCCACAATCCCGCTGGCCTTGATCTGCTCTTGCTTACGCAGCACTCGAGAGACCAGCCCCTCAGGATCAAAGGGCTCCCCCACCCGATCCGCGTTAGCACTAGCGATAATTCGGCCATCCACGCCGACCAGGGTAGCGTACTCAATTTCGCGGGCCGTAATCTCATTCCTTAAAATCTCGCGAACCGCTGCCCGTTGGTCTCCAGGTAAGGTGCTACTAGAGGCATAGGTTGCTGCTGCATCAACAATTGCTGCATTGTCAGACTGACCTCGAAACCCAAACCCCATCTGGTTGATTTTGATGTTGTACTGGATGTCGGCGACCGTCAGTTCCGATTTTGATTGTTGGACAAGTTGATGTCGTCCTCCGGCAATAATCAATAGAGAACTCACGCCGACCAGCCCGATCACAGAAAAAATCTCAGAGGAAATGAGACCAATTAGCTGTTTGTTACGCACCGGTAAGTCGTAAAACCACTGGAGTATCGGGGAGGGCCGTCTATCCTCTGTCAGGACTAAGTTTTTGGGGTCAAACCGCTTAGATTTTTTAGAGGTATAGGTGACACCGCGATATGTCATTGATGGGTCTTTGCGCGCCAGGGGCTGTTTACTTGCGCCATTGACTGCGCCAGCTCCGTTGCTATCTGGGTTCACATCAGCACCGCTTTGGGCCTTGTCTTTGGGATCGGGGGTGTTGGTGGGTTTAATATCCGTGGTCATAGCAAACTTTCCTTAGCAAGTACGGCGCGGCACAGGCAAAAAACTATAGGGCACAAATTAAACTACGCATGCTGAAGCGCAGACGATTGCAGAATGGCTTCTGCGTCTAAAATCAAAATACTTTCGTCTTGGTAGATGGCTGAGCCCTTCAGATAGGGCAGAACAACCGGGTTGGCGTGGCTCGGAGGAGGTTGGATAGTTTCGGGTGGGATATGAATGATGCCATCGATGGTTTCAACCTTGAGGGCCAGGGGCATGTTACCTGCTTGAATCGTAATCAGACTGTATTGTTGGCTGCCACGCTCAGGGATCGGAAGCCCCAGCAGCCTGACCAGGTTAGCCACCCACAGCACCTGGCTTCTACGGTTGATTAAGCCCAACATGCAAGCAGGCATGTTGGGCATTGCAGTGATGCGAGGGGTGGGCACGACTGTGGCTTCCTGCACAGTACGGGCGGGAAACATAGCAGGTACCTGGGGTGCAAGCTGAAACTTTAGAAAGGCTTCACCCACTAACTGCTTTTGCTGGGTTGATAGGGCGTAATTTGGAACCTGCATGGGTTACCTCAAAATGCGCGAGTCAAGGCAGACTGCTATAGCAAAACCGATTTGATCACCTTTAAGAGCTCTTCGCGGGTAAAGGGTTTGGTCAAGTAGGCATCAGCACCCTGCTTCATCCCCCAGAGACGGTCAATCTCAAGGTTTTTAGATGAGCAGATGATCACAGGCACATTTTCGGTGCCGGGGGAGCGTTTTAGACTGCGACAGAGCTCAAAGCCGCTCATGCCGGGCATAACAACGTCGGTAATAATAATGTCGGGGGGCTGCGCGCCGACCTTTTCCAGGGCCTCGTTTGCGGTCACGGCAAGGATGACACTGTAGCCTTCTTCTCGTAAATAGTGACTAATAAGTTCCCGCTCAGACGGCGTATCTTCTACGATGAGAACGGTGGCTGTTTGAATAATTGTCATTGACTGTCACATCCTGATTGGAATTTCAGACTGGGCATGCTCCGATGCTGCACAACTAGCTATCGATAGGCAAGTGCATAAAGACCATTTTTAATAGGTCAGACTGGCTAAACGGCTTAGTCAGATAGCCCGAAGCTCTCACCAGTTTAGCTTTGGCCCGGTCAATCAGACCGGTGTTGCCCGTGACCATCACGATGGGGGTATTTTTGAAGTAAGGGTGTCGTCGCAGCAGGGAACATAGCTCATAGCCGTCTAGGTTGGGCATGGTAATGTCCAGTAGGATCAAATCGGGCTTGCTGCGCATAATTTGCATCAGGGCCTTTACAGGGTCATTGATGGTTACGATTGTCAGGCTTTGATCATTAAGAAAAGATCTGATTGCATTAAGGACGGTGGGGCTGTCGTCAATGCAGGCAATGGTGAACCGACCTTTGGCGGGGGCATCGCTGTCAGCCGCTTGCCCGGTTGGCGGCTGGGCCGTAATCGATGGCCGAAACGTCGACGTCTGGTTGTAGCCGGGCGCAGATGTTTGGGGGAAACTTTTAGCCGTAGGGGAGGGGGTTGCTGTTGTGGGAGCTGTGGGGATTGTGGGGGCTGTAAACGAGGCAACATCGCTGTTACCGTTGCTGCTTGGTAGCGGTCTGGATTGCGATCGCGCCTGGGGGGTCGTAGACACCGGGGACGCGACAGAGGAGACCATCGGACTGACCGGGGCTGCCTGGCTGGACTCGGTCAATCGATCACGACGCCGCTTCTGGCAGTCTTCGACAATGAGGCGGAGGTTAAGCTCACAGAACTTGGGGTAATCAGCCAGGTTATCTTGCTCGATCAGCTCATAGTAGCCCTCTTTGACGCCCAAAAAAGGCTCAACCACATCTACGGCAATAGCCTCAATGAGTGCAGCTGCCTGCTCGGGTTGGAGATGCCCTTCGTTGACCAGCCAGCAAATCGCCCGATAGTCTGGGCTGACATTTGAATTACTGGTATTGAGGTCGTCGTCCTGCTCAAACAGCATCCTGACATCAGTGCGCACTGAGTTAACCAGCGTTGGGATATCAGCACTGAGCCGCTGCAAATGCCTGTCTAAGCGCTCAAAAGGATTTTCTGTACTGGTGCCAAAATTTAATCGCCCTTGGGTTAAATAAAGCGACCAAGAGATGGTTCCAATCGAGAGCTTAAAGTGGCCACTAACCTCACGGCTAATGAGTTGGGCTAAAAGACTCAGCGGGTGCAATTTCTGAAAAGTGCTGTAGCCAGTGGCTGAACGACTGTACATGGTTGATGCCAATCTATAGATCAAAGAACACGAAAACTTTGCCGATGCAAAATCTTGGATAAATTTAGATGCAAATAGGATGGGCAAATCGCCCTTATATTTTGGACTTAGCACCCCAGCAAATGGTTTCTGAAGCCCTTCATCTTTTACATTTCAAAGGGTCTTTACTAGGTCAGGATAAAAACCATATCCTGGCCGATTAAGGCCTTAAAAAACGAAAAATAGAGAAAAATGGAAGCCCTGGTTTTCAACAAAAAATAGACAGAATTAGACATTCTTGTGCTTTCCACTCAGCATAACAGAGGGACTCCGTAGTAATGCACAAAGTCTGCGTAAAGAAAATGGCAATGTTTACCTACTAAATGTGAAATTTGTCGGGTAGCTTAAGGCATAGACCGATTCCTTAGGAAGTGCCTAATTCCACGTTTTAGGAGGATGACAGGACATTTTAGAATTTTGATTTGATAAATACTCTGTGTGGTACGGCGTTCAATTTAAGCCGGGAAACCCAGACAGTGTAAGTATTCAGGAGTCAGGAGTCAGTAGGGGACTGGATTCTGACTCCTGACTCCTGACTTCTATACCTTGGGAAAATTTTCCGCTTTAAGTTGATAGCCTGTGGTACCTGTGTAGTCAGCTTAGAAGTTGACACTGACTACCGATCAACCGAGCCCATAATCACGTCGATGCTGCCGAGGATGGCCATAATATCAGCGACTTTCATGCCTCTCAGGAGATGGGGCAAAATCTGCAGGTTATTAAAATCAGGGGCTCTAATCTTCCAACGCCAGGGGAAAACATTATCATCGCCGATGATAAAAATACCGAGTTCGCCTTTGCCGCTCTCCAGCCGAACGTAGTGCTCTCCCGCCGGGATTTTGAAGGTGGGGGCGATTTTCTTACCAATAAATTGGTAGTCAAAGGCGTTCCAGTCTGACTTAGGGCCTTCGGCCATGCGTTTAGCTTCCAGATTTTCGTAGGGGCCACCTGGCATCCCTTTGAGAGCTTGACGAATAATCTTGATCGACTCGCGCATTTCACGAATGCGGACCAGGTAGCGGGCAAAGCAATCGCCAGCGGTTTCCCATTGCACGTCCCAATCAAAGTCGTCGTAGCATTCGTAGTGATCCACTTTGCGCAGATCCCACTTGACTCCAGAGCCTCTGAGCATAGGGCCTGAGAGCCCCCAGCTGATAGCATCATCGCGGGTGATCACGCCGATACCTTCAACGCGACGACGGAAAATGGGGTTATCTGTGATCAATCGCTCGTACTCATCGACTTTAGGCAAAAAGTAATCACAGAAGTCGTCACACTTATCGACCCAGCCGTAGGGCAGATCGGCGGCAACCCCGCCGATGCGGAAATAGTTATTGTTAATCAGCCGTGCACCACTGGCCGCCTCCCACAGGTCGTAGATCAGCTCGCGCTCTCGGAAAATGTAGAAAAAGGGCGTTTGGGCTCCCACATCTGCCAAAAATGGCCCCAGCCACAATAGATGGTTGGCGATGCGGTTGAGCTCTAGCATGATCACGCGGATGTAGCTCGCCCGTTTGGGGACCTCAATATCGGCCAGCTTCTCAGGGGCATTGACCGTGATCGCTTCGTTGAACATGCCAGCGGCATAGTCCCACCGACTGACGTAGGGTACAAACATGACGTTGGTGCGGCTTTCGGCAATTTTTTCCATGCCGCGGTGGAGGTAGCCAATGACGGGTTCACAGTCGATGACGTCTTCACCATCCAGGGTGACAATGAGTCGCAGCACACCGTGCATTGAGGGATGGTGCGGCCCCATGTTGATCACCATGGGCTCCGTGCGGGTTTCGAGCCTAGTCATGAATTGGTTTTTTACTTGAGGTCTTAAGTATATTAACAAGATTGTGAACGACTGGGGAGGAGTCAGAGCAGATGGAGATAGGGGAGATGGGGTGGCGGGTAGCACGGGGGATGAATGGTTTACACTCGGACTATTCTGAATCCAGGATTCAGAACCCCTGACTGCTGACTCCCATATCTCAAATTAATTCGGTTTTGCTGCTTTGGAACGTGCTACCAATCTCGACCCCGATAATGTCTCTGCTTTTGTGCATGTGCCGGTGTTGCCAGAGGCTGTGCTGGCGGGCTTGAATCTCCATCCGGCGAGTGTTTACCTGGATGCCACAGTGGGGGGTGGGGGGCACAGTCGGCTGATTTTAGAGGCAGAACCTTCTGTGCGGCTGGTGGCGATTGATCAGGATAGGATGGCGTTGCAGGCGGCGCGGGCAAATCTGACAGAGTTTGGTGATCGGGTCACCTTTTGGCAGGGCAACTTTGCAGATTATGAGCCGTCGGATGACTTGAAATTTGACGGCATCCTGGCGGATTTGGGGGTCAGTTCACCCCAGTTAGATACGCCGGAGCGGGGATTTAGCTTTCGACAGACGGCACCGCTGGACATGCGCATGGATCAAACTCAGGCGTTAACTGCCGCTGACATTGTCAATCACTGGGATGAAAAATCCCTGGCGGATCTGTTTTTTAATGAGGGTGAGGAACGTCTATCGCGACGAATTGCCCGACGAATTGTGGAACGGCGACCGTTTCAAACGACGACTGAGCTGGCGGAGGTGATTGCCTACAGTGTGCCAACTAAGTATCGCCATGGACGCATCCATCCGGCGACCCGTGTGTTTCAGGCGCTGCGGATTGCGGTGAATCGAGAGCTAGTGGTGTTGGAGCATTGGCTGGCTAAGGCTCCGCAATGGCTCAAACCCGGCGGGCGTTTGGTGATGATTAGCTTCCACAGTTTAGAAGACCGGCGAGTAAAACACGGTTTTCGTGGCCATGAGCTGCTTAAGGTGATGACTAAAAAGCCCATAGTGGCCACCCCAGAGGAGGTAGCTGCAAATGTGCGATCGCGATCGGCCAAGCTGAGAGTCGCTGAGCGGATTTAGTCGGCGGTTAGACTATCGTAGCAGCGCTGACGATGGGGTGACCCCGGTGAGGGTGAGGGTGTAGGCAAAGCTCGCTTCCCCATCTTCGTCCCAGCCAACCAGGGTTTGGTCATCGCCGAAGATCGGGTCATTATCATGGGTGGTGACGACGACAAAGTAGACATCGGTTTTGGGAATCACGAAGTCAGCAATCAGCGACTGACGACCATCAGCATCATCATTGTGGGCGATCTGTCGACCCGTGCGATCAAAGATAAAAAGCTGGGAGTCGTCGCTGGTGTAGAGGGCTCCTGGCAAGACGCGGGTGACGTCTAGATCGAGGGTAATCCGATTTCCCAACCCGGCTAAAAAGCTAAAGGTTTCGTGGCCTGTGCCCACCTGTCCGGCGACGACATTAAACCCGTCTGTTGTGTCAATGGGGGTGGCTGAGGCCAAGGCAGCGGGCAGATCGGTGAGTAACTCAGGGGGAATGGAGGGATTGACCTCGGCCTCAGGGCGATCGTCAAATTGCGTGATGGGGCCGCGCTGGGTGGTAATACTGGCGATGGCAGCGCCCCAGTCAATGGGGGTGGGCTCCCCAGTATCATCTGCCTGGACGGGGACTGCCAGGGTGCGAGGGTAGATGCGATCGCAACTCGTATTATCAGGAATCACCGCACGCATTTCACTGAGCTGCTGCAACTCACGGCGAAACTCAACCAGCGTATGGCGATATTCGATGGAGATGGCTGGGGAGCCAATCAACACGCTGGTGATGGCCATCGCTTGGTCCCATTGGTTAAAGCAAACTGCTTCATTGAGGGCATCAAGCTGCTGATAAGCTTCATCCGCTGGGCTAGCTTGCCCAACTGAGGCCGATAAGAGGACAGTTGCAATGGCTGCAACCCCACCAAACTTTGCAAATACTCCGCGCACCATAGTCTGTCTCAACAGTTCTCTCAACTCGTGTGTATCAACGTCTAAACTTCAGCGTGTGATTATCGTCTACCCGGGCTGGGCATATTAAAGCAGATTCCGTATACGTGGGCTTATTTTGGCCCAGTATGCCCTGACCCTTGGAATATAGCAACGTTCACATGCTGCCAGATGAACTTGACCGCCTAAGGCTACTTGTTGTCGATGATGAACCCGATAATCTTGATCTGCTTCATCGGACGTTTCGCCGTGATTTTGAGGTCTACAAAGCAAACAGTGGGGCCGAAGCCCTACAGCTTTTAGAAGAAAAAGGCGAAATGGCAATAATTATCTCCGACCAGCGCATGCCGCAAATGAATGGGACGGAGTTTTTAAGCCGAACCGTTGACTGGTTTCCAGATACCATTCGGATTGTCTTGACCGGATATACCGATGTAGAGGATCTGGTCAATGCCATCAACGATGGCAAAGTCTTTAAGTACATTACCAAACCCTGGACTCCAAAAGCTCTGAGGGCAGTCATTCAGCAAGCAGCTGAGACCTATAAAGTGCTCAAGCAGCGCACCCATACCCTCACCCGTTCGCTCCAACGCGAGTCTTTATTTAATGCTGTCATGACTGCGATTCGTGGCTCGCTCGATTATACTAATATGCTGCAAACGGTGGTTGAGACCCTGGGGCAAACCTTTGGGGCAGATTGCGCTGTGCTTTATCCGACGGAGGTATTACAAGCCCATCATGGCCTCCGGGAGCCAGAGCACATATTGACCTACTGTCGCCAGGGTGAGCCTGACAGCCCCCAAACTCAGATTAGAGATCGAGCCTTACTCGAAGACATTCCCGCTATTAATAGGCTTACGGAAGTGGTCTCAGACACCCTCCACTATCAAGAACAGCCGGTAACTCGATTAACCGCCCCTTTTATTTATCAAAACACCACCCTGGCTGTAATCAACCTATATCAGCAGATGGGCGGCAGCGGTTGGTCCCAGGGCACGCCTGAGCTACTCAAGAGTGTCTCAGAACAGGTCGCTTTAGCAATCTCCCAGGCAAAGCTCTATCAAAAGAGTCAGCGACAAACCAAACAAATGCGAGCCGAGTTAGAGGTGGCTCGACAGATTCAAAATAACTTGCTGCACCAAAGCTGGCCCGATATCTCAGGTATCCAAATTCAAGCGCGGTGTCAGCCAGCGCGGGAGGTGGGGGGTGATTTTTACGAGGTGTTTGTCCATCCCCAGGGTGATATCTGGCTCGCTGTGGGGGATGTCTCTGGTAAGGGTGTCCCAGCGGCCCTGTTCATGGCCAGTGCGATTTCAGTATTGCGCCGTGAGCTGTCTCAAGAAATCTCCCCCAGTCCCGAGGTGGTGATGCAAAATCTCAACCACAGCCTTTCAGACGACTTGGTGAGTAACAACTGTTTTATCACGATGGCGCTGGTGCGTTATCGACCGTCTGAGCGTCAAATTGTGTACGCCAATGCCGGACATGTCTACCCACTGGTATGGTCGCACCAGGCCGTGATGGAGCACCAGCCCACCAGTCCTACCTATTTAGAGACCCGAGGTGTGCCGTTGGGCATTTTGCCACAGTGGAAGGCGGCGGCGGGTCAACTGAGTTTGAAATCGGGGGATGTGGTCTTGCTGACGAGTGATGGCATTACTGAGGCCACGGTTGATTTCTTAGATCAAAAAGGGGCTCAGATGATGCTGCAACAAGAAGGCCTGTGGCAACTGCTACAACGTCAGCCCGGTGAGCTGAGTTTAGATGGTTTGTTGAGTGAGATACAAAGCCCAGACGGGGAGCAAGAAGACGATCAGACCCTGCTATTACTGGAGGTGATTTAAATGATGCAAACTGAGTTGACAATCCCCAGTGATTTGAAGTTTTTGGCGGTTGTTGAAAACTGGCTGCTAGAGTCACTGAAGTTAGAAGTGGGTGAGCAAGTCGACTGGTCGCAGGTAGAGCAGCGACTGCGGTTGGTGATTGTTGAGGTGTATTCCAATATCGTCCGCCACGCTCACCAAGAAATGCCTGATGTGCCAGTCCTGATTCGGATTGAGCTTAAGGACCAAAACCTGTCCCTAGAAGTTTGGGATCAGGGCAAGGGGTTCAACCTTGACGACTATGCGGCCCCCTCACCCGGTGACTTTCAAGAAGGGGGCTATGGCTGGCTGATTTTACACCGGATTATGGATCGGGTTGAATATCAGCTCCAGGTAAATGGCAAGCGCAACTGTCTCAAACTGGAAAAAGATTTTGCGGAAGCATCTTAGGGTTGGGTAGTGGGTAATGGGTAGTGGGTAATGGGCTTCGGCGTGAGCTCAGCCGAACGGTGGTGGGTAATGGGTGGTGGGCGTTAAGCTTAAACCTGGAACTTAATACCTTCTCTATTCATCTTCTATAGCCCCATAGCGGGCCGCTTGTGGGTGAGATTTGCGTAACAACCAGGCCCAGAGCTGATCACCGTAGGAGAAATGCCACCATTCATTAGGGTGCTGACCAAAGCCTGCGCGTTGC
>JBCBQD010000092.1:0-19353 GCA_039820425.1 Cyanobacteria bacterium J06635_1
CCTCCCCGCTACCGTGCCTTTTGGGTATTTCTGAGGTGCGCTCTTGCGCTCCCGGGGGTGGGCATGACGGGGTGGTGAGTGGGGGGTGGGGGTAGTGGATAAGAGGGTTGAGCCAAGGTTGTTGGGAACGGCAAAATCCACAGTTGCTAACAACCACAGTGGCAAACAAAATTGCCACTGTGGTGAATGTATTTGCACAGACTTATCTAACTATCTGACTACTTGGGCAGCGGTTGCTCAGGTCGTTGGGGTAGGGGCGGTTGCTTGTGGGCAGGGGCTAATCCCGTTAATCGACCCAAAAGCCCCACAATGCCCTGCTGGAAACGGGCGACGTAGGTAAAAAAGACGGGCACCACCACCAGGGTCAGCAGGGTTGAGGTCGAGAACCCCCCAATCACTGCAATCGCCATGGGACTGCGGGTTTCGCCCCCCGCGCCGATTTCTAAAGCAATGGGCATCATGCCCGCCACAGTCGAAATCGAGGTCATCAGAATAGGTCGCAGGCGGGTCACCCCCGCTTCGATCACCGACTGCTTGAGAGAGAGGCCGCGATCGCGAGCCATGATGGCATAGTCCACCAGCAAAATTGAGTTTTTGGTGACCAGGCCCATCAGCAAAACGATGCCGATTAGCGCAAACAGCCCCAGCGGTTTTTGGGCAATCAAAAGCCCCATAAGTGCACCACCGATGCACAGCGGCAGGGCGATCATGACAGCCAGTGGATAGATAAAGCTGTTGTAGAGCAGCACCAGCACTGCGTAGATCATCAGCACAGCGGTGGCCAGGGCCAGGCCAAACCGGCTAAACACATCGCGCATGATCTCGGCATCACCCGAGGGCTCTTGGGTGACATCGGGGGGCAAATTTTGGAAAGCTGGAAGCTGATTAACGGCCTGGATGCCTTGCCCCAGGGTAATACCCTGGAGGTTTGCGCCCACCGTGACCTGACGAGCCCGATCAAAGCGATCGATCTGGGCCGGGCCGCTGCCAAACTCAATGCTGGCCACCGCTGAGAGGGAGACCAGGACACCGGTTTGGCTGGGAACTTTGAGGTTTTTTAGCGTGTCAAGGTCGCCACGAAACTCAGGGGCCAGGCGAACCCGGATAGGGATTTGACGATCGCCAATGTCAAACTCCGCCAGGTTAGACTCTGAATCTCCGAGGGTGGCCAGGGAGGCTGTGCGGGCAATATCGCTCACGCTAACCCCCAAATCAGTAGCCTGCTGAGGATTGGGACGAATCAATATCTCTGGCTTGACCAGGTTGGCGCTGGAGTTGACCTCAACCAGGCCGGGCACCTGACGCATTTGACGGGTCAGGGCGTCGGCGGATTGGGTGAGGGTGGTGGGGTTTTCTCCCTTGAGAACGATACTGAGGTCCTTACCACCCCCGCCAGCACCCTGGCTTTCAAACGCGATCCGAGCCCCTGGAATCTGGGCCAGGGTTTGACGGGATTGTTGTTCAAACTCTGCCCGAGTCAGATCTCGGTCACCTTTGGGCTTGAGGCGAACGGTGACGCTGGCATCTGCCACCTCTTGAGACACATAAATACTCTCAACGGCGGGGCTTTCTAACAGCTGATTGGTCACGGCTTGGGTCACCTGTTCGGTCTTTTGCAGGGTTGAGCCAGGGGGTAGCTCCACCGAGAGGTTAGAAATCACCGTATCTCCGGTGTCAAAGAGGCTGGTGGGGATAAATTGAACTAACGTCAAACTGAGGATGAAAAAGCCCACCGCCAGCCCCAGGGTCATCAGGCGGTGGCGAAGGGCCGCCGTTAACAATTGGTAGTAGGGCAGTAAGGCCTTAGGAATCAAAATGCCACCGGCGGTATATCGGCGGCTGGTTTTGCCGTTACCATTGCCATTGCCATTGCCATTGCCGTTACCGTTACCGTTACCGTTGCCATTGCCGTTGCTGCCCACCCCTGGTTTGGGCTTAAGCAGATAGGCCGACATCATCGGGGTCATCAGCCGGGCAACCACCGTGGAGAACATGGTCGAAACCGCCACCGTCACCCCAAAGGGTTGGAAGAACTGACCCGGCACTCCACCCATGAAGGCCACGGGGATGAATACGGCCACAATTGTTGCCGTGGTGGTAATCACTGCCAGGCCCACCTCCGCTGAGGAGTCGAGGGCAGCCTTAAAGGGTGGCTTGCCCATACTGAGGTGGCGCTCAGCATTTTCGATTTCAACAATGGCGTCGTCAACCAGGTTGCCCACCGCCAGGGTCAGGGCCAGCAGCGACATACTGTTAAGGGTGTAGCCCAGGGCATTGATCACCAAAAAGGTGGGGATGATCGAGAGCGGTAGGGCGGTGGCAGTAATCAAGGTGGTGCGCCAGTTTCTTAAGAAGAAACCAACCACGACCACAGCTAAAATGGAGCCGACGATCAGGGCATCGACAGACGCCTGGTAAGCGTCGCGAATATCATCGGCGCGGGTGTTAATCAGTTGAAACTCGACGTCTTCGGGGAGGGTGGTTTCGAGGGATGCGATCGCATCCCGGACCCCCTCTTCCACGGTGACCAAAATACTGCCGCTGCTGCGAAACACCAAAAACGACACCACCGGTTGGTTATTGAGGTAGGCCGACTGACGCTTTTCGGCAAAATCATCGTGCACCGCACCCAAGGTATTCAGGGGAACAGCGTCTCCGCCAGGCAAGACAATGGGCAGAGTTTGGAACGCCTCCACCGTTTCAGCACCGCCCAGGGTGCGAATGCCCTGCTCTTGCCCCGAGAATTCGCTGCGCCCACCGGGCAGATCAATATTAAAATTGCGAATCTGATCATTAACCTGGGTTGCGGTCATGCCAACAGCACTGAGCAAATTAGGGTCGAGATCGACCCGGATTTCGCGATCGACGCCCCCCAACCGTCGCACCTGAGCCACCCCAGGCACTGACAGCAGCTCACGGGCAATGGTGCGATCGACCAAATCACTGAGGGCCTCGACTGAGCGGCGATCAGAGCTGACCGTGTAGGTCATGATCGCGCCCCCCTCAAACTTCAGTCGCTGCACGACGGGATCATTGGCATCCTGGGGGAGGTCCTGGCGAATCCGGGTGATGGCATCGCGGACATCATTGGTGGCTTGCTCGGTGTCGGTGCCCAGATCAAAGCTGATCAGCGTAGATGAGCTACCGTCAGACACGGTGGACGTGATTTTGTCGATATTGCCCAGACCCGACACCGCGTCTTCGACCTTCTTGGTGACCTGGGTTTCCAATTCCTGGGGCCCGGCCCCCAATTGGGTCACCTCCACCTGCACCGACGGGATGTCAATGTTGGGGTTTGCGTCAATGCCCAACTGCTGAAACGACAGCAGCCCTGCTATGGTCAGCACCAAAAACAAAACCAGCGTCGGGATGGGCCGACGGATTGACCAGCCAGAAATATTAAAATTCATAGTCCGTCCACCACCGTTACCGCATCGCCGTCTTGCAAATAGCTAGCCCCTTCTACAATGATCCGGGCACCGCTGGTTAACCCGGAGGTAATCTCGACCCGAGCCGGTAAGTCTCCTTCGGCGGGTAATCGCTTGCCGGTTTCAACCTGATTGGCCTGGACCGTTTGGTCCTCGCCCAAGGTATACACCACAAACGTATCGTCAGCCTGGGAGACCAGCGCCACCGCAGGCACCACAATGCCCGAACGGCTGGCGGTGACGATTTTGGTCTTTAAGGACATGCCCACCCGCAGCCGATTACTCGCAGGCAGGCTAATTTTGGCGGTGGCCTGGCGACTTTGATCATTCACCACCGGGTCAATCGAGCGCACGCTCCCCTGGAGCTGGAGTTGCGGATCGCTAGAGGAGGTAATCTGCACCGGAGCCCCCACCGACACCTGGGTGAGCTGGGCGGGGCTGAGCTGCACCGCCAGCTCCAGAACATTGTCTTGGATCAAGCTATAGAGCGGATCGCCCGTCGAGGAGGTATCCCCTACGGTGGCCTGCCGCTCCGCAATCACCCCGTTCGCCGGAGCCAATACCCGCGTTTGACCCAGCTGAGTTTGTAACTGCTCAATCTCGGCCACTCTGCTATCCACGGTGGCCTGGGCGCTGGTAATGTTTGCGATCGCAACCTGCACCGCCTCCTGCGCCGTCACCATCTGGGTCCGCCGACTCACCAACTGTTCTTCACTGACGGCCCCCTGATCAAATAGATTTTGGTAGCGATCAAAATTGCCAGCGGCCTCCTCGGCCTCGGCCTCAGCCTGAGCTAGCTCCGCCTCCTCTTGCCTGACCTGGGCCTCGGCCTGGGCCAGGTTAGCCTCGGCCTGGGCAATCTGAGACCGCAGCACAGCATTGTCTAACACCGCCAGGACCTGCCCCTGACTGACCGTATCCCCCTCCCGCACCCGCATTTCCTTAATCTGCAAGCCACTGACCGAGGGGGCCACATTCAACAGGTCAAAGGCCTGAACTACGCTATCGGGGGGCGCTATGGTTTGGCTAATTTGGCTCGACTCGGCGCGCCCGACGGTGACACTTTGCCCAGCGGCAGTGGCGATTTCCTCAGGGGCAGGCTCAGCCGTCGGTTTAGCCCCCCCTGGGATAAATCGACCGCCTAGAATTGCGATCGCAAGCCCCAGCGCCACCCCTAGCAGCAACCCGCCCCGCCCCGACAGCCAACCCGGGGAGCCCGTTGCGGACTCTAAACCGTCTACACTGGCCTCTTGATACTTTTGATACGCCACGATACGCCTGACTTGTAAAAAATTACGAAATGTAAACCTCTGTGGTCATTATGACGCACATTGGTCATGACCATGATCACCGTCAGGACGCTTAGTCAAGCGCACAATCGAAAGGCTTGGCAAAAAATTGGGTGCAACCAGACCGCTTCAGTCTCGATCCTGTCCTGGCTAGGCGACAGCCCCTCGCGCTATGGGGCAGGCTGTGTGCTAGCGTTAGCTAAATCAAGAAAACTGTGTTGTTTCCCAGCCTTAACTCCACCCTGAATATGTTCAATGTGACCGAAATCTTAATCGCTGATTTCGTTGAAAAAATCCGTGTTGGCTATCAGCGCACCTACGGTGGCCTGCATCCTGATTACGCAGACATTATTGCCTGGGCAGGCAGCATGGCATTAGAAAACATTGCCAATAGCGATGCGCTCTATCACAACGTAGAGCACACGATTTTAGTCACCCTGGTCGGCCAGGAGATTCTCCGGGGCAAACACATTCGCGAGGGGGGCGTCACCTGCGATGACTGGCTGCACTTTATTATTTCCTTGGTATGCCACGATATTGGCTACGTCAAAGGCGTCTGTCGCGACGACAAAGATCACGAAGGCATCTATGCCACTGGCAAAGACAACGGACGGGTTCAACTGCCACCGGGGGCCACAGATGCCTCCCTTACGCCTTACCACGTTGACCGGGGCAAGCAGTTTGTCGAAGAACGCTTTGGCAGCAACGAACGCATTAATGCTGAGACCATCAAACGTAATATCGAACTCACCCGCTTTCCGATCCCCAAAGAGGACGATCATCAGGACACCCACAACTACCCTGGCCTGATCCGCTCAGCGGATCTGATTGGGCAGCTCAGCGATCCGCGCTATCTCAAAAAAATCAGTGCCCTGTTCTACGAGTTTGAGGAAACGGGCCAAAATAAGCACTTAGGCTATGCTCACCCCGGCGATCTGCGTAAAAATTACCCCAAGTTTTATTGGAATGGTGTTCATCCCTACATTAAAGATGGCCTGCGCTATCTGTCTTTAACCCAAGAAGGGAAGCAAATTATTGCTAATCTATACTCCAATGTGTTTACGGTGGAATACGAACAGGTTTTGATTCCTCGCTAGGATTGCGTCAAGCTTAAAATTCTGTCTGGGTAGGATGCGGAGAAGGGGGGACACGGAGACGCGGAGATCTTTAGCAATTAATGTCCCCGCGTCTCCCCATCGCCGCGTCGCCGCGTCAGTCCTACCCAAAATTTTAGGCTAATGACTGACAATCAGGCATTTTCCCAAGATAAAATCGACATCAGGGTTTACCAGGCCGATCTTATGAACAGCACATGGTGGCAAAAACTTAAGCAAAACCCGTTTGCACGCTTCGGGGCAACGGTGCTACTGCTGTTTTATATCACCGTCATCTTTGCCGAGTTTACAGCGCCCTACGGCCCCTTAGACCGGCAATTTAACGGTTCACTGCTGCCCCCCAGCCAGATCTACTGGCGCGATTATGAAACAAAGCAGTTTATTGGGCCGCATGTCTACCCCATGACCCAGGGGCCTGTCGATATTGAAACGGGTGGTCGCGTGCTCAAAGCCGACTTTAGCCAACCTTCCCCGATCCGATTATTTGTAAAGGGTCCAGAGTACCGTCTCTTTAAGCTTGAGTTGCCTATGATCAAGCGGCTTTCGTTTGACACAGGGCTCGAGTTGGGGGAGAGCCTCCAACTCTTTCCAGGGATTCCTTGGGATCGTCATTTTTTAGGCACCATTGGCGAGGGTCGGTGGAACCTGCTGGGCACCGATGAGGCTGCCCGCGATCAGCTCAGTCGTCTCATCCACGGGGGGCGCATTAGTTTGTTTGTGGGGCTGTTGGCCGTGTCTATCTCCTTTCCGCTGGGGCTCATTGTGGGCGGCATCTCAGGCTACTTTGGGGGCGCTATTGACTCTGTGCTGATGCGGTTAGTCGAAGTGATTATGACGATTCCGTCGATTTATTTGCTGATTGCCCTTGCCCCGGCCCTTCCCGCAGAGATTAGCAGCACTCAAAAGTTTTTGGGCATCACCTTGATGCTGTCGTTTGTGGGCTGGGCAGGTTTGGCCCGGATCATTCGCGGCGAAGTACTCTCCTTAAAAGAGCGCACCTTTGTCCAGGCCAGCCAGTCCATGGGAGGGCGTTCCATGCATATTATTCTGCGCCACATTCTGCCCCAAACGGCCACCTATGTGATTATCTCAGCCACCCTGGCGGTGCCCGGCTATATCGTGGCTGAGGCGGTTTTAAGTCTAATTGGTCTGGGCATTCAGCAACCGGACCCCTCCTGGGGCAATATGCTATCGTCTGCTCTCAATGCCTCAGTACTGGTCCTCCACCCCTGGCTGATCTGGCCCCCGACATTTTTGATTGTTACGACTATCCTGTGTTTTAACCTGCTTGGGGATAGTTTGAGGGATGCATTAGACCCCCGCAGTTTGAAAGAATAAACCAATTAATTTTGGATTTTGGATTTTAGATTTTAGAGTGAAAGCAATCCCAAAATCCAAAATCTAAAATCTAAAATTCTCCATGCCGTTCCCTAGCGCTTTCAGACTATTGTTGGTCATCAGCCTGACGCTCTGCCTATCTGCCTGTCAGATTTTAGCCAAGGTCCCACCCCAGGGGATTGTCGAGCGTGCGATCGCAACCCAGCTTGCCCAAACCCAACAGGCCCTGATTGAGCAGCTTGCGCCCCAGACCCCCCAGGTCCCCAACTTTAAACTCAGCCAGGTCAAAGTAGACAGCCGCGATCTTCTAGATGACAGCCACCGCTATCGGGTTAGAGGCACTTACCAGGCAGCCATTAAACTGTCGACTCGCCAGATCAAAGACAGCAGCGTGTTTGAAATCTATGTTGAGCAAGAACCCGCTGTTTCAAAAGACACTCCCGAAAAGTGGTATCTGATTTGGCCCCAGACAGGAGAACGGATTTTGTTGTCGTCTAGCTGATAAGCTTCCTGGGACAACCTTTGCTGGGTTCAAAGACACTGTAGATTTCGGTAATCAGCGCGTCGGGATCTTGCAAGATCGGATCTAGCGGCATTTCTCTCTTGGCAAAATTAACCCCTGTGGCTAGGGTAACCGCTGTTTTAGGCAAATTGCAGGGGTTTAGCAAAAAATCTTATGAGATTTAAAGATGATCGGCGGTTAGGTTTTGTTTGAGTCTCAATGGCTCGAGCCAGGCTCAATACACATCCCGTCGATGACCAACCCTGTTAGAGGTTCATGACTTCTAACAAGTGCCCATCGGGTAACTCGTCAATGCTTTCTTTAATGGCTTCTCGAAGCATCATAACGCGACTTTGGATTACTCAACATGTATCTAGTTTAACTAAGTTGCTAAATAACGAGAAATCTGGCTGCTTGGCTAAAGCACCAGGTTTCCTAATTACTTGCCAGAGAAGCCGGGTTTCTAATAGGCAGGTAAAACCCTCATCTGATAGGTATTCAAACTGAGCACAAATAGGCCTTTTTTGCCCCCAGCATATTTCTGCAAAAAAATCTCTAAAGATTTCCTGAGCTGCCGCAATCCCCTTAGAAGACAGAAGTTAGAACGTATCTGCCGTTTTGATCTTCTCTTCACGATTTTTCACTCACTATAAACGGAGCCTTCCCATGACAATTCAATCCTTTCTAGACAGTGACCTGCCCACCGAGGTCGCTCCGGTTACGCTGCCTGCTGAGACGGTGCAACCGGCTGCCCGAGTGCACAACGAACCCATGCGCCATATTCTGTTGGGAACAGCGGATCAGGTCCGCCAAACCATCCATCAGTTGCACAATCTCCACTACGTCGAAGCGCTTCAGTGGAGTCGGTTACAGTCGATCCCCAACAATCAGATCATTATTACCCCAAGTGCGGGTGAGGTGATGAGTATTTTGGTTCGCCATGGGTCGAGACATCATTGAAAGAATGCAGAGAGACTGTAGGCGTCAGGCGTCAAAACTGACCCATCACGAGCCTAGCGCCACCTCATTGACTGTCCGGGCCGATTGTCGGGGCAAGACTTTGTTTCTTAGCGCAATACAGTCAGCCAAATAGTTCGCATCGCGGGCAATGCCTGAGAACCTTGCTGAGCCCCAGGTGTAAAGCCAGGGCAAGCCTAGGAAATAAAACCCCTCTACCGCCGTGGCCCCACGCTCATGACCAGGGTAGCCTTTGCCATCAAAGACGGGAATGTCTATCCAGCTAAAGTCGGTGTGATAGCCCGTGGACCAAATCACCGTGCCAATATTTTCAGTTTGCACATCTAAGTATGGCAGCGCCGAGTCGGGCTCCCACGCAGGGTGATAGGGCGGCTCAGTCGGGGCATCTATCTGAGCCTTATCAATATAGGCATCGATGGTGCGCTTGATGCTCTCAGCCACCGCGTCAGCCTGATCGAGATTTTTCTTGAGATCATCTTGAAACGCAATCTGCTGCCCCTGAATGCCCTTGAGTTTGCCATAGAGCTGCATGCCTTCGAGGGCGAACTGTCGCAGATCGATCTCGCGCCCACCGCCACGGCCTGTAACATAGTGGTTCGTTTTGGTTCTCACTGACGCTTTTTGGGGGTGCTCATCAATGGGGATGTCGTAATAGCCCATTTGGTCTAACCAATCCACCACATCTTTGCCGCGATATTGACGGGGAGACCGGGGCGCACCGCCAACGCAGAGATGGACCTGTTTACCAGCCAGGTGTAAGTCTTCCGCAATTTGACAGCCCGACTGTCCGGTGCCGACAACCAGCACTGCTTGATCTGGCAGAGAGTCTGGGTTTCTATAGTCCGAAGAGTGCAGTTGCAAAACCCTCTCAGGCAGCCGCTCAGCCATCCGAGGGATTTTGGGCTGATGATAGCCCCCGGTTGCAATCACAACCTGATCAGCGGTGTAGAACCCAATCGAGGTTTCAACCTCAAAAACTCTTTTGGCCTTGATTTGACGAACTTTTAAGACAGAGACGCCCTCCTCTAGACGAGGTTGAAAAGACTTGGCGTAGTCTTCTACATATTGAACGATCTGATCTCGCTGCATAAACCCTTGGGGGTCTTCACCAGGGTAGGTGTACCCTGGCAATGTGCATTGCCAGTTGGGGGTGACCAGGCAAAACGAGTCCCACCGCTTTGATCGCCAGGAATGAGCGACCTGATTTTTTTCAAAAATAATATTATCAATACCCCGCTGCTTTAGGCAGTAGCTAACCGATAGCCCCGCCTGACCGCCCCCTACAATAACAACAGGAAAATGTGAACTCATAGGTTTTTCCCTAACGCATTTCCAACCTTAGACAGGGGAACTGAAGACACCTGTATACGGTGTTACTGAAAATAAAGGTCTCGCCCTATGAACAGGGGCAAGATATCCGGCATGGCTTAAAGATGCAGGTCTATTGTCGGCACTCGGTGTTGACCTGTTCTTTTATGCAGGTTGATTCCTTTTAATGCAGGGGGACGCCCGCCGGATGCAGAGATTGGTCACGCCGTTTGCTTGGCAGTTCCATCGGTGTAACGTGGTCGAGGCGTTTAAATCAAGTTTGCTGTCCCAATTGTCAGACTTTCTCAATTTGTAACAACAGATACGAGTAGGGAGTCGTAGACCTTTTAAGCTGCACTCAAATTCATATTGGGAGTGACCAAATGCCAGCAGTAACAACCCCCGCCCATCAGGCCGGTGACTTCTTTGTAGATTACGAAGAGAAAGTATTTCCCGATGTTCAAGCAGAACCGGGAGAGAAGGCGCTGGTTACCTTCCACACCGTCGCGTTTGAAGGGTCTATTGGGCTAGTCAATCTTTTGCAGGTGAGTCGCCTCATGTCGAAAGGGTTTGATACTTCTGTATTGCTTTATGGTCCTGGAGTGACGCTGGGCGTACAGCGGGGTTTTCCGAAGATTGGGGATGAAGCGTTTCCGGGGCACATGGCGATGAACAATCGGCTTGAGAAAATCATCGCAGAGGGTGGCAAAGTCTATGCGTGCCGGTTTGCGCTGCAGGCGCTCTATGGGCATGGTGAGCCTTCGCTCATTCCTGGGATTACCCCGATCAACCCTCTGGATGTCTTGGATATTGTGCTGATGCATCGCAAGGAAGGCGCTTTTATCCTGGATACCTGGACAATGTAGAATTAAGGGCATTTGAGGGCATCGAGCTATCGGGGCACTGAGTATTGGGGGCACTGACTATGGACTATTCTCGAATCGTAAGGGCTGCCGCCGTACAGATTTCGCCTGTATTGCACAGTCAATCTGGCACGATGGAAAAAGTGCTCAAGGCGATTGAGAACGCCGCCAAGGAGGGGGCCGAACTGGTTGTTTTTCCAGAAACGTTTGTTCCCTACTATCCTTATTTCTCGTTTGTGCTCCCAGCGGTGCTCATGGGTAAGGAGCATCTCAAGCTCTATGAGGAATCAGTGGAAGTCCCTGGTCCGGTGACTGAGGCGATTAGCCGTGCGGCAAAAACCCATCAAATGGTCATCGTCCTGGGGATAAATGAGCGAGATAATGGTTCTCTCTACAACACGCAACTCATCTTCGACGCAGACGGTGCCTGCGTGCTTAAGCGTCGTAAGGTGACGCCGACCTACCATGAGCGGATGGTCTGGGGGCAAGGTGATGGGTCCGGGCTGAAAGTCTGCGAGACTGGCGTGGGTAAAGTGGGGGCCCTGGCTTGTTGGGAGCATTACAACCCCCTGGCGCGCTACAGTTTGATGGCGCAACACGAGCAAATTCACTGTGCCCAGTTTCCTGGGTCGATGGTGGGAGATATTTTCTCCCAGCAAACGGAGGTCACCCTGCGCCACCACGCGTTAGAGTCAGGTTGTTTTGTGGTGAATGCCACCGGTTGGCTGACTCCGGAGCAAGTGGCTCAGATTGCCCCCAATGAGGGTTTGCAAAAAGTGCTGCGAGGCGGTTGCTACACGGCGATTATTAGCCCTGAGGGGGTGCATCTGTGTGAGCCGATTCGAGAGGGAGAGGGGATTGCGATCGCAGACCTCGACTTCGCCCTGATCACCAAGCGCAAGCGCATGATGGACTCTGTCGGCCACTATTCTCGCCCAGATCTGTTGCAGCTTAAGTTAAATACAGACGCCTATTCTGTTGTCGCCCCTTCCACGCCTACCCTAACTCAGGTAACTTCTCCCGCAACGGACTCAAACATGGCGGCTTCAACTTCTACTCCAAGCCCTTTGCCTAACCCGCCGCTTGCTCCATCAGACCTGGCAATGCCATTTCTTGAGACTCGCACTTAATTGGGTTTGTGCTGTGATGCTCTTACAGAGATCTTGATTAGGGGTATTCAATTTTTGGTGAGGGGATTTCGTTTTCCCCCTTCTCCAAAATGGTACGTTCGACGATATCCCCAAGAGCTATAAGGACTGGCGGTGTGATAACACACCCTACACCTTTGGCTTTCGCCTTTCCCCCTTCCCCTTTCGCCTTTATTCTCTTCCCCTATTCCTATCGATCTATGAACCCACAACAGGTCATTACCGAATTACAAACCCAGGGGCTCAACCTGGTGACTGACACGGTGGGGGCGTCGGGGCGAAAGGGTGGGGCGGGGCCTTCGGATCATAAGGCGGTGACCGTGGGCGAGACGACGGTGATGGTGCCGGTTTACACGGATGGGGCTACTCGTTCGCCCTACGGGGTGGGTCGCGATCGCAACACTGGCAAATCGACCCTGACCCACCATGGCAAGGTCGTCGCCTCAATTGACTTTCCGAAGCAGCCTCAGTTTTACGGTCTACAAACTACTGATGGCATTCCTTATTGGAAGATTGCCCTGCTGCACAGCCACAACGTGTTAGCCACCACGGTATTGCAAACCTGTATTCGGTACGACAATCGTAAAACCGCCTGTCAGTTTTGCGCGATTGGACAATCTCTGGAGGCGGGGCGGACCATTGCTCAGAAAACCCCGGAACAACTTGCGGAGGTGGCCGAAGCGGCGGTGCGGTTAGACGGGGTTGAGCACATGATTATGACCACCGGCACCCCAAACACCACCGATCGCGGGGCCGCGTATTTGACCCACTGTGCCCAGGCGATTCGGGCTCGGGTGAATTTGCCTATCCAGGCTCAGTGTGAGCCCCCCAACGATTTTCGCTGGTTTGAGCGGTTGCGGACAGCGGGGGTAGATAGTCTGGGAATGCATCTGGAGGCGGCGGACCCCGCAGTCCGCGCCAGGATTATGCCGGGGAAAGCACGAGTACCGCTGTCCTATTATTTTGAGGCCTTTGCGGCGGCGGTGAAAGTATTTGGTCGGGGGCAGGTGAGTACTTATCTCTTGGCGGGGTTAGGAGATAGTAAGGAGACGCTATTGGAGGTGAGCGATCGGCTGATCGAGTTGGGGGTTTACCCCTTTGTGGTGCCGTTTGTGCCCATTGTCGGGACGCCTCTGGCCCAGCAGGCTCCGCCTAGCAGTGAGTTTATGTTTGACCTGTATCAGGCGATTGGCCAGCGGCTCAAGCAGGCTAATTTGTTGTCCGCTGATATTAAGGCAGGCTGTGCCAAGTGTGGGGCTTGTTCGGCACTATCCAGTTTTGAAGCATGATTGTTTTTTGAACCCTTTGCTCCCAGCCCCTTCTCAATCAATAGAACCATGACCCTCAAAAGTACTTCTAAACGGACTTATAGTTTTGAACTGGCCCTATCTGAAGCTGAGATTGCAGCCTATTTCAAGCTACGCCAGCAAATCTTTTGCCAGGAGCAGGGCTTGTTCGAGCAAGACGATCGCGACGCTACAGATGCTCAGTCCTACCCGATTGTCGCCATTGCCCACCAGGTTGGTCAGCCCGATCAGGTTGTCGGTGTTGTGAGAATCTATGAAAAAGAGCCTAGACTCTGGTACGGCGGTCGTTTAGGTGTCCACCCAGACTTTCGACGGGTGGGGCGGATTGGTAAAGGTCTGATCCAAAAAGCAGTCACTACTGCAAATACGTGGGGTTGCGATCGCTTCTTAGCTACCGTTCAGCTGCAAAATGTTCGATTTTTTACTCGGCTTCATTGGGGTAGTCTAAAAGAGATTGAAATTCTCGAGCGGCCCCATCATTTAATGGAAGCTGATCTAGACTATTATCCTGCCACCCATCAGCGACGTCCGGCGCTACCGCTACTAAAGGTGGCTTAGAAATAATCTTGGTAATCACGCTACAGCCATTTTTAATCGCATTGAATATCTCCCCACCTCCCCACCTCCCCACCTCCCTACCTTCCATCACCAGGACCTATTCATCCTCCCCGGACCCCACTGTAAGGCTGTGCTGTCTGAGCTGATTGAGTCTTTGCAAGCTTCCTTGAGTATCTTGCACAAGCAAGACATTCAAACGGCTGCCAATGCGATTGGCCAATATGTTCAGGGCGTTGGGCAGAAAGGCCTGATTCGCTTGGGGGACGACTGCGCAGCGATTCCCGATGGGGATGGCTATTTGTTGCTGGCTGCAGAGGGGCTCTGGCCTCAGCTCGTGCAGCAGGAGCCCTGGTTTGCAGGGTGGTGCGCAGTGATGGTGAATCTCTCAGATATTGCGGCGATGGGCGGGACACCGATTGCGATCGTTGATGCGCTATGGAGCCAGTCTCTCGACGCGAGTCAGCCCCTCTGGGCAGGAATGCAGGCGGCGGCTAAAGCCTACGGCGTGCCCATTGTAGGAGGGCATACTAACTGCCATAGTCCCTATGATGGGCTAGCGGTGGCGATTCTGGGGCGGGCTGAGCGGCTGATTACTAGCTTCGATGCTCAGCCTGGGGATGACCTGGTCATGGTGGTCAATCTGACAGGGCAATATTACGGGGGCTATCCTTTTTGGAATGCGGCCACAGAGGCAGCTACCGAGCAACTGAGATCACAGTTAAAGCTGTTGCCAGCATTGGCACAGACTGGCCTGTGTCATGCCGGGAAAGATATCAGTATGGGCGGCCTGGCAGGGACGTTGTTGATGCTGACAGAAGCGTCGGGTTGTGGGGCAGTGCTGGATCTTGAGAGGGTGCCTCGACCGCCGCAGGTGGCCTGGCATAAATGGCTGACGAGCTTTCCGAGTTTTGGCTTTTTGCTGAGCGTGTCTCCTGAAAAGGTTGCTGACCTACAGGCGATATTTCAGCCCCAAGGGCTAACCTGCGAAGTCATTGGCAAGGTGGTTGCAGGGAGTCAGGTGTTTATTCAGCAGGGCAATGAACAACAACTTTTATGGGATTTATCTTGTCCCTTAACAGGTTTTGGAAGCTTCAAAAGCAATTAGCAAAATAAGCTTACTGGGTATCAACTTAAAGCAGGAAGTTTTCCCGAAGCGAGAAGTCAGGAGTCAGGAGCCAGAACCCAGTTCCCTGCTGACTCCTGACTTCTCGCTCCTGGGTTCTTACCTCACCTGGATTTTCTGGCTTAAATTAGACACCAACTTACTCTTCAACCCAATCAGCTGTGTCTACAAGGGGTTTGTCGATCAGCTCACCCAGCTCGCCCGCGGTCAGTAAATCAGCCCAGGCTTGCTGAGCGCTGCTATCTTGAGGAGCCTCAAGCAAGCGAATGGCAGCTTGGTCAAGGGTATCGTACCAATAGGCCACCGGGGTGTTATCGGGTTGAGCCAGCTCAACCCCATCGGCTGATCGATAGATCCAGCCATTGACCGATAGCACTGCCCCCTCCCCATCAGGGGCCTGACAGGTGACGTTAAAGTACCAGTGATAATAAGTGTCTTCGCTCAGCCCTGACTCTAGCTCAGTGGGCATCTGCACCCGAACAATGCCTGGCACGTCAGACAAGGCAACCTGAGTGTTATATATTTGGCTTTTCTCATCGGCACTTAGCAGGATAAACTCTCCCGACTGGATCAGGTCTGGGCTATCGGGGATATAAAACCAAAAACTCGGATAGGGGAGTCCGGTCATGACCGGGTTGTCAACTGGTATCAAGGCTGTCAGTGCCTCAGGGGTATTGCTACAGGCTTGCTGATCGGCGTCGAGCCCACCCCCGGGCTGCACTCGATTGGGGGGTAACCGTCGGGGGGGGCTGGGGCGCATCACCCGGCGAGGGGCTTGACCGGGGGGGGCAGCCGGGGCTGCGGGCAACGACTGAGCATCGGCCAAGGGAATGCCCCTAGGACTGAACACCGGGCTGATTAATAAGAGTAGCCCGCTTAGCAGCCACCTGTACCGAGCAATATTGACATTACGCATAGTTATTTCCTATAGGGGGCAATAGGGTGGGTTGAAGTTTAATGCTTTAGAATGGCTGACTCAGATGAGTTGATTTTTGCTGTCTTAAGACTGTTTTTGAGTGGGTAGATTTTGAGTGGGTAGATTTTGGCTTAGGGAGATCATGATTGCCACAAAAATCAGCGCGAGGGCCGCGGGCAGCCAAGGCAACCATAGGCCCCGAACCAGGGCAAGTAAGCAAATTTGGTAGAGGCTGAGTTCGGCCAGTGCGATCGCACCCCAGCCGTACCAGCCAGACCGACGACTAAGACGCACCATCACTAGCCCCCCGCCGATGGCCCAACCCACAATCCAAAGCGCATCGCCCCATTGCCAGGCCCGCCACTGGGGCAGCCCACTGATCAGCGGCCGCTGGTCGAGGACGGCACTGATTACCTGACTGACCATATGGGCATGAACCCACACCCCTGGCATGCTGCCGTAGGGCGTCTGGAAGTAATCCCGGGAGACCGGGGCGGTATAGCCCACCATGACAATGTGATCTTTGATGACCTGGGGCTCAACCTGGCCCGACAACACCTGATCCAGGGTGAGGCGATGCCCCGGCTGGTTAGATCGATAGTTGAGCAAAATCTGACTAGTGTCAGATTCTAGAGACTGATAGCCGCCAAATCGCCGGGGAAGATCCTGCAGGGCCACCTCCCCAAACTGCCAAACCTGATCGGCATTGACCTCCAGAGGCGTCACCCCCTGCTGGGCCAAATATTCGAACGAGAGCTGGAAGTTAAAACTGTAGGGGGTTGTACAGCTGGACGGGGAGGGCTGCAAACTATTGTCGTAGGACAGCAGCTGCCGCCGTGCCACCTGATTACTCAGGCCTTGCTGGCCGTCTGTGGCCAGATCGCTGCGGGTAGAGGTCAACCCAGATGGGGTTGTACCATCGATCAACAGATCGCTAAAGCCCACCTGACTCGCCATCTGTATCTCAGAAAAGCTGGCCGGGGGCTCATAGCTGCGATCGCCCGTGCTGTAGGCACACACCATAAATAAATTAGGGTGGGCCTCAAATTGTGCCATCAACTGATCATAGCCAGGACTACGCGCCTGGGGACGGTGCAGATCAAGGCCAATAGCTGAAGGCTGCAAGGGGGTTAATGTCTCCACCACCTTGGCCAGAGTTTCATCCGGCAAAGGATAGCCGTATTGGTTGGTATCTGCCTGGCTGATTTCGACCACCACGATGCGTGAGTCGATGGGTTCTACCGGGCGTTGCTGGACCAGTCGATCATAGACGGCCAGTTCCAAGGGCTCTAAAACCCCCAGGGCTCGTACGGCCATTAACAGCGCCCCTACCCCGGCGCTCGCCAGGGCCTGCCGCCAGCCGTTGGCGCGGCCGAGGGGACGGGGCAAGGCGCGATGGAGACAGAGATCTTGCCAGCGCAGGGGGGGGGCTGCTGGGTTTTGCCACACTACTGGCAGCCAGGTCGCACAGGGCAGCTCGCCCTCGACCCCCTCTAGCCGCTGCCGGGCCTCTCTCACCGCCAGGTGAAAGGCCGCCCCCGCCGCAAACGCATTGAGAAAATCACCCAAAAATTGATGGGCCACCCGGTCGGGGACGGGCTCTCGCATCACGATCACGTAGGGGATTTGCAAATCGGAGAGCTGCTGGGCCAGCCCCAACCCGTCACAGGAATTAAAGATGGCAATTTTGAGACCATTTGCGATCGCTTGACTCAAAGCATTCTTAAGCTGTGGAATAGTCAGACTTTCGTGCTCGTTGAGGTAGATGCGCCCCTGATCGCCGTCGGTTTGACTATGGCCAGCAAAGAAAAAAATGTCCCACCCCGACGCCTGCCACAGCTGCTCGTTGAGCCCCTGTCGAGAGGGCGACTCCAGAGTCATCAGCTCCGCTTTCGGGAGCTGTCTGAGCAGTTCAAAATCGGTGTGGGTATTGATCTCCTGACTGGCCCCCAACACCGCCAAGATCCTGGCCCGGTTAGCGGCTGTATTGACCAGCGATAGCTCCCGCCAGGCTTCGCCACTGAGGGTGGCCTCGGCCTTGGGGTAATCTTCAAAAAAACGCCACAGATGCCAGGGCAGCTTTCGGAGAGAAGTGTCCCAAGTCTCTAATATGACCTGAATTTCATCCAGTCTGCCCAGCTCGGTGCGCAGCGTTTGCTCAATTGTGCGAAACTCAGCTGACCGCAGCCAGGCATTCAGATCAACTTCTAGGTCGGTACAGGCGGTTATAAATGCTTCATCAGAGTACCGAGTCCCCTCATGGTGCAACAGCTGGATGCGGAGGGCCTGGTTTTGATGGCGGGTCAGGTAGAGAGATTGCCACTGATGTTGAGCGACGGCAAGGGCGGACGCGGGGGGTAGGCTGCCAGTCACTCGAATGGGATATCGATTATCTGGCAAAAATAGCTCTGCAACAATGGTCTCAAACCCATTGCGAATGCTCCCTCTGCCAAAATGTAAAACGACTTTTTTCATGTCAGCCCATAGCCAGCATCAGCGATGCTCAAATCACAAATTGCTCTATATGAGTAGCCTGGCCCGCAACCAATTCGAGGTTGAACCGCTCATCAACACCCCCCCTAAAGTAAGGCAGTTGCATAAAGTCATCCTGGGTCTGTGACTCAATCTCAGCCAAGACTTCGGATTGCCCATCTAGCAGGCGCAGGTGCAGCCCCTCTGGCAGGACGGTGACCTGCCTGGCAGGCTGCACCTGAACACAAATCTGGTAAGTTTGATCGACCATTTGACTCACAGCAACGAGTAGAGCCACTGTCATATCCTCCGGAACACGATTAGCGATGTCTACAGCAGCGCTCTTAGTAGGGCTTTCTAACTTAATCGACTTAAATCGCTTAATTAAGGTTTCATCCCTGAGGTGATAAGCACTTCGCAGGCGTAGGGCAGGCTGCACTGAACCTTCGAATAAGCGCTCCACCGGCTGCCAACCGGGCTCAAATTGGTGTTGAAACCACCGGCTGAGCCGAGCCGTTTTAGGCGTAGATGTGCCCAACTCGATAATAGGTCCCAATGTCCCGGGTGGCACCCGATGATCTTCGGTGCTGCCACACACCTGGGCAATGAACTGATGGACAACATATTCCTTAACAATCGGCTGTAGTAAAAACAAAAATCCATCCGTCGCCTGGGTCGTCTCTAGAAGAGAACGCTGGATCAAAGACTCTAATGCCTCAAGCATCTCTGTGGTGTTGATCACCAAAGGAATCTCGGCCTGCAAGGTTGCCAATGCAACCGGCTGATTTTTGCCTGCTAACCAAAAGAGGATATCCCTCTCGAGCTGGGATACCCGGTCAAAAGACCGCTTTAGTAGCGAATTAATGCTGCCAAACGCAAAAGACTGTTGGGCTAGAAACGCATCTACATTGCCGTTAAACAGCTCATGGATCATCTGTGAGGCAATCCTCAAAGCTGCCGGGTTGCCTTGATAGCAGCGAATCAGATCGATGGCCCGATCTGATTCGC
>JBCBQD010000093.1:0-947 GCA_039820425.1 Cyanobacteria bacterium J06635_1
ATCAGAGCCGTCTTCCCTTTAAATATCATGGTAGAAACCTCCTAACGAACAGTCAGAATGACTGTCAAATTTTTGCGAGTGTCCGCGATAAACAGCCCCATCCAAGTTTTTAGGTTGCCTTCGGGTAAAACTCGGGTAACCGGATGTTGCTTATGCCAATCGTCACAAAGCTTTGTGCGATTGCGAGCCACTATCGCTTTCCATAAGCACAGGCTTACCTGTACTCGATGGCATCAGCGATGTGCCCAAAAATATCTCTGCAAAAATGAGAGAAATGAGACTCTAATGAGCCGGACCCTTCGCAATCATGCGTAAGGAAAGAAGTGATGATGGATGTGCGCGATGAACGCAATCACTTCCCGAAGTTAACATTGCTTTTCAAAAGCTGCAACGTTTGTTTACATGAGCCCTGGATGAGTAGAGTTACTGAAGTTGTTTCTCATAAAAGTTGTGGAAAACTTTGCCAAACATCGTTGGGGATCTTTATGAGCAAACCGTTTTACGGTTTATGAGAGAAGTTTTGAAAAGGTTCGGATCCTGGGAGCAACGGCTACAATTTCCAGAAATATGGTATCGATAACAACATCTTTTACCACTGATGAGAATCTCTTGTAGGTCATCTATCGCTCTAAATAGCGAAAAGCGGTGAAGAGAGTCAATCTCTTCACCGCTCACCCAAAACCGTCTAATTAAAAAAACAAATCATCCGTTAGACCCCTGTACCGGCTGGGACGCGGTTTTCTCGTTGGGGGTGTAGGGCCTCACCCCGTTGCAAGGCAGCATAGAGGCGATTCAACGCTTGCATATAAGCCTGGGCAGAGGCCACCACAATATCGGTGTTGGCGGCATGGCCTGAGTAAATCCGATCGTCGTGGCGCAGGCGAATGGTCACCTCCCCCATCGCATCAATCCCCGCCGTCACCGACTGCACCGAAAACTCAATCAGG
>JBCBQD010000093.1:956-19319 GCA_039820425.1 Cyanobacteria bacterium J06635_1
TCGTGGCGCAGGCGAATGGTCACCTCCCCCATCGCATCAATCCCCGCCGTCACCGACTGCACCGAAAACTCAATCAGGTCGTTGGGGATATTCACCACCCGGTTAATCGCCTTATACACCGCATCCACTGGCCCCGTCCCCGTGGCCGCATCCATCAGCTCTTGACCGTCGGGGGTATGGACGGTGACTGTGGCGGTGGGGCGGGCGTTACTGCCGCAGGATACCTGCACCAGCTCTAACTTGAAGTGCTCGGTGACCTGCTGGGTTTCGTCGTTGACGATGGCTTCGAGGTCGCGATCGCTAGTTTCCTTTTTTTTATCCGCCAGATCTTTAAACCGCAAAAAAGCTTTATTCAGCTCCTGGTCCGACAGGTCGTAGCCCAGCTCTTGCAAGCGGGTGCGAAAGGCGTTGCGCCCCGAATGCTTGCCCAGCACGATCTGATTATCGTTAAGGCCAATTAGCTGAGCGTCCATAATTTCATAGGTCAGCTTATTTTTGAGCACACCGTCCTGGTGGATGCCCGACTCATGGGCAAAGGCATTGGCCCCGACGATGGCCTTATTGGGCTGTACCAGCATGCCAGTCACGCTCGAAATCAGTCGGGAAGTTTTGTAGATTTCTTTAGTATTAATGTTAGTCAGCGGGGCTTCTGACTCGGGGGCGCGACCCAAGAAGGGGTTGTAATACTGACGGCGCACATGCATGGCCATCACCAACTCCTCCAGGGCGGCGTTCCCAGCCCGTTCGCCAATGCCATTGATGGTGCACTCCATCTGCCGTGCCCCGTTTTTCATGGCTTCTAAAAAGTTGGCGACGGCCAGCCCCAGATCGTTGTGACCGTGGACTGAGATGATCGCCTGATCAATATTTGGCACGTTTTCTTTGATGCCGCGAATCAGGCGGCCAAACTCGCTGGGGGTCAGGTAACCCACCGTGTCGGGGATATTGACGGTGGTAGCTCCGGCTGCGATCGCACGCTCCAGCACCTGATACAAAAAGGCTGGTTCCGAACGCCCTGCATCCTCGGGTGAAAACTCCACATCGTCGGTAAAGCTTTTGGCAAACGCCACCATCTCGTCGGTAATTGCCAGCACCTCATCTCGCGATTTTTTGAGTTTGTACTTCATATGGATGTCTGAGGTGGCAATGAAGGTATGAATCCGCCCCTGGGCGGCGGGCTCAATTGCCCGCGCCGCCGCCTCAATATCCGATCGGGTGGCGCGGGCCAAGCCACAAATCGTGGGTCCATCAGTGGTGCCCACCTCCCGCGCAATCCGCTGCACGGCCTCAAAATCGCCTGGGCTAGCAAACGGGAACCCCGCCTCAATGATATCGACCCCCAGCCGCGCCAGCTGTCGGGCTACGGCTAGCTTTTCCTCAACGTTCATAGTGGCACCCGGGGACTGCTCCCCATCGCGCAAGGTGGTGTCGAAAATTAGGACTCTATCGGGCTGCGTGCTCATATCCCAGGTTTTAAGTGAAATTTGCTACAGCTTTATTCTAGTGCCGTGCTTCACCCCCCGTGCATTTCGTCATAAATTCATGCGATTTTGCAGGGCGTCAACTTAAAGTTACAAGGTTTTGGCTGGGTAATGGAGCCAGGAGTCAGGAGGACGATTGGTCTTTTCACCTATGCTAAGAAAATGATTTCTGTAACATTGGCCCTAAACCCTTAGTGCTCATCTGTGGAACTGGAATGAGCAAGCCGATCTGGGAGAAGCGTTTGATTCTTCAACGGGATTTACCCTCCCTAATGGGGCTGAGCCCTCAGATCGACTATCACAGCTTCAGACAAAAATGCAGGAATATATGGAGAATGGTTGTCAGCTAGGTTGGCTACTTAACCGTAAACGTCGAGAGATTGAAGTGTATCGCCCTGGTCAGTCTACTGAGGTACTATCGTCGCCACAGACAATCTCAGGGGAGTCTGTTTTACCAGGCTTTAAACTAAAGCTTGCTAAGATCTGGGGATAATGAAGTCGCAGTGGGCTGGTTGAGCGCACCAGGCAGATTTTAATCGCTTTGAGAATCACATCGGGCTCATCCACCCAGACAAAATGGCTGCTGTGGTGGGCTTGTAGCTGAATGCATTGCTCGGATAGCTGCATCAGATCCGCGTGCATGCGATCGCGCAGCCTATCAGCCGCCCCCAAAGGTAAAATGCCTGATATTAGCGAGGGTTTGAAGAAATTAGCCGCTTTGACATTTACAACCGGCAGCGTGCCTAAATCTTCGGCATCCCTCAGTTGCAGACTGCTCGTGTGTAAATCCATGATCTCGCGGCTCATGGTGATCCAGTGTTTGGGGCGACAGAATGAACGAAAAACAGATTTTCTCTGAATATCAGAAAATTGCCTTAGCTCAGGCTTGAGTAACTGAAAGACTCCTACGGCGTTGAGTACCCGCACAAGGCCCAAGCTCGACCCCACGGTTGACATCCAAAAACCAGAGGTAAAAAATGCCTTGAGCAATCTCAAGCTCACGGGCATCCTGAGCATGCCCGATTCGTGTAGACCATCGGTGAGCACCAGCCCCGCCACCTTCTCAGGAAAGCTGTGGGCATAGAGGCGCATATTGTAGCTACCAAAAGACTCTCCCACCAGCAAATACGGGGGGTCGATGTCTGCTCTGGTCAGTAAATCGTCGAGCTCTTGGGCAATCACACCGCTGGTGCGGGGGTAAGGGCTGTGTTGACTCCAGCCATAGCCTGCCCGGTCATAGACACAGACCCTGGCAAACTTAGCAATTTCGTCGATCAGCAAATAACCCTCAAGGCCGCCTAAACTAGGGTCAAAGACAATGGTGGGTTGACCCGCTTTAGCGATGCCGCTTTCGTAGAGATGCAGTCGATAGCCGCCGACATCAATCAGTTTGCCGGGGGGTGATTGCTGATTTTCTCGCCAGCAGGCCCAAAGGTGATAGGCCAGCGCCAGCGCCAAAAGTCCGTATTCCAGCATGTGATATTTCTTGGGATATTCTCTAAATACCGTTTGATCGCCTTAAATTCTGCATTGGGTAGATGCCATGATGCTCGGCAACCGGACCTATGTCCTTACCCAGAGCTTTTGTCTTGCGCCCTTACCCCTTAACCCATTTCCATTACAAACAGGGGTAAATCCGCCTCATTTTTGTTCCTGATTTTGGGTATTATCTGGGTACCATTCCTGGCTCTGAACATTATGCATCCTGAGCAACCCACCCCTAAATCTGATGTTACCAAGCTGGTTGATCGACTGATTGTGACTAAAAAAATTAGCTATCAGCAGTATCAAGATCTGTCGCGAATGGTGATGGCCGATGGCACCGTTGACGAGCAAGAACGTCGGCAGATTAATCGGTTGTTTGATGCTATTCAAGCAGGCGCGGTCAGAATAATTGACTAACCATTCAAAATGGTCACATGGTTAGAGTTGTCGCCGTAGATGTGGTCATGGTCAAACTGCACTGCATTGGGGTGGCGCATAATTGAGAATCCAATTTGCACAACTTTATCGGCAGTAAAGGTGGCCATCACCAGGGTGTCGAGCCGTTTGGGGCCGAGCTGAGGCCGCTGTATAAAATAGTCACGACGGGCAAAAAACTGGGTTTCGTTTTTGGGCACGATGATGCCATTGAGCCGGTGGGCCGTTTGAATGGGTCGAATATAGGTGCGGATAAAGTCTTCTTGACTGGCCTGCAGGCGGTAGAGCTTTTCGTGTTGCTCCCAGCTCATCTGAAACAACAGTTTAAGTAACTCAAACCCTAGAATATAGCTGAGAATGCTGTTGTGCTCCTGGGTGCTCGACATCAGCTGGAGCGCTGTCTCGAGATAAATGTTGGTGTGCTGGCTGGTCTGGGCCGAGTGCATATAAAACTGGCGAATGTAGCGCCGTAGCAGGGGCTCGCTGAGCTGGGTTTCAATGCAAAATCGCTCAAGGTGGAGGTAAACTCGCTGCTGAGTATCTTGATCGTAGATGATGCGAGAGATTACCCCGTCGGCGGTGTAATCGTCTAAAAATTCTGCCTGTACTTCCGGGGGGGTGGCACACATCACGTGACACAGCGACAGCACGTAGCGGCGCTGCGCCCAGGGTAGCCCTTCTAGCCACTGCCGAGCTTCATAGGGCAGTCCAGCTAAGACGGAATTACTTTCGGAAAAATTGCCGACTAACATGGTGCCAAGGGAAAAACAAAATTTAGAACTCAGATATAGCAAATGTCCGGATGCATTAGGACATTTGCGAGTCAGGTTAGCTGTTGCAAGTGAAGGTTTTCATGGATATCTTATTGTCCTGACGAACCTGACAGATGCAATAGATGTGTATCCCTTTCTAAAGATTCCCATTCAACCGCTTAGCCTCTAAATCAGAGCAGCTTCTGGCTAGGATTTTCCCGATTTGTATCGTGTACTGTAAGGCTCTGGTTTTTTTTATCGCGTACTGTAACGTTCTGTGGTCCAGGGGTCACCGCGATGGTGATAGCCGTTGCGCTCCCAAAAGCCCAGTTCCATGGTTTCTAAAAACTCGAGGCCATTTAACCACTTGGCACTTTTCCAGGCGTAGAGGTGGGGGATTACCAGCCGTAGGGGGCCACCATGGTCCTTGGGCAGGGGTTCACCAAACAAGGTGTGGGCCAAAAAGTTTTCTGAGCGAGCAAAGTCTGCCATGGCCACATTGGTGGTATAGCCACCATAACAGTGCTGCATGACGTGGGCGGCTTGGGGCTCTACCTCGATGGCGTTAAGAAAGTCGGTAACCTTGACGCCGGTCCACTCCACATCCAGCTTTGACCAAGTCGTGACGCAGTGAAAGTCAGCGGTAAAGTGACTTTGGGGTAGGGCCATCAGATCGTCCCAGGTGAAGATTTTGGGCGTGACCAGGCCAGAAACTTTGAGCTGCCACTGGTCAGTACGGACCTCTGGACTGTCGCCATAGGTAAGCACCGGAAACCCTTTAGCTAAATGCTGTCCCGGCGGGACCCGAGCGGCAACGTTTGAGTCAGGTTTCTCAAAGAATTTCATGGTACCGTCTCCGTTGATCTGTTGCAAAAGTCCAATAAAAGCGCAATGTCTGATGCCATTAAATAAAGCGTAAAGCTTTATGCGCTTAAACAAAGATTATTGTAAGGACAGCTGCCATTCAGGGGGGCAATCTTTAAGATAGGGATATAGGAGCACTGTCAACGATTCAATACGTCTCAATACTTCACATCGCATCAAGCTACGATCATGAAAGTCATAAAAGTCATGAAAGGTATTTTTCACCCGCGTATTTTTTGTCGTCTTGCAGCAGCAGGGTTGGGCCTTGGATTTGGATTTTTGCCTGTACTCCCCGCAGCTAGCTCAGATATTATTATCCGTCGATCTGACAGACGCTCCCATCCGGTGATTATTCGCGATCGCACCCCTATCGAGCGCACAGTCGTTCTTGAATTTGTGGCCCCTGGGCAAGAATGGGCCAATGTCTCCCTCGATGGCCGCCGCGTGTTTACCCCCCGTAACTTTAACCGCCGCGAGCGTCTGGAGCTAGAGCCCGGAGCCTACTATCTGGAAATCACAGGGGTTGATCGCTTTGAAACTTGGTCCACTGGTTACCTCGACATTGGTCGTGACGATAGCAGCGTTGTGGTCGTGACCTTTTCCAGAGAGAATGGGGTGCGTGTATCGGGAGATCCATACACTTGGATTCCAGATTAGGCCAAACGGGCAGGGAAACGGCAAAAGGTGAGGCCGCCTATGGGTGGTTGGACAACTCGCTGGAAACGCTGCATCGGGCACATTGGTACCGTCAAGTAAGTACCCTTGAGGGCTCGGCTGAGGGATCCGCAGGGGCCATTGTCCGCTTGGATGGGCGAGCGTTGCTGAATTTTGCCAGCAATGACTATTTGGGGTTAGCCAGCGATCCGCGGCTGGCTGAGGCTGCGATCGCAGCTATCCAGACCGACGGCACCGGCAGCACGGGATCGCGATTGCTGAGCGGGCATCGGCCGATCCATCGCGATCTGGAGCAGGCGATTGCGCGTCTCAAAGGTACTGAGGATGCGGTGGTTTTTAGCTCGGGCTACCTGGCCAATATCGGTACACTCTCAGCGTTGCTGGGGCCGCGGGATGGCATTTTGGCTGATCAGTACAACCACGCCAGCCTAAAGCAGGGGGCGACGCTGAGCGGGGCGACGGTGGTGGACTATGCCCACGGGGATCTGATCGATTTGATGGCCAAGTTGCAAACCCATCGGGCGGCGTTTCGGCGCTGCCTGATCGTAACCGACAGCGTGTTTAGCATGGACGGTGATCTGGCTCCCCTGCCCCAAATTTTGGACCTGGCCGACAAATTTGAGGCAATGGTGATGGTGGACGAAGCCCACGGCACCGGGGTGCTGGGGGCAACGGGGGCGGGTGGGGTTGAGCACCTGGGCTGCACCGGACGACCGCTGATCCAAATGGGCACGCTGAGCAAAGCTCTGGGGAGCCTGGGGGGCTATGTGGCGGGGTCGGCGGCGCTGATTGACTTTTTGCGCAACCGCGCCCCGAGTTGGATCTATACGACTGGGCTCTCCCCTGCGGATGCAGCGGCGGCTAAGGCTGCGATTAAAATTGTGCGGACTGAACCGGAACGGCGTCAGCGCCTGCAAGGAAACGCTGACTATTTACGACAGCGGTTGGATGCGTTGCTAACGGATGCGCTGTTAGAGGACGGCGAGCACCCCTGCCTTTTGAGGCGATTACCATCGGATTCACCCATTGTGTGTCTGCAGGTCAAAGATGCGGCCACGGTTGTCCAGCTAGGGCAGAAACTAGGAAAAAAAGGCATTTTCGCCTCGGCGGTGCGACCCCCGACGGTGCCGACAAGTCGTTTACGGCTAACAGTGATGGCAACCCACGAACGGGGGCACCTCGATCAGTTGGTGAGGGCCTTAAGCTTATAAATCATCGGGCCAATTAGCATCCTCATCGGGCCAGTTGGCATCTTCGTCCTCCATGGTGTTTTGGGAAGAGGGCTCTACCTTAGGGGAAATTTTTGCTGGGGGAACCCAGGAGTCTTGTGATTGAGTTTCATCAGGTTGAGTTTCATCAGAGGCAGAGGTGTCTGGAGACTCCGGTGAGAAAGCAGTCTCTGTAGGTTGCTCCTGATTTCGATCTTCATTCAGTGGATTGAGAATCTCTTTAGCATTGGGGGCTTGGGTGGACGCGTCTGAGGGAAGCGACGTTTCTAGAGCGGATGCATTTACAGTCTTGTCTATGTTGATGTCTGCTTTATCTACTTTTGGAATCGAGCGAGGTCGGGGAGGTAGCTCGATCATCGGTTTAGCAGGCTTGGGCTTACGAAAATCGGTGACAACTTCCTTGAGCCAGCCTGCCAAAATCCACGCTTTCTTGAATGGATTGAATGACGCCGCAGGCTGACGTTCCCCGATGCCAGCACTATCTGAAGAGGGTGAGATCTGATCTTTTCCTATCCCATGGCTGGCCTCTATGCTGGTCGCTTCTATTTCGGGAACCGCTGCAGGCACGATCTCCACGGGCGGTATTTCTGGCAGCACTTCTGGAGGCTCAGGGAGGGTGTCCTCTAGCTGAGCGATTCGGCGACCTGACGCATCTTCGACAAATTCATACTCCAGATCAATCCGCCCCCGAGGGCTGCTCTCCAGTCTGGGCCGCCCTCCCCCCCCACGGGAGATCCGCACGGGGGTCTGCTGGGCTGAGGGGGTCGTAGTCCGACGCATCAGCAGGGTTTGCCAGCCAAGCCACAGCACCAACGACACCGCCGCTGTCTGCCCCAGCAAAACAGCTCCGGTCATCTGCCCTGCGCAAAACCACAGCACCAGGGCATAAAACAGGCCGATGCCGCTCCACAGAAAGTCAGATTTACGATGGACCTCTGGCACAAAAAAGGCCGCCATGTAAAAGGTAAAGCTGCCAAGGCCGACTACAATTGCCAGCAAATTCGCCAGCATTCACGCATACTCCAGGGAATGGACAGCCTTTATTATCGATCATCTGGGGCTTTGGGCAAGGGCAGGAAGGGGTAGTGGGTAGTGGGTGGTGGGTGGTGGGTAGGGGAGATGGGGGAGATCGGGGAGGTGTATTCACCCATTCACCAGCGCAGCGTACTCACCAGCACTCGGCAGTTATATCTAACTTAAAAGGAGCCAGATGGGCTAGGGTGGCCCTCCTGACTCCTGACTCCTAACTCCTGACTCCTGACTCCTGACTCCTGTCTCCTGTCTACTAATTTCAGGATGCGCCAGATTCTTTGCTGAAGACGACCAAGATGGTCTTGAGAATTAGCTTGATGTCGTATCTCAAACTCCAGTATTCCTGGTATTTCAAATCAAGACGGATCACGTCTTCAAACTTTTTGACGCTGGAGCGACCGTTGACCTGCCATTCGCCGGTCATGCCGGGTTTGACATTGAGGCGACGCCATTCGGGAACTTCGTACTGCTCGATTTCATCGGGCGTGGGGGGACGGGTGCCCACCAGGCTCATTTCGCCTCTGAGAACATTCCAAAACTGGGGCAGCTCGTCCAGGCTGGTTTTGCGCAGGAAGCGGCCAATTTTTGTAATGCGGGGATCGTTCTCGTTTTTAAACAGGGGGCCTTCGACTTCATTGTCAATCTGTGCTTTGAGCTTTTCGGCATCGAGCACCATTGAGCGAAATTTCCAAATCGTAAATCGTTTGCCCATCCAAGAGCAGCGGGTTTGCTTAAAGAAAATCGGACCGCCATCTTTTTTGATTGCGATCGCAATCGGTACAAATAACACACCGGTAATCATGAGCCCGACGATGGCCCCCACAATATCGAGCAGTCGCTTTGATCGCGATCGCACCGACGGGTGGGTAGCGGGCAGATTTTCTAAGCTAACGCGCCCTCGACGGCGTTGGTCAGACTCGGGCAGTTCGGGTGCTTGCTCAATATCAAACACCTTGTCGAGTTCGGTCATCGACAGTGCCATCATCACCTGGGGGGGCACGTTTCTCAGGCTGACTTGGGCAGTGTTAGTTTGGCTTAAGCGATAGCAAATCACCAATGCACCAATGCCACTGCTGTCAATGAAATGAGTATTTTCAAAATCCAGAATAATCTCTTTAACCTCGGGATACTCGGTAAAGAATGTCTGGACTTTATGCTTAAAAGCAACGGCTTCGACGACGGCAAAACTGGGAGGCAGATAAATGATGCCAACCGAGTCTGTGACAGTCGTTTTGAAGTTTGCAACCTTGACGGTATCGACCATGTTGTTAGATTAATCCCTAAGCTCGGTCCATCGAGAAAATAAACAGCCTGTACCTCTCTAAAGATAAGTCTTTAAACGAGATGTCGCTTAACTCAGTTCCCCAAAGAATCTAACTAGACAATACGAGTGCAAACAGGTTTTGTCAGGATGCTCAGGAAACTTCATCTCCCCCATATTGCCCCAGAATACCTTTAGACATGGGGTTTTTACTGATGTGAAAAATACCTTCTTGAAACCTTTATCAAAAGCAGCTGCTAATGAGTTAACTCAATGTCTTGGGGCTTGATTCCGCAAAGTTTATAGCGACCAACTTGACCCAAAACATGCTGTGTCAATCAGCCCTCTAACCAGTCAGTAAATGACTACTCGAGAGTGATTTTTATGACAACAGAGGCTTAAGAGGCCATATTAAAATCTCTTTGACTAAATTTTGCACCCATACAACCAAGGTACCCAAATAGGGCCTTTATTCTCCTGACAGCCTTGTAAAACGGGCCAATACGGGTGCTTGATTTGACGATGGCGACTTCGGTAGCGTTCTCGCTTAAGCATTCTTGATGTATTAAGCTAAGTTGTTGTATTCAATGCTTACAGCCTTTATTCAACTAGATAAAGAATATTAGGGTAGACGCTATCGGTAGCGTGCCTAAGGGTTTTAAACTAGGATTAAAGCGCTATATATAGTCGACTAAGTCGACAGGATGGACGTATGGCGATAGGTGAGCAAGTTTCGCTTTTATCCGACAGTGCTCTGCAGGCAGCCGGGCAATCGCGTTACCAAAATTTGCAAGCTGCCCTACCGATGGGGGTAGTTGAGCTGCAAGCTTGGAAGTCTCGAGTGAGCCGCTTTCAGAAGGCAATTAAAGTATCCCCCAGCATGGCCCAGGGAAGTTTGTTTGAGGCGGCGACCCCCTCCGTTGACCCAGATGCCATTGACCCTTTTCAGCTACCCCAGCAAAATACTGAATTTTGGCGGTGGAAGTTTAGCGATGTGGGCGTTGCGGCACTGTACTTTGTGATTGACTACGAAGCAGACCTGCTGCTGTACGTCGGTGAAACGGTGAAGTCAAATCAGCGCTGGAAAGGTGTTCATGATTGCAAGCGATACCTGGTGAACTATCGCCAGATCCACTATCAGCTCAGCCTCGATAGCCAGCTTGGCATCGCCTTTTGGCCCCATGCCCCCGAAGCCCGACGCCCTCGTCAGCAGCTAGAATCAGCCCTGATTCGCAAATGGCGCGCGCCCTTTAATAAGGAAAATTGGCGGTTTTGGGGAACGCCGTTTATTGGGGAGTAAGGAGGCTTAAGGGACATAGAGACGCAGAGATAGGAAGACTTGGAGATGGGAAGGATGAGGGAGATGGTGAAGGGACGTACCACGGGCTCCCCATCACAGATAAGCAATCGTCACGCCAGTCCCGCCATCGGCTTGGTCCGCTGCTTCGAACCGTTCTACCTGGGGATGACGCTTCAGATATGCTTGCACACCGCGTTTGAGTTTGCCGGTGCCGTGGCCGTGGATGATCCAGATTGGGCCGTTGGCCCGGGCGATGAAATCATCCAAGGCAGGCTCTGCCTCGACGACGCGCATGCCCCTCAGATCAATCGTGTTTTGAGATGTGCGAACTGCCGGGCCAGAAGACTGAACAGCGGGCTGGGTTAGGGCTGGCTGAGGAGCCGCTTTGGGTTTCTCAACGGGCTCAGCCTTTTGGCCGCTGAGGGATTCGATGTCGGTGATGTCGACCACCATTTTCATCAGCCCAAAGCGCACCGATAGTTTTCCGTCAGTGTCGGGGTCGCTGAGCACTTCGGCGGTCTGGCCCCCCAGACTCACCAGCCTGACCCGTTCACCAATCTTAGGACGATATCCTAGTCTACCCTTGGCAGGGTGCTTGCCCATGGGCAGCTGTTTCTCAGCAATTTGGTTAATCGCTTCGGTGGCTTTTTGCGCCCCTTGGGCGGTGATGTCTCCTTTTTGTAAGCGGCGAATGACTCTGGCAATTTCAGCTTTAGCGTCTGCGATCGCACTCTGCACCGCCTGCTCCTGCCCCTGCTTCAGCGCCTGCTCCCGCTCCCGCAGCAGCATCGCCTTCCGCTCAATCTCTGCCTTGAGCTTCTCCGCCTGGACCACGATTTGGGCTGCCTGCTCAGCCTTGGTTTCCTGTCGCTTACGTTGGGCCTCTAATCCGGCAATCACCTCATTCACATCCGTTTGCTGAGTCCCTTCCACATAGGTCTGCGCCTCGTCCAAGACGGCTGGGTCCAACCCCAACCGCCTTGCAATGGTCAGTGCATTCGACCGTCCGGGAATACCCCAAAGTAGTCGGTAGGTCGGCGACAGACTGACATCGTCGAATTCCACCGACGCATTCTCAAAGCGAGAATCCTCATATTTCAGCGCCTTTAGCTCACCAAAGTGGGTGGTAGCGATGGTCAGACGACTGCGATCAGCCAGGTATTTAAGCAGGGCAATGGCAAGGGCGCTGCCTTCACTTGGGTCCGTGCCCGCGCCGACCTCGTCGAGGAGAACGAGGGCATTGGCGGGTAGTGGGTAGTGGGTAGTGGGTAATGGGTAGTGGGCTTCGGCGCGAGCGCTCAGCCGAGCGGTAATGGTTAACGAATTACTATCCTCCCCATCTCCCCCATCTCCCCCATCCCCGTGTCCCCGCGTCCCTCCATCTCCGCGTCCTTCCCCATTTCCTCCCTCTCCTGACTCCTGACTCCTGACTCCTAACTCCTGACTCCCCAACCTTTCGCCCTTCGCCTTTCGCCCTGTAGCCCTATCGGGCATGGTTTCGCTAACGCCCCCTGATGATGCCTCCCCAATCGCGGCTAAAATCCGCCCAATCCGCCGAATATGTCCCGAAAAAGTCGACAGACTCTGTTCAATCGACTGCTCATCGCCAATATCTGCCAGGATTTGATCAAACCAGGGCAGCTCCACCGGCTCACGGGCGGGGATAAACAGGCCAATTTTCGCCATCAGGGCGGTGAGGCCCAAGGTTTTGAGGGTGACGGTTTTGCCGCCGGTATTGGGGCCCGTGATGGCGACGACGCGAATGTCGGGGCGCATGACGATGTCGGTGGGCACCACCTCGGGGCCTTGCTCGTGTTTGTGTTGCCACACCAGCAGAGGATGGCGCAGCTGCCGCAGCACGGTTGGCTCCTCGGAGGCGACGAACCGGGGCGGGTTGGCCTCTAGCCAGAGGGAATAGCGGGCGCGGGCGGTGGCCAGATCGAGGGTGGTGACAATTACCATCAGCTGTTCCAGGTCTTCACTGACCTCGGCCACCTGAGTGGTGAGCTGCTGGCGGACAATCTCCTCTTCGCGGGTTTCCTGGCGTTGCAGTTGGCGCAGCTGATTGCCGAACCCGACCACGCTTTGGGGCTCGATAAACAGGGTGGCTCCGGTGCTAGAGACATCATGGACAATGCCGGGGATTTTGTCTTTTTGAGGGGCTTTGACCGGGATGACATAGCGATCGCCACGCTGGGTGATCAGGGTTTCTTGCAGGGCACCGGAGTTGCGTTGCACAATCTGCTGGAGCTTGCTGTGGATCTGCTCGTTGACCGACTTAAGCTGGTGGCGGATGCCCTCTAGCTTGGGGTTGGCGCGATCGGTGACCTTGCCGCGATCGTCGATGCAGTGGTGGATCGTTTGCTCTAGCTCTGGGTAGGTACGCAGCTCGGCCACCAGGGCTTGCAAGACCGGAAACTCGTCTTCCTCCTGGGCGTCGATGGTGCGGCGCAGTTGGCGAGCCCCAGCTAGGGTGGTGGCGATGGCCAGGAGCTCGTCTCCCGATAAAATGCCCTGCAAGGTGGCCCGCTCCAGGGCATCGCCAATGTCGCGGACGCCGCTAAATTTGAGCGGGGTCATGTTGTCGAGCTGATAGGCTTCTCGGGTTTGGGCGAGCAGCCGCTCGCTGTCGGTCTGGGTCGTGGGAATGGGCACCTGCCGGGTAGCCAGGGTGCCGAGCTTAGTGGCAGCAAACGTAGAGAGATGCTGGCACAGTCGGGGCCATTCGAGCAGGTCTAGGGTTTCGGCTTGAATCAAGAGGGGAAAGTGGAGAGATGAAATATCTTCATTTAATTTTAATGGGATTCTGGGTCCTCGGGGTAGGGATAGATGGGCTAAGACGAAGGGGAAAGGCAAAGGGCAACCACAAGGGCAGGGCAACCGCATACTCAAGAGCTGAGAGCTACAGCATTCTGTGCCATCAAGGGTAACGTGACCGCCTAGCACCTCAAATCGGTGCAAGTAGCCTTGCGCCTGAAGCGCTTAATACAGGCTGACCAACACCCTGAACAGGTCTGAGGCGGCAAGTTTATCAAGGATATTGCAATCTGTTATTGAGGCTTTTCACATAGCCTCTAAAGCTGCCTTAGAAATGCGCAAACCGTCAGTTTATCAACTTAATCTATATAAGCTCGTAATAAGCTCGTATAAATGTATATTCGATGCAACAAGATTTGCGTAGTAGTACGTAGAAGACAGAAAAATTATACAGTACTTGAAAATGGCCTCAATTCATAACAAGTTTAAAGAGCTATTTGTCAATTTAAACATTACATAAACAAAAAACCAGAGGCTATCAATCCTTGTGCTTCTAAAGTAGATTAACTACCAACTTGACAAGTTAAGTTGATACACCGAATCTCAACAGAACAGAAAATAGGTCAGCCCCAAAATGAGCTATGGAGAAAGTCCGTCTGCAAGTTTGGAGGTGTGCTTTTTCTGTTGCGAATCTGACAAAGGTGATTGACTGACTGCTTGTATTTAGACAGAGTGACATATTCGGTCCTGGACCGGAGAGGTTAGGCTACCCAAAATACCTTCCAGGCATTTTTGAGCGTCAGTCCTCTCTGCTTGAGGGGATGTTAAGACGAATGTCTTGATAACAGCATCCATCCATTTTAATGAGTCAGAAAGACACCCATCGCTGGTTATCTGGGTCCAAAAATTCTTTCCAGACGGGGTGAGTATCCTGACATCATGGCTTATCTAGAAGGCGAACCTATTCACTATGAGAACACCAATATCTATTGCACTCCATCGTTTTGAGTTGCCCATGATGTTTGCCCTAAGGGACTTTCCTGAGATGATTTCAAGAGGCCACTGCGTAGCTACCAACTTGAAGAGTCTATGTTTTATCAACCACTCATGAAGAATAAATAAAGTCATTATTTAAACTAGTGTTTTCACTCAAACTAAAAGTATTCTAAGCATATGAATTCTCGCGCTCTCTTGATGGTTTATGCCTATCTTACTTGTTGCGTAGGTATGCAAGGTTTAGTCATTCAGAAAGTGTTTAAATGTATGGTAAAGCCGTCTTCATATTAGCTTTCCCAAAGTACACAGACTTTGGGTGTCAATTAATCTGTGCTGATAGCTTAATATCCAATCAAACAGTTTGATTCTGTACAGCTGAATCAAAATACTCCCTCGGTGTTTGAGTCGTTAAAACATGTCAACCTCCCTCTCAGTTTGCAAGCCTATCCCCTCAGAAAGGTTGATTTCTGAGCCTTCAATCATTCCTGAAAATTCAAATGTATGCGTTTCTGTAATTGTTCTGATTTATAACAGATCCGACAATTTGACTCCCCTGATTGAAAGGGTCACTGAGGTTTTAGACCAAGAGCCCTACCCCTATGAAATCATTTGTGTTGACGATGGTTTTAAGGATGGCTCTACCGAACGCTTGCAAGAACTCACGAGCACCTGGAAAAATTTATGCGCCATCATTTTTCGGCGTAACTATGGCCAAACAGCTGCTATGGCAGCAGGATTTGAGCATGCTCAAGGCCAAGTCATGGTGACCCTGGACGGAGATTTACAAAACGATCCAAGGGATATTCCCCAGTTGTTGAGCAAGATGGCAGAGGGTTACGACTTAGTCAGTGAATGGCGAAAGCATAGACAGGATCACGTTTTAACCCGCCTGCTCCCTTCGAAGATAGCTAACTGGCTGATTAGGAAAGTGACTGACGTCAGGCTGCATGATTATGGCCGCTCACTCAAGGCCTACCGAGCTGAACTGGTCGCTGATATGAACTCTCGATAAGTAAGTGTCCAAGTGAGCTTTCAGAGACGAAGGCCCGATTCCGCCTTCCAAAGCTGAGCGCTTGGTAGGTAAAGGCCGGGCTAAGGAGACCTGGCTTACTCCCACAGTGTTGAGGAGTTGGGGACGTATGTGAACAGGCGGTATCTGGGCAAGCCAAACAGCTCGCCCACAGCTCAAAAGTGATTATGTTGCACCTCTTAAAAAAATAGAAACCATGATAATGAAAACGTCTGTAAGAATGCCAACCGTTAGCACAGCAAAGCCTCAGTATCCATGGATTCCTATTACTTTGATACTGTTTCTGTCCACAGGTTTGGGTTTTTATAAACTGGGTGCAGAGAGTTTCTGGATCGATGAGCTTTATAGCATTTATGACGCAACATCATTGAATCTCACACTTTCGGATATGCTTGGGAGATTCACTCAGATCCGCCCAATTTACTATATTCTCCTCAGAATTTGGATGTTGTTTGGTGAGGGCGAAGCCTGGCTGCGAAGTCTTTCTGTCTTATTTGGTATAGGCAGTGTCTTTTTGACCTATCGCCTCGGTCGCCGTATCGCTGGCGAGAAAGTGGGTTTGCTAGCATCGCTTATGCTATCGCTTTCACCCTTGTTTATTCACTTTTCCCAAATGGTTCGCATGTATGCGCTTGGGCTGTTTTTGGCCCTTTTGGGAAGTTTGGCACTTGCTTACGCACTTGAGACGCCAAAGCAAAAGTATCTAGGCATATGGGCGATTACTCGTGCACTGACGTTTCTAGCAGCGCCCTTAAATGCAACGCTGTTATTTCCAGATATTATTCTATTCGGGCTTAAGTTTCGTAAGCAGCCAAAAACCTTAGTAGTATTCGGAAAATGGCTTATACTCATTGTCCTCGCATGCTTGCCTTCTACGTTTGCTTTAGTCTCTAAAACCTTGCCATTTCTGAAGAAATCATTAGATATTACGAATAAAGTAACGGCTTTAAGTCAGGTTGCTTCACCTAACGAATATGGTGAATTCCTGCGAAAGTTTAAGAAACTTACAGCATTTCCATTCCCTTCAACATCAAAATTAATGAGTCTGTTTTTTCAGGCTTATAACCTGATTTTGCTAGCTTTAGCGGGGCTGGCCTTCTACAAAAACCGCTTTTCAAATCGTCTTTTATGGGTCACAGCATGGGCTTTTGTACCCTGGCTCATTCACGCAGCAGTCTCTAAAAGTATGTTTTTTGATCGGTATATTGTCTACACTATGCCTTACCTGTTAATTTTGATAGCTGCGGGTCTGGTTAGAATGTGGAAAATGCATCGAATGACTGCGGCCTTGGTTGCTGCTGTCTATGCGATCGCAGTAACTGCTGGGATAGGTCGCTATTACATGGTTCAAGATCGACAAGACTGGCGAGGGTTATCTGAAGTCATTAGTCAGCATGAGCAACCGGGTGATATCATCCTACACTCGTTAGAAGCCACAAACCTAGATAAATTGAGCAATGCCTTTGGATACTACTACAAGGGCGATGCTCTCGTAACGAATCTCGCAGGATTCTGTGAAACCCCTGATATTAAAAAAACTGACGCGACGCTTGCCCTCGAGAATATACCGCCTATTGTGACCCACTTGTGGTTGGTGTGCGGTTCAGGATTTGATGAAAAGGTCTTTCAAGAGACTTTTGGTGAGCACCTGAACCTAGAGGCCCATTGGAAGTTTGTCAATCATGCATTCTATCGACAAGAAGACTATATGGAGCTGTTTAAAGTCACTCCCAAGCTCAAATAGCAAAATCTTGAATCTAAGGCTACCTACGGCAGCCAAAACCCTGGTAGCAGCATTTGGCCAGCGGTTCTAACAGCCTGATTAAGTCGACGAGCGACCTGAATGTGAGGTTCGTCTGGCACAATGGCGGTGATGGCGGCGGGTTGACCCCCAAACTGCGCGATGACTTGGTTGGCGGCTTCCAGTCCTGTGACATAGGCCTTTTCTTGGGACCAGGAACCGTGGCGGGTGACTACCCAGTCACCGCTCATGAAAATATTTGGAAAGCTAGTGTTGCCTGGTAGCAGATACTGATAGCTGCCGGGGGCAAAGTGGCTAACCGCCTGGGGTAAGCGGATCACGCTGTAGTCAGTCACTTTAGCTTTGCCAAAGGCGGAAATGCAGCCAGCAAGATTGGCTTGCACCAGTGGGATGATTTGCTCATCACTGAGGGAGAGAAACTGGTTGGCGTGGTAGTAATCGACCTCAATGACGCTGCCGGGGGCATTGAGATATTCCTCGTGGAGAGCATTGAGGTTAAAGAAGGTCCAGCCAGTGGTGGCGTGGAAACCAAAGCAGGCATTGGAGGGAAGAGGAACGTGGACATTTTGGTCAAACCAAAGTCTTGTAGCTAACACATCAATCGCCCCAAGATTGCTCAAGTCGCGAAACTCTGAGCGGCTTCTCAAGGTGGGGCTATTGGCAACAATCTTTTTCATGCCAGTGATCCCTACGGAAAAAATCACGGCATCAGCCTCAAAGCGTTCCTCACCACAGCACACCGCCGTCGCCCATCCGTCTGAATTTACTTCAACATCGGTCACTCGTTTATTTGCCAGCACATGCCCCCCCAACTTCTCGATTTTCTCCACCCAGGGGCGAAAAATCATCTCACCGACCGTGCCACGGCACCAGCGCACGTCAAAATCGGGCTGGTGGGCCAGGATAAAGTAGTAGAGCATTCCCAGGGCCGCCGCTGCAGAACATTTTTCACCGGGGGCAAAGAGACCGACCAACAACATCGGTTCAAAAGATTCTTTATAAAGTCGGGCCGAGACGCCAAACTGTTTGAAGAGTTCTCTCGCGGTGACACCGTCATAGCGTTTCCAGGCGTCGTCGGAGTTATCAAAATCAATCACGGCGTAGAGCAGCGGTAGCGCCGAGAGACGATCAACCAGGGGTAGTCGCTTGAACTGCGTATAGATAAACGTCCCGAGGGGGCTCGGCAGGTAGGGCATTTCTTGAAATAGAGGCGACTCTACTTCTAACGTAAAGATTCAGGCAGTCAGTCTCCTTCAGGGAGCAAAGAAGGAGCAGGGCAACCATGACGAGAGGCTTTTACGGCA
>JBCBQD010000094.1:0-19257 GCA_039820425.1 Cyanobacteria bacterium J06635_1
CTCCAATTTACGGGCTCACCAACCCCTATAATGAAGCGAGGTTAACATTCATTTACATTAAATTGGAGTGCTGCTATGGGTTTTCTTGCTCAGGTTGGGTCACTGGACGGGGTGCTAAACGCGGTTTCTAGCACCCAAGAAAAGTTAATTGCTTCGGCCATTGGCCTAGCGGTGGTGCTGGCGTTGAGACTGATCACCCAGCGCTGGGTTAACGCTCAGATCGAAGATGCTCGAATCCGATACCACTGGCGCAAGAGCATTGGCTACGTTAGCGGTGCGATCGCACTGCTGGTTGTGGGCCTTCCCTGGTTGCCAGACATTCGGGGGCTTTCTACCTTTTTAGGCATCATTGCTGCGGGTCTGGCCGTGACCCTCAAAGAACCCATTTCAGACATAGTCGGTTGGGCTTTTATTCTGGCGCGTCAGCCGTTTCACGTGGGCGATCGCATTCAGATTGGTGACCATGCCGGGGATGTCATCGACATTCGTATTTTTCAATTTACCCTGATGGAAATCGGCAACTGGGTGGAAACAGACCAGAGTACCGGGCGCATCATTCACGTCCCCAACGGAAAGGTTTTCCAAGAAGCAGTTGCCAACTATTCCAAAGGCTTTCAGTACATCTGGCATGAAATCCCAGTTTTGATTACCTTTGAGAGCAACTGGGAAAAAGCCAAAGCGATCTTACACAGCATTGCGAATGAAAACGCCGAGCACCTCACCGAAGCCGCCCAACAGCGGGTCCAAAAAGCCGCCCGAAAATATATGATTTTCTACGCGAAACTCACCCCGACGGTTTACACCTCTGTTAAAGACAGCGGTGTCTTACTCACTATTCGCTATCTCTGCGAACCCCGCCACCGCCGCGGCACTGAGCAAGCCATTTGGGAAACGATTTTAAGAACCTTTGTCCAGCACGCCGATATTCAGCTGGCGTATCCCACCCAGCGGTTTTACACCCCGTCTCAAACGTCGCCTGTCCATCACACACCCCCTGACATATCCCCCCTTCCCCATGACTACTGAAACTGCCGAAACCTTTTACCAAAAAGGCATCCAACACGACCAACAAGGTCAGTCTCAGGCCGCCATTGCCAGCTACTCCCAGGCAATCGCACTTAAGCCAGGCTACACCGAAGCATGGATGCGACGGGGCCTGACCTGGATGTTACTGAATCAATTTGAACCGGCCATTGGCAACTTTAACCAGGCGGTAGCCCTGCGCCCAGAATTTGATCTAGCCTGGTATCTCAAAGCTTACTGCCATGCCCAGATAGGGGCTGATGACATTGCTCTGTTGTCCCTGGGCAAAGCGATCAACCTCAACCCTGAGCAATGGAGCAAGCGGGCCAGCCAGGAACCTGGTTTTGAAAACCTGCATACCAATCCACGATTCCAAGAACTGACAGCCCAGAACGAATGACGCGGAAATTGCCCATGGATGAAGCACTCCGCCTCTCTCTGTCCCCGCGTCCGACTTACTCGAAAATCTAAGGCTGACAGACTACTCGTTACCCAGTCATAAGCAGCGCTGACCGATCCTTAAAAATCAATACCGGTGGGGGTATCTTCTGGGGGCGGCGGCGGTTCAACCGGTGTATCTGGATTGGCCACCGAGGGCGAAAAAGGGTCTCCGGCTGGGGGCACCTCAGAGGTCGCGTTGATGCCTTCACGCTCCCGCTTAGCGACGGCGATTTCTAATTTGCGAGCACCTTTAGATTTGAGGACGCCATCCCAAGCTTTTTGAGGGCGAACAGAGGCCATCATTCCTTTGATGAAAGAGAACAGCAACATTTGCCGCTTGATCACCTGCTTGCGTCGAAAGGTTTGCTCCTTGGCTTTGACATAAAACGACTCCGCTTCACCGTCGGTTGCCAGCTGTAAAGACTGAACTAATGTTAGCTGCTCTCGCTGTCGCAGATGATCGCTGAGCAACTCTCGCGTTGATGCCTGGGGCTCAAAATACCAGGCACTCCGGTTTAATCGGGTCAAAGTACCCAGCACATTAGCCCGCTGGGTAGTGGTGGTCAAGCTCCAGTTATCTGCAAATAAGCTCACGATTGCAATGATTTGAGGTGAGCGATCAAAGGCCGTACAGACCTGGGCATAGCAGCTGTGGGTCGGATGCCATAAAAGACGACTAAACTGCTGATTAAGCTTGCCCTGCTCAGCGGTGAGCAGGGTATCATCAAGCTCTTCAAATCCAAGAGCCGTCAAGGCATCGGTGCCTTGTTCAACCGCAAACTGGTCCAGAGAGGGATAATCTGTAATCCGAGCCGTCTCAAAAATCAGTCCCCCCGGCAGCGTCTGAGTATAGACCTGCCAGCGGGCAAGCCGGAAAATTATCCCGGTAGCAAGGATGGCAATGAGCCAAAGTGACCAAGAAGGCATAGGCAAGCTCAAAATAGCGCTAGGACAAAGGATACTAGCAGAGGTAGACGCAGGGCTACTCAGAAGCGCAAATGGTGTAACAAAGCTGCCGTCAGCTGCCCCGATAGCTGTAGCCGTCGTTGAATATCGGCCAGGTGACGATAGGGGCCACCGCGCTGGCGATGATAAATGATTGTCCGGGCCAAATACAAATCAATGGCCGGAATCCGAGTCAACTGGGCCAGGCTGGCCTGGTTGACATTGACCGTCTCAGGCGCGATCGCGCTGTCATAGTAGCAAAACACTAAAATCGGTGCCAGGGGCCGCAACCGCTGCACCGTAGCCCCGATTGCCGCTGCCACATCCTCTATACAGGTCAACGCCACCCCCGACCGGGTAAGTTGCACCAAAGTACGCCCCTGGTGGATTGAAATCCCTGGTAACCGTAACCAATCATCCACAGTGGCTTGATTCACATCAATGCGCACCCCCAGCTTCACCGCCGCCTCGATCTCACCCACAGATTGAAATCGATAGTAAGGATCTTGCTGCAGCCGCACCCGTAACGGATTTGCCTGAGCCTCTAAGCGGTCAAGTCCCTTAAGCAGCTGTCTGGCTAGGAATGTCGTTAAACCTTTCTTCTTCCCATCACCCATTACCCACTACCTAACTTACCCATTCCCTAGCTGATCCAAAAACTGTCGCCGCTTCTGCTCAAACTCATATTCCGATAGCAACCCTTCCTGGCGTAGCTGATCCAGTTCTCGCAGGGCCGTTGCGATCGCACCCACCTGCTGCGGCACCTGTTCCAGAGATTCCCTCGGTTGACAAGGCTGCACCCTTGGGAAAGCCGGGCCGCCTATGCCCTCCCATAGATACCACAATCCCTCAATGGCACAAGCAATTCGAGCAATTTGGGTAAACCCGAGCAAGAAATAAACAACACTCCAGCCATATTGGCCGAAGTAAAGTTTATGCAAAAAGGTCAGCGGCACTGGCGTCGGTTGCAAGGCTCCGACGAAGGCGAGGACAATTGCAACGTTTCGATTTTGCTCAACTGCCCTTTGCTCAACTGCCTTTTGCTCAACTGCCTTTTGCTCAACTGCCTTTTGCTCAACCACAAATCTTGCCGCAAGTAACTTATCCGAAAGGTGTCATCAATACAGACAACATTTTTAAAAGAATGCCCAGACTTAGAAGCTATAGCGGATGCCAAGCCAGTTTTGCTATCTATAATGAAGAAGCAAACGCAAACATGACCTAAACCGCTTTTGGTTTAGCTTTAACCGAGGGCAAACACCCGGCCTAGATGGGGTCATGGTTTTAACCCAAGACTGCTTAGCGGGTGATTAATCGACATCAGCTTATCAATAGATTTAGAGAAAATACATAAAGTAAATTTTTTTGCTAAACCTTGCCGAACTTTACCCAGACTACACGTCTGTTTAGATGTACTGGTATAGAGATGGCAACACGCAACGTTAATATAAGTCAGTTCTGCATGGCAAACGCTGGATTTGAGAGTGAATGGATAAACCTGGCTGAGCGAGACCCCTATGCAGCCGTGGGTATCTCCGTGACGGCTGAAGATCGAAGAATTCTCAAACGCTACCGCCAGGTCGCCAAACGACTCCACCCCGATAGCTTAGCGGGGGAAGATGACACGACTAAAGCCTTTGCCAGTCAAGTTTTATCTCGGGTTATCAACCCCGCCTATCAGCGTCTCAAGCAAGAAAAAACTCGTTCAGAGTCCCTGGCCACGATGCGGTTTCGAGTGCGTCGTCTGGCCCGCACTGACAAGTTAAATCCCACCTTTGAGAGCGCCAAACAACTACTTCGCATCCCAGAAGCAGAAATCGAAGTCTTTTACGAAAACGCCCTTACCCAATTAGCAGAAAATCAATTTGATTCTCCGAACGCATTCTCAACGGCGCTAGAGCAGCTTAGCCAGCTCAACACCGTCTTTTTGCGTCGTAAGATGGGCGATATCGTCATTCGCGAAAAGCGTCGGGGCCTGATGGCCTCTACGCCAGCCATGCGCAGTGAGGTTGAGCCCCCTGAGCCAGACCCCCCAGAGGTCAACTATGCCGAAAAATATGGTATTCGGGCTCGAGCCTATCTCAACCAGCAAAACTACGAAATGGCCATCCAAGAACTTAGGGAAGCCCTGAAGCTTGAACCCAATAACGCCGAGTATCACTCCATGTTGGGGCAAGCTTATTTTGTCAGAAAACAATATGGGATGGCCAAAGCCCATCTCAAACGCGCCGGGCAGCTTAACCCTAACCACCCCATCATCCAAAAGTATTTAGAGAAGATTGAAAAGGTACAGCCTGGGGCTAAGAAAAATCCCATGTCCCCAAAAAAAAACGGATCCCGACCTATGGCTAACCCCCCCTCTCTTAAAGACCCCCGCAGTAGCTGGCTAGGGCGATTGTTCGGCAAATCATAAATTCACGCCACCCAACCTACCAACAGGTGAGGATATCTCGCCTTTGCGGATAGCCTGGTAAACTCCTAGGCTGATATGTATAGATGGTTTTAAGTGGCCAAAGTTATACATCCCTGGGAGTGAATAACAAAATGGGGTTTTTCGATTCAGAGATTGTCCAAAAAGAAGCGATGCAGCTGTTCCAAGACTATCAAGGGCTGATGCAGCTAGGTAGCGAGTATGGCAAGTTTGATCGCGAAGGCAAAAAGCTTTTCATTGAGCAAATGGAGGGCATAATGGACCGCTATCGGGTCTTTATGAAGCGGTTTGAACTATCTGAAGACTTTATGGCTCAGATGAGTGTTGAACAACTCAAAACCCATCTAGGGCAGTTTGGGATGACCCCCCAAAAAATGTTCGAGCAAATGAACCAGACCCTAGAGCGCATGAAGGCAGAAATCGATCCGTAGCGCCATTTACCATCGCTTGATTACCCATCGCTGGGTTAGCAGAGCGTTACGGACAGATAGTCTCTACTAGATCTTTATGGGCGGATAAACTCCGACGGACGTCGAAAATTTTCTACGGGTGTATCTTGCAAAGCCTGGCTCATAAAGTCGCGCCATACCGGAGCCGCATATCCCCCGCCGGTCGCCCCTTTACCCATCGGGGTATAGTCATCATTGCCGACCCACACCGCAGTTGCCAGCTGAGGCACATAGCCAACAAACCAGGTATCCCGGTGAGATTCAGTTGTGCCGGTCTTACCCGCCGCAGGGCGACCGATCTTAGCGTTGGTGGCGGTCCCCTGCTCGATTACGCCACGCAGGACACTGGTCAGAGACGCCGTAGCCCACGGATCAAGCACCAACTGGGGTTTAGGCGTATTATCTAGCAGCAGATTGCCGTCACTATCTGTCACCTGCATAATCAGGGTAGTATCAGAGTGCCAGCCATTGCTGGCAAAGGTTGCATAGGCCCCTGCCATCTCCATCGGGGTCACATCCACAGACCCTAGAGGCAGCGAGATTACTGGTAAGATAGGACTTTCGAAACCCAGAGTCCGAGTTACTTCAACCACGCGGCTAACTCCAACTGCCTGCCCTAGCTTCACCGCAGGCACATTGCGAGACATCTCCAACGCCCGCCGCACCGGAATACTGCCCATAAAAGTACTATCGTAGTTTTTAGGGGAGTAGTACTCGTAGCCATCCGGGTAAGTCACTGGTGAATCGCCGATCATACTGTCGGGGGTAAATCGCCCTGAGGCAAAGGCAGTGTAATACACAAACGGCTTAAACGCAGAACCCGGCTGACGACGAGATTGTACGGCCCGGTTAAACTGGCTTTCCTCGTGATCAACGCCGCCGACAATAGCCTTGACGTAGTGAGTCCGCGGGTCAACCGCCACCAGCGCCAGCTGATCAGCATATGCTCCACTGCCAAAACGGTTGTAGTAGGCTCGTTGTACCGTTTGCTCAGCGATCTTTTGCAGTCTGAGGTCGATAGTGGTTTGGACTCGCATCCCACCTTTAAGCACCGCCTCTTTGCCAAACTGCTCCTCGAGCTCTTGCACCACGGCTTCGGTTACATAGGGAGCCTGGCTAGACCCAAACGAAGTTACCCGCCCTAGCTTTAAGGGCTGCGCTTTGGCCGCCGCCTCTTCTTCGGGTGAGACCCACTTGAGCTGACGCATACGGGCCAGAACGATCGACTGACGCTGTTTGGCCAGTTTGTAATCTACAAAGGGGCTAAAACCCTCTGGCGCTTGGATTAACCCCGCCATCATGGCTGACTCAGCCAGGGTTAAATCTTTAGCGGACTTGTTGAAATAACTTTGGGCTGCGGTCTCAGCCCCATAGGTGTTATGGCCCCAGTACACCTGATTGAGGTACAGCTCAAAAATTTCATTTTTCTCAAAGATTTGCTCAATCCGCAGCGCTAAAACCGCTTCGACCACCTTACGGCTGACCGCCCGCTCAGGGGTCAAAAACAGGTTTTTAACCAGCTGCATCGTGATCGTAGAGCCCCCCTGCACCGTACTGCCCGCCTGATAGTTAGCTAGCATGGCTCGACCAATACCGGTGGGGTTAATGCCCTCGTGGGTAAAAAAGCTGCTGTCCTCAATAGCCAGCACCGCCCGCTTCAGGTGGGGCGAAATTTCGTTGAGGTCTACGACATCGCGATTGGCCTCATCGTGCAGGCTGTCTAACAAGGTACCATCCACATCATAGATGTAGCTGGTTTCTGAGGGGATGTAATTTCTCAGGACACGGACATCCGGCAAATTTCTAAAACTGATCGCCAGCCCCACCAGGCCACCTGCCAACAATGCACTGGTGAGCATGGTCACCGACAGTAGCGAGGCCCCGCTGACTTGCAAAACATCTTGAATGTGCTTCAAGATAGCGGGCGACTTAGTCAACCGAAGCTGCGGAAGACCCGATGAGGGATTGTCAGAGCGAGATTGACGAATCGTATTGAATGCCACTGTCGTATTACGTCCTTGATTAAACTGATTGAATAATTTAGACCCTTCAAAAAAGAGTTCTGAAATTATATAGATCAAATCGTCAGTAACTAAACTATATTTCCTGAGAGCTTAGTATCTGGTCAGAAAATTTGGCAGCAGCCAAATAATTGTTAGAAAGACGTGCCCATGAGTGCCTACAGGCTACCCAAGCCATCATCAGCCTTAACTCTACCTAAGTTAACCGTAAAATTTTTGGTAGGTTTAGTAACTGGTGCTAAAGCCCCGCCTTGACGACGGGTGCCTCCACAGGTGTAATTTACCGTCACTATAATTGATCCCTGACAAATGTCTAGGTTTTTTCGAAAACTTCCGCAATATTTGCAAACCGCTTTCCTCCAGATTCCAATCCTGTCCATCTTCTCCATCAAACACGCCCAAGCGCACACTATTTCTAACCTTCTCTAACCACCATGACGGCTGCTGCAAACATCCCGCCTGTGTCTCCCCCCTCCTCAGACGATCTGCATTGGATTTATCGAGGCATCACCGAGGTTTTTCCCGATCAGCCCGAGTCCCAAGACCCTAACGAAAACCTGATCAAACGGCTGCAAACCACCGATCGCCCTCTGCGGATCAAGCTGGGGATTGACCCCACTGGCTCCGAAATCCATTTGGGCCACAGTATCCCGGTGCGCAAGCTACGGGCCTTTCAAGACGCGGGTCACACCGCAGTCTTGATTATTGGCGACTTTACTGCCCGCATCGGTGACCCCACAGGCAAGTCAGAGGTGCGCAAACAGCTGAGCGAGGCCGAGGTCAAGGCCAACGCTGAGACCTATCTGGAGCAGGTGCGACCCATTCTAGACTTTGATACCCCCGGTCGGCTAGAAATTCGATATAACTCAGAGTGGCTGTCAGGTCTTGATTTAAGCAAAATTTTAGAACTGCTGGGCACCATGACGGTGGGTCAGATGCTCGCCAAAGAGGGCTTTACCAATCGTTATGAGCAGGGTAGCCCAGTCTACCTGCATGAGTTTCTCTACCCGCTGATGCAGGGCTATGACTCTGTGGCCGTCGAGTCAGACGTCGAACTCGGCGGCACCGACCAAAAGTTCAACATTGCGGTGGGGCGCGATTTGCAGCGGCACTTCAGTATCACGCCCCAGTTTGGCATGTTGCTGCCGCTGCTGCTGGGCACCGACGGCACCCAAAAAATGTCGAAGTCTCTGGGTAACTATGTGGGTTTGCAGGAAGACCCACTGTCGATGTATTCCAAGCTCGAAAAGGTGCCAGACGCGCTGATCAAAAGCTACTTTGAGCTGCTGACCCGGCTGCCCCTGGACACCCTGCCAGGTAACCCACGGGAGTGCCAAAAGTTGCTCGCATTGGAGGTCACCCGTCAGTTCCACAATGTCGAAGCTGCACAACAGGCCCAGCAAGATGCCCTCACCCTGGTTCAGGGGGATGCTGCTGCGGCCGAAGCCGTACCCGAATTTTCCCTCAGTGGGGTCAACTTTCCCGCTAAGCTGTTTTACCTGCTCGGTGCAACCCCCCTTTGCCTTAGCAGCAGCGACGCCCGTCGGCAAATCAAAGGGGGCGCGGTCAAGCTAGAGGGCGAGAAAATGGGCGACCCCAATCTGACCTTTGATACCCCGGATGGGCTGGTGGGGAAGGTTTTGCAGGTGGGGAAGAAGAAGTTTGTGAGGTTGGTGGAATAGGCCGAAAGGCGAAAGGCGAAAGGCGTAGGGTGGGTTACGGATGACCTGACTGTGATGAGACATAACCGATATCCTAAACCCACCATCTCGATCGATTCACGGTTTGGGGATGAGGATTGCAAATGATGGGTGAAAAAATCGAAGACAAGATTATTGTGCCGTTGGATGTGGCCAGTGAGGGGGATGCGATCGCAACCCTCAACGCACTTCCCCAGGTCACCTTTTGGAAAGTGGGGCTAGAGCTCTTTGTCAGCTGTGGCCCCACCATTTTGAACCACCTTAAAGATCGACAAAAACGGATCTTTCTCGATCTCAAATTCCACGATATCCCCAATACGATGGCCGGGGCCTGCCGCGCCGCTGGCCGCTATGGCGTCGACTTAATCACCGTCCATGCACCCGCAGGTAAGATCGCCCTGCAAGCCGCCCAGGCCGCTGCGATAGAGGGGGCCATCGAGGCAGGCTGCCCGCCTCCTAGCCTGCTGGCGATTACCGTCCTGACTAGCATCACCCCCCGCGCCCTGGCCTTTGAGCTAAAGCTACCGCTGGAGCTAACGGACTATGCCCTGCAAATGGCTTTGCTTGCCCAGGAAAGTGGACTGGGCGGCATCGTTTGCTCCCCCCAGGAGGCCGGGCAGTTGCGACATATCCTGGGGGATGATGGCTTGCTCGTGTGCCCTGGGGTCCGCCCAGATTGGGCCAATTTAGGAGATCAAAAACGGACCCTGACCCCAGCCCAGGCCATCAAAGCTGGGGTAAGCTACCTGGTAATTGGTCGCCCGATCACCCAGGCGGCGGACCCCAAAGCCGCTTTTGAGAAAATTTGTGAGGAGATTGCCGCAGCGTGATGGGTAGAACCTTGCTCAGGCTCAGCTTCTTAAACCTCAGCCTCTGGGCAAGCTGCCTTAGGTTTACCTCTGTTGCCCTTGCTCAAGCTCCTTCCCTAGAACCCAGCCTCCCCCTGCGCCCCGAGACCACCTGCCCCGAAGACATCAGCCACCTTACAGAGCTGCTGACACGAGACTTGCCCAGCTATAGCAACCGCGTGCTGCAACGCAGCCTGGGCGAAATTCGTACTGATTTTAGTACCTCTGCCCTCGACCAGTACCGCCCGGCCCATGTCATCCTCGCCGGGCAAACCGAACTCACCCCGCTGGACATCACCGATCGGGTTTACACCACATCCCCCACAGCAGGCGACTCCTTGGCGCAAATCTTTTTCACCACCCTCGAGCGAGAATATAGCGGCACCCGAGAGATTACGTTACAGCACCTGCACTGGGCATTTTTAACCCCCAGTGAGACCGGCTGGCGACTGGCGTTTATGTTCTCCACCCTCGACGACCCCAACCAGCCATACCCGGTCTTGCCACCGAGAGAGAGCACCCTCGGCAGCATTGGTCAGGCGGTAAAACTCTGGCTCCGCGATTGCCGAACCGGCAATATCTATCCCGAATAAGTCGATAACATCAGACAAAGATATCTGATAGCGAAGCGCAAATCTTTAAATCATCGTCCACAATATCACCTGTGCTGAAAATAGTTCGATCAGTCATCGACGCATAGACCGCAATCGTTTCTAAAGCAGGATCAACCAGCCAGCAAGACCGAATGCCGAGGGCGAAATAAACCTGGAACTTCTCTAATATTTCGTCGGTACCCTGCCGAGGTGAAAGAATTTCAACGACCAACAGCGGCATTTCCTTCATTCGTAAAATATCTCTGGGACGGCTCAATCCCCGTTTAGGATAAAGCGAAATATCCGGCTTCACCTCATCTCGTCGCAGTTTAACCTCAAGCTTCTCAAAGTCTAATTCGCTTGTATCCAGGCTCAGCTCAGCACAAGCCGTATAGGTTTCGCTATCCAAAACCTTACCCAAGCGAATTTGTAAATAGCTATGGTTGAATAAACCCACTGCCTCTTCGAGTATCTCTGCTTTGTCCGGTGTGCTGACTAGACGCTCTGTACCAGCTTGAGTCATAAGCGATTCGCTAACTCATCTGCACCCATGGTAGCAAAGCAGTATCTTCTACCCATCACCCACCACTCTCCATCGATCACTCTCCACCCTCTACCCTCTACCCAATTCCTCTGAAAGCCCCGATTTCTTCTCGATTGATTTATAGAGTGGCGGTCGTACAGGACAGGAGACTCCCCATGGTGAATACTATCAACCTTCAAAAAATAGACGTTCAAGACTACCTGGCGGTCGCCGCTAAGGTGGGTCAACAACTTTCAGTCAATGCCGTGCAACAAGATGCTGAGGCAGGTATCCCCACCGTCGAAGTTGAGGCGCTAAAGCGTACTGGCCTGTTGCTATTGCCCATCCCCCGTGAGTATGGCGGCGCGGGTGCTAAATTTCCTGAGGTCTATCAGGTGGTCAAGACCCTGGCCAAGGCACAAGGGTCCGTGGGGCAGCTTTATGCCAATCACGCGACGCTGGTCCATGCCACCGCTGCCATTGGTCGCCCCGGTCAGGCGGAGCACTACTATCGACTGACCACGGAGCAAAACCTATTTTGGGCCAATGCCCTGAATGCACGGGATGCCCGGCTGAAGATTGAGTCCGAAGGCAATAGCTTTCGTGTGAATGGCATCAAGAGCTTTGGTACGGGGGTAGCCGCTGCCGATATCAATGCGATCGCAGCTCTCCACGGCGAGCAGCCGATGGTTTTCATCATCCCCAAGGACCGCCCCGGCGTTCGCTATAACCACGACTGGAATAATCTGGGCCAGCGTCGCACCGCTAGCGGCAGCTACACCTTTGAGAATGTCCACGTCGCCGCCGATGAGCTGGTCGGGCCCCCCCCGGTGCCCGAAAGCGCTTTCCCCACCCTGATTTTCTTAGTGTCTCAGCTGGGCAAAGTCTTTACCTATTTAGGCATTGCCGAAGGCGCTCTGGACGCCGCCAAAAGCTATACCACTGCCAAAACCCGCCCCTGGCTGACCTCTGGTGTCGACAAAGCCACGGACGATCCCTTTATCTTGCATCGCTATGGCGAATATTGGACCGACCTGCAAGCCGCCATTGCCCTAGCCGAGCGCGCCGCTGATAAGTTGCAAACCGCCTGGGAAAAGGGAGCTGACCTGACCTTTGAAGAACGCGGTGAGGTTGCGATCGCATCCGCCAGCGCCAAAGCCTTTGCCATCAAGGTTGGTGTCAACATCACCTCCCAGATGTTTGAACTGATGGGAGCCCGCGCCACCGCCGCCCACTACGGCTTTGACCGCTACTGGCGCGATCTGCGCACCTTTAGCCTGCACGACCCAGTGGACTATAAATTTAAGGCGATTGGCGAGTATGTGTTGAATGGGGTGTACCCGGTGCCGAGTCAATATGCGTAAACAAAGTAGAGGATAGAGGGCATTTGTACAAATGCCCTCTATCCTCTACCCTTCCCCCATCAACTCATCCAACTTCTTCCTCACCGACTGAATATCCTGCCACATTAGCCACTTTGGCTTACCCGGCTCCCGAGATGGGTTTCTGAGTAAATACGCGGGATGAAAAATGGGCATACAGTGGCGGCCTTCCCATTCTCGCCACTGACCGCGCACCTTAGTGATGCCTTGGGTAATGTTCAGCAGGTTTTTCATCGCGATTTTGCCGGTGAGCAAAATGATTTTGGGGTTTACCAGGCGGATCTGCTCTAACAGGTAGGGCTTACAGGCAGCGGCCTCATCGGTGCCGGGGTCGCGGTTACCCGGCGGGCGGCATTTGACCACGTTGCAAATGTAGACATCTTTCTCAATGTCGAGCTTAACCGAGGCCAGGATTTTATCTAGCAACTGACCTGAGCGACCCACAAAGGGCAAACCCTGCTCATCCTCCTGTTGACCTGGCCCCTCGCCAATCACCAAAATCGGAGCGGTGCGACTCCCCCGACTGATCACGACGTTAGTGCGCCCCTCGGCCAGACCACAGCGCTGACAGCTATTGCAATGGGTTGCTAGCTGGTCGAGATTGTCGTAAGTGCCCCGTGGAATCGGGATTTTTGCGCTGGTGGGGATTAGCTCAAACTGGTCAGGGCTGAGCTCACTGGTCGCTTCAGCGGCACCGAATAGGTCAATTTGCTCTTCAGGCATTGGGTTTTAGGGGGCATCTGCACGAATGCTTATTTTAGAAGCAAATGGCCGGAGACGGGAAATCCAAGGGGATGAAGAGCAACATTAAAAGTTGAAAACGAAACCTTAAAAATAGAGGTGGAATTATAGCCCAATGTATTCTTTCTATGCAGAATATACGCAAATTTACTGAAACTCGCAGAGTCAATGGGTGAATTTAAAGTAATCGCACCGGAATTCTCTAGAGCCCTCGTCAGGTGACCACGTTTCTCCCCAAAAGCCCTGGGGAACTGTTGAGGTTGTCTATGGATATTTATTAAAGAAACTTGTTGACAAGGGGGCGCTTCGTGTAGTTCACGCAAGGCTAATCCGATTCTCGGGGATTCCTGAGAGGCTTCCCAGTATCTTCTCCATAGAGACCTACCATCATGGTCATCTGTTCAATAGACGCATCAACAGCCATCAAGCATATGGCTGCTGCATAAATGCCCTTGTTCCCACACTCAGAATCCCTCATGACACCGACTCAACTTGTTAGAACTCGCCTCAGTGTCCCCGTCTTATTAGAAAAGTCAGCCATGCGCATGGGTTGCTCTAAACGAAATTTGCTCCACACCCTGATGATTGCTTACGGCATCATTCTAGCTGCGGGTTGGGGTGCAGTCCTCACTAAGCAAGATGTCAAGCCTGGTCTCAAATGCGCCGCCATTGTCATGACGGTTGGCTTTTGGGGCGTCTGTGAAGGCTATGGGATGACCAAAAACGCCGATCGGCAGAGGGCCATTATCGCCATAGAAGACGCCCTAGGCAAGGGTTACGTTAATTCTGAAGAGTCCTGAATAATGTTTTCGGCTTCTAGACCCTGGACAGCTAAAGACTGAACTTTTTCTTGAGAAGGTGAAGTGATGAGGCAAACGTATTCACTACCTCACCAGCGCAGCGTACTCACCAGCGCAGCGCGCTCACCCAGCACACAAAAACTCCACCCTTAAGTCGTCGGCAGGATAAGCAGATCTCGATATGCCTGGATCATCCGCTGGGCGATCGCATCCCATCCATAATTAGCAGTGGCATAGTGTTGGGCATTCTCTCCCCGGCGCTGGCGTTCGTCAGCGCCGGTAATCGCCTGTTGCAAGGCGGTCTTAAGCGGCTCAATCTCACAGGGCGTCACCCATCCCGACTCGCTGCTTTGGATGTTGGGCCAGATATGCACCTGGTCAGAAATCACCACGGGCTTACCCACCATCATCGCCTCAGCCACAGCGATGCCGAAATTTTCGTAGTAAGACGGCAACACAAAGACATCGGCGGATTGCAAGAGCTGAGCCTTGAGATTGCCTGAGACAAAGCCGGTCAGAGTGGTGCAGTCATTCAGTGATGAGGCCTGGATCTGGGTTGAGATCGCACGCTCATAGGCCCGATCTTGGGGGTTAGCCCCGCTCAGCACAAAATGAAACAAAACCCCGGTCTGCTTGAGCTGTTCCAGGGCAGGCAACAACAAATCCAACCCCTTCTTCGGATCAACCCGAGACATAAAGAGAAGAATCGGCACCCCCGGCTCAATCTTGAATTGTTCTCGAATCGCCTGCGCTGCCTCAGCCTCGGTTTGTTCAAATGTTGGCAAACTCACCCCCAGCGGCATCACCAAATCTTGGGTGGTGAGCCCAAATCGCTCTGACACCTTGGCCTCTTGCGGGCTGGTAAAGTGGATCGCTGCCGCGCCTTTGAGGTTGGCCCGCTCAAACAGAGACACATAGACTTGCTTGAACTGCTTTTTCTTTTGCAAATCTGCCGGATCGAGGGTGCCCAGAGGCCGCATGATGTAGGGCAACTCCTGCCACCGGGCCACCGACGCCGACGCGGTGCTCACCGGAGAAAATAGCGCATGGATGTGGGCGATATCGTACCGGTGGGCGTGCTGCCGCAGCCAGTTGAGTAGCCCTAGCGAAAACTTATAGCGCCGAAAGGGCGAACAGCGAAAATAAATCACCTCGTAGCCATCTTGGGCCACCGACTGGTTGAGGGGCACATCTAAAGGCGGCTGATCGATATCGCCGTTAGAGTCGGTGGTGATCACCGTGACGGTGGCCCCCTGCCGCGCCAGCCCACCGCTCAGCCCCCGCACCATTTGGCTAGGACCCCCGTAGACCAGCGAGATCGATGGGATGATTTGGAGAATTTTGAGGGGGGAATTCATAGGGGTATGGGAGAAGGGGGTAGGCAATGGGGGCTACAAAGACAGCTGACCATTGGTCAGGTCAATAATCAAAGTCTTCCCCGAGGTGGCCACAGAAACCTGCGCTTCATCCTCCCATTCTGGCGAGTCGCTGATCCACCAGCCGGTCTCGGCCTGCTCAACCATCTCAGCGCGGGGGATATCCACCACCACTTGTACATCGTCAAAGCTATGCTGGGCAATTACATCCCCGGATGAGTCCATCACCATTACAGCATAGGGGCTGGCCACATTAATATATTCATCGAGCAAGAGCACCTCCCCCTCAGCCCCCACGGTGACAAAGCGCGGACCATAGTTTTGGGGTAAGGGCTGCTGCCATAGCAAGGTTTCATCCTCGCTGCTAGCCCCTTCATCCAGGCGATAGAGCCGCCCCTCTGCCTGGGGGGTGGCCCATCCATCGGCGGTGCTCACTTCCAGTTTGTAACGACTATTTGCTGACACATAGGTTTGTGACTCGGGGGGCAGTGCGATCGCATCCTCTGGCGTCGCATTCTCAGGCGGCAGATCTGCCCCAAACTCTGACTCAATCACCGCCATATCTCCATCAAGCTCTGAGGTCGTCTCGCCCGCAGACGACACATCTGCGGACGGCACACAGGCCAGGGCACCCCCGACCCAGCCCAAAATCAACAAGGCCGTTAATAGTTTTGAAATTTTGAATTTTGAAATCTTGAATACCGTCATTAGCTGCGCCTCCAATTAGCGGTGTCGCCCAGATTGCGCTCCAGGTTGCGATCGCCCCTTTTGCAGGCAACGCCCCCCATACCAGCCAAACCCAACCACACCAAAATCGACACGCCCGGCTCCGGCACCGATGCGGCATCCGCCTCAGCCACGAGTTCACCCTTCGACACGCTCAGGGCAAGCCCCCCTGCATCACCGCCAACCGGTCTGGCTAAGTCCGCTTCGACAGAAAAGCCCGTGATCAAATCCTTCGGCATCTTTAACCCCCCGACCGACGCCTCAAAACCAATCGGCATCGCATCCGCCTCTGCAATCGGCTCCGTTGGCGCATCACTCATCACCACATCCGGTGCTGAATTGATTAAGCTTGCCAACCCTGCTGCGCTGAATAAGAAACCACTGCTGCGGGCCTCGCGGATTTGATCATTCGTGAGCTGACCTAACCGGGCCCCGTCGGGGTAAACGTCATCGATAGTCGTTGGAATCGCCCGATTGCGACCACTGCTCAGTAGATTATTGGCAGGCCCCGCCCCCAGGGTTGAGTGCCGCAGACCCAAATTATGGCCCACCTCGTGGGCAATCACATCAATGCGCCCCACTCCATTATTAAAGTCAAAAATATCGTCACTGATCAGCACGCCGTTAGAGCCCACCCAGGCATTGCCATACTGCACCAACCCGCTGCCCACTTCGATGGTGTCTACAAACCACAGATTGATAGGGCCGCTGTCTCGATCAGAGCTGGGGTGACGGCCAAACGCCCCCGGCCCCCCCGAAAAAGACAGCTCAGAAAACTCGCTATTGCTGCCAGACCCCGGCGAAACACTCAAATAGGTCGAGTCATTCAACTGGTTGATCGGCAAAAAAGTCACCTCCAAATCCGCCTGGTCCCAGAGCTTTTGAGTGACCGCATCAAAAAAGCCCGTCTGGGCACACTGCCCACCGCTATCATCACACACCCGAATCGGCTGGATCACCAGCTGATCACCCTGGGCAGGCGGTGGATCCGTCTCAATGATCAGACCGCCACCGCCGCTCTCTACCGTGCAAGCAGACAGCACCAGCGCAGTGCCTGCGACCAATCCAGAAAAGTAAATACGTTTTGACATGTGGTGAGTGACTCCCCCAGTGGCTCGGTTCTATCTTAAGACCAACGGAATTTGTTAAATAGTACCCAAGGACTCAACCTCGACTGGCACATTGAGGCTATAACGAGAGGAAAATAGGGGAGGGTGTTCGTTTGAGCCGGAAAATGCTGGCTGGGTAGTGGGTAGTGGGTAGTGAGTAGTGGATAGTGGGTAGTGGGTAGTGGGTAAAAATTACCTGTTCCCTCACCTCCATAGGCTTCGAGTCTTTCCTCCCCCTCTCCGCGTCCCCTATCTCCGTGTCTCCGCGTCTCTCCCATCTCCGTGTCTCCCCCCTCTCCGCGTCTCCGCGTCTCCCCCATCTCCCCTGCTCCCCCTGCCTCTCTACCCTCCACCCTCTACTCACTACCCACTACCCCAATGCCTCCTTTCCTCGGCAGAACCGAAGAGCAAGCCCAATTTCGTCGAGTGCTGGACGAATACAAGACAAACTGGGCGCAGAAAAACTTGCCGACCTTTACCAACGCGCTCACTAAATGGAGCGGTAAAGCCAAAACGGCCCCGGAGAAGCCCTACATTTTCTTGTTTTACGGCGCAGGGGGCATGGGCAAAACCACCCTCACCCGTCGGTTGGCCTCGCTGATCGACACAGAATATGCCCACCAGTTTCAACACTTCTTACTTGATTGGGAAGACAAACAAAAGCTGAATATCGCGTTGCAAGTCGGCCACGACCACATCGAGTCAGACAAAATCTTAGACGTGCTCCATGACGCCCTGACCAAAGCCGGTTGGGGTAAATATTTTGACGACTATGGCAAACAGCGTAAACAGCTCAGTGATATTGAAGCCAAGGTTGATAAAGCCCTGAGTGGTCAACCCTCAGACAATGCCATGCTCAATGAAGTCGCGAAGCGAGGGGCACAGGGCATTGCGTTTATCATTCGTCGCTCAACTGGTTTAGAAGCCGCCTCAAAAGATATCGAATCCGTCTTAAAAATTAGCGCTGAAGCCCTTAGCCAAACCCGACAGTTTGTGCAGCGAGCTTTAGAAACCCAGGAATACGACCTCTACGCCAACCCCAACGAACGTCTGGCCGAAGCCCTGGGCAAAGGGCTGACCAAACTCACCCAGCAGAAACCCCTGGTGCTGCTGTTTGACACCTACGAAATCATCGACCGCCCGGAGTGTGACTATACCCTGCGCCATGTGATGGGCCACAGCGGGGGTCGCGTACTCTGGGTGGTCTCCGGTCGCTCAAACCTGGCCGACAGCGGCCAGCTCGGCGGTGGCTATTTTCGTGGCTACAAGCGCGATTTTCCTGAAGATCGGGTCTATGCCAAGCAACTCAGCGAGTTTGGTATCGATGAAATCCAGAAACACTTTGCGGCAGTGGCCCCCCAGCAAACTGAACTAACTGACGAACAGGCCGATGCCATGTCCCGCTTTAGCCTGGGCATTCCCTTTGTGGTCAATCAGGCGGCGGTGATGTATCGCGATGGTAAACCCGTTGAGGAAATCGTCGAACCCGTCCAGCGAGAATTAGGCAAAACCACCGCCCGAGATGCGGTGATCAAAGCCACCTGCGAACGGTTTTTAGTCCATTGCTTTAGCGCCAAAGATCGAGCCCAAGACCTGCAAGCGATCTATGCCCTGGCCCTGATGCGTCGCCCTAATGCCGAGTTGCTGCGCGAAATGCTGGAGGTCACCGATGGGTTAGAGCGACGGCTGCAAACTCTACGGGAGCGATATTCTTTCATCCTGGTCGATGAGCTACGGCTGGATGAAAAACTCGCCAACTTTTTGCGCGATTATTTGCTCAACCCCATGCGGCGCACGGAACGGGACGTACAGACCCTCAACAAACGCGCCATCGCCTGGTTAGAGCCACAGCTCAAAACCTGGGGCCAGGGCATCGAAGACACGGCGGAAAAACTTACTGAAGAACGCATTGCCGAGGGCAGGCTGGATCTGGCCCATCATTATTTTTGGCAAAGCGAGGATGCCGGTTGGCAATATTTGGTGCCCAGGTTTATCGAGGGTTGGCAATATGACCGAGCCTAGACCCGCAGTTTGTTAGAAGTCGCAGAGCTGTTTCGCGGGCTGTTTAACCGCAGCAATTCTCATTATGAAATTTCAGCTGGTGTTAGGCGGCATCTCTAGCTCTAGCCCTTCAATCATGAAAGAGAGC
>JBCBQD010000095.1:0-19251 GCA_039820425.1 Cyanobacteria bacterium J06635_1
CGCTGACCCCCGCCAATCGTCGTTGGGTACCCTGCGGCCAGGGCTGAGGCTCAGGAGGAATAGCAATCGAGGCGTCTTCGCAAGAAATGTAGGGATTAATTTTGTTCAAGTGCAGGTGAGCTGGGATTTGCTCATGCTGCAAAGACAAAATCACCTTCATCAAAGCAGCCATGCCCGAGGCGGCCTCTAAATGACCGATATTGGGCTTAGCCGAACCGACCCAGCAGGGTCGCTTGGCATCACGGCCCTCGGTGAGCACCGACTTCAGGGCCTTAAACTCAATCGCGTCTCCCAGGGGGGTGCCCACGGCATGGGCATCGACATAGTCAATCTCGTGGGGTTGTACCCCGCTGTTGTCGAGGGCACGGCGAATCACTGCCTGCTGAGCCAGGCCATTCGGCGCGGTGAGGCTATTGCTTAACCCGTCCTGGTTAACCGCAGAGCCTCGGATCAGGGCTAAAATATCATCGCCATCCCGGCGGGCATCGGCAAGGCGCTTGAGCACCACCACCCCACAGCCTTCGCCCCTGACATAGCCGTCTGCCTCAGCATCGAAGGGGCGGCAACGCCCCGCCTTGGAGAGTAGACGGGTTTGGGACGAAGAGATCGTAGAGTCGGGCGAGAGAATCAGGTTAACCCCACCGGCAACACACAGGTCTGATTCGTGAGAGCGCAAACTTTGACAGGCCAGATGGACTGTCACCAATGATGAAGAGCAAGCCGCGTCAATGGCCAGACTGGGGCCGCGTAAATCGAGCAGGTAGGAAAGGCGATTAGCGGTGATGCACATGGTGGTGCCGGTACCGCTGTGGGGGCCAATGCGATCAAAGCTTTTGTACAACAGCCGGTGATAGTCAACGGTACATAGACCAATAAAGACCCCTGTGGCAGTGCCCGCCAGGCTTTGGGGTAAGATCCCCCCTTGCTCCAGGGCCTCCCAGGCAACTTCTAAAAACAGACGCTGCTGCGGATCAACGTGTTCGACCTCATCCGCTGCCATCCCAAAAAACTCAGCATCAAAGCGGTCCACCTGGTCTAAAAAAGCGCCCAGGCGGGTGCTCATTTTCCCCGGTGTCTCGGGGCTGGGGTCGTAAAAATCATCTATATCCCATCGGTCCTGGGGCACCGGCACCACCGCCTCCCGGCGATCGCGCAAGATTTGCCAAAAGGCTTCTGGGCTGTTGGCCTGGGGAAATCGGCAGCCCATGCCGATCACTGCAATCGGTTCCATAATTAAGCTGCCACCGAACGAGAGAACTGGTCAAAGGTGATCTTGTTTTGTCGCAGGGCAGCGTCGATGGAGCCGCGCTTAGCCATCACCTGCATATCTCGGTTAATCGGCCAAAGATACTCCACCGGCTGAAAAAATCGACGCAGCTCACCCAGCAGGCGATTGCGATTACTGCGAGCGAGATGAAACCCGTCATGCTCCTGGCAAAGACACAGCTGCATCCAGTGCAGCGCCTCATCCGCTGCCATGCCAAATACAGGGCCTTGCAGCAGTCGATAGAGCACTTCCATGATGGTGCCGTCATCAGCAAAATAGCGGTGGGGCAGCACCCCTGAGAGCCCACCCAGGGTACCTCGCTGCATCATATAGAGACTTATGTTGGCGACAAATCGCTCGTAGGCGGTGGGTTTGTCAAACTCTCGGTACAGGTCTTTAGCCAACAGCTGAGAGATCGTGGTGTGAAAGGCTTCGTCCAGGAAGTGATAGCGAGAGACTGCGGTGGGTGCCGGGATAAATTCACCCGTATTTTCCAGGGTCTTATAGTATTTTGCGATCCCATGCTCCATGTTCTTGAGGTACAGGTTGGCAATCATGCGGATCGTGTAAAACTGACAGGCCATAAAGGGTGAGCCTGCCCCCCAGCTAAAGCTAAAAAAGCTCTGCAGGGGCACCGAAAATTCTAAGGAGCGCCCCAGCATGCCAGTGGTGGGTGCCTGGAGGATAAAGGGGCTTTGGGCTTCGGCCTGGTTTAGATAGTCTGAATAGTGGGCGCGGGTGTCGCGGCTCATGCGCTTTGCGATCGCACGCAGCGCATAGTACTGGTAGGTTGGCACCTTATCCTGACCCAGCTTGAGTTTGTAAGAGTTCCACTTGAGCAACGCATTCAACCCCGATTTACCGATGACGCTGGTAGCCGTCATCAACCCAATCTTGCGAAAGGCATTAATGTGCTGATACTCCTGCTCAGTTTCTACAGTCAGCTCCTCCGCCAGGGTCTCATACCCCCCGATCGATTTAAATACACTGCCGGTAATCTGGTTAAATGCCACCGTTTCTGATTCTGAGTCAGAAATATAATTGTAGTTAGCAAACCAGTGCAGATGGTTTAAGGCCAATCGCTGAGCCGATGTCGCTGAATCATACAGCGGCGTACCATACGTTACGGATTGCCCAGGGTCACTCCAGTAATGCGCATTGTTGTTGGCATAGCGAAACTGTCGATTTAGCGCCTCAATCTTTTCTGTGTAGTCAGAAGCAATATTGTTATCGTAGGTAGTCGCCACCAGCCTTTGACACTTTCGCGCCCGACTAACCTCCACTTTAATGGGTGATTCAACTTGTGCAACCATAGCCGTGTCCTCGACAGTGTGTGAAAGGAACTTGAACAAAAAAGGGGCACTTGGGCCAGAATGTTTTAGCTGGATATTAGGTTTTAGGGCCTAGGTTTAACTTCTCCCGCCTATCACCCAACACCTAACACCCACTCAAATGCTGCGCCAGAGAGGCCACCGTCGGATAGTCATAAAGCAGTGTGGGCTCGATCTCCTGACCGAGCCAATCTTCTAAATCACCGGTTAGTCCAATCGCTGCCGATGAGTCTAACCCATACCGGTCAAAGGAAATTGCCGGATCGACCTCATCAGGGGAGACCTCTAACAAATCGGCGAGATAATCAACAATCCAGTCTTGAATATCTTCCGAGGTGGGCAGAGTCTTAGAAGACTTATATTGAACAACATTTGGATAGGCAACCATGCGAAAACCTCTCACTTACTTTTGCATGCGATCCTGAGCACGCCTGCATCGCACAGGCGCAACCTCATCAACGCTGTTTCACTTCAGAAAGGATGCTTTCCTGCTGTGAGGTTGACCTCAACACTCGCAGCAGCGAATCCCAAACCAACGAATCTGATCCTTCAGAAAACCAGACCTGAGTCTCAACTCAAATGTTCCTAAAATTATGCATACTAATTTCGTATGCGGCGCACGGAGCAACTATCCCCCAGCTCACTGATGCGCATCGAGCGAAAATGTTTCCAAAGTTGCTAGCAAGAAAAAGCCTAATCTTCAGCAACATCCTTAAGTTAGTCCGCTCAAGCAATATGTTACGTGTAAACCATAACATTTCACATAACTATTTCCAGGTTTTATATTTTCTTAACCTTAGGTACGCACCTTTTTTTTATGGTTGCGTCATAAGTAATGTATGGTTAGGCGTGGAGCATGCAATCACTCGAAATTCATCGGTGCTCACTTATAAACGCTTATAAATGAGCGTATGGGAGCCCTGTCGGGTTGCTGCGACATGATGGGGATTTTTTTAAGTGCGCTGACTCTAGCCTGAGAGATCCCATTGCGGATATGTGGTCTGCGCTCGTTTGAATGTTTTATATCAACGCCGTTAATGCAAACAAGTCCCGCCTGTGCTAGCGGCTTTGAGCCTATCCTTGACTGTTGTGATACCTGCAGAGGACCGTTATGATGAACCGTTTCCTAAATAGCTCATTAGGAGTTGCGTCTAAATGTTCAACCTTTATAGATCTGCTCGAGCTTAGAGCCCATGAGCAACCGAACAGTATTGCTTATACTTTTCTAGATCATGGTGAAACAGAAGACAGTCGTTTGAGCTATCTAGAGCTCTCTGAGTGCGTCAAAGCAATCGCGGCTCGACTGCAATCAATTAAGGCAACCGGAGAACGAGCACTGCTGCTTTATCCGCCTGGGCTTGATTTTGTTGCTGCCTTTTTAGGGTGCTTGTATGCAGGGGTGACCGCTGTTCCTGCCTATCCGCCTCGTAAAAATCAAAATCTGTCACGGTTGCAAACGATTGTGGCTGATTCCAAGGCATCGGTCTTGCTGACCACCGATGCCTATCTCAACAGAATCAATCAGTGGCTCGCTCAAGAATCACAGTTCGCAGACCTGCACTGGTTGGCGACTGACACGATTGATGTTGCCCACTACACTGACTGGCAACCCTTAGATATCAAATCTGACCAATTAGCTTTTCTTCAATATACCTCTGGCTCAACGGGGGAGCCAAAAGGGGTGATGGTTACCCAGGGTAACTTGATGCACAATTCCGCAGCCATTCATTGGTGTTTTGGACATGATGCGGACAGTCGCGGCGTTATTTGGCTGCCCCCCTACCACGATATGGGTCTAATCGGCGGTGTTCTCCAGCCCCTCTACGGGGGGTTTCCGGTGGTGTTAATGGCTCCTGTTGACTTTTTGCAAAAGCCAATGCGCTGGCTGCAGGCAATTTCTCACCATGGGGCCACCACCAGCGGCGGTCCTAACTTTGCCTATGACCTGTGCGTGCGCCGACTCAAGCCAGAGCAGCTCACCGATCTTGATCTCAGCAGTTGGCAAGTTGCCTTTACAGGGGCTGAGCCAGTGCGAGCTGAAACCCTGGACCAGTTTGCACAAACCTTTGAGCCATTTGGGTTTCGTCGAGAAGCTTTTTATCCTTGCTACGGCATGGCCGAAACCACCTTGATTGTCTCAGGCGGTGATCACAAGACTGCACCTGTGCTCAAAACGATTGAGACAGATCCCCTGGAATGTCACCAGGTGGTCGATTGCCAACATCAAAATCGCGAAGGTGTGCAAACCGTGACAGGCTGTGGACAGAGTTTGCCAGACCAAATTGTAGCCATTGTTAACCCGGACACGCGATTGCCCTGCTCACCTGATCAAGTCGGAGAAGTTTGGGTGGCTGGCCCCAGCATCGCCCAGGGATATTGGAATAAGCCTCAGGAGACCCACGCTGCCTTTGGTCATCGCCTGCCAGATATGGGGAATATCCCCTTTTTGCGAACCGGTGATTTAGGATTTTTAGACAATGACGAGTTGTTTATTACCGGTCGCATTAAAGATATCATCATCATTCGGGGACAAAACTACTACCCGCAGGATATTGAACTCACGGTTGAAAACAGCCACCCTGCCCTGCGTCTCAATAGCGGGGCCGTCTTTTCTGTCACAGACAAGGGCCAAGAACGACTAGTCGTGGTGCACGAAGTTGAGCGGACCTCTCTTAGAAAGCTGGATGTGCCCACGGTGACAGGGAATATTCGCCAGGCGGTGGCGGCTAACCATAATTTGCAAACCTATGCCACCATCCTGGTTAAACCGGGCAGTATTCCTAAAACATCGAGTGGCAAGATCCGGCGTCGAGCTTGCAAGGCGGCTTTTTTAACAGGTGAGCTCAAGGTGGTAGAAGACTGGAGCGAGAACCCCCGACGAAAAGCTGAGTTTCTAAACTTGCAAGCTGAGGTTACATCAGTGATTGAGAAGTTGTCGGCTGGGAAGTAATTAGAAAGGATTGGGGTGATTTCATGACTTACCAAAGATTGCAAGACCATCATGACGTGCAACCGGAGAGACCTTTCCTGAGGGAAGGGTTTATCAACGCTGATCCTGCATCTGGGAAACCCTCAAACATTAGGGGACTGGTGTTTGGAATACTGTTAGGGGTTGCCTTTACCTGGGGCGCAGGACAAGTCTTGTCGGGATCATCCCAATCTTTGTCGGCGACAACGGCGGCGACCATTGCCAAAAATGTTACAGTCCAGCCACCTCAGACAGCGGTTATCAACCAAACTCTGACGGCCACTGGCACAGTGGTTGCCTCAGATCTTTTACAGGTCACCTCCCAACTGGATGGTCTGCAGATTCAGGACGTGCGGGTAGAAGAGGGCGATACGGTGACCAAAGGGCAGGTGCTGGTCGTGCTGGATGATGCTATCTTGCAAGCTGAGATGTTTCAGGCAGAGGCAAATCTGGCCCACGCCAGGGCTCAAGTTCGTCAGGAAGAGGCAGGTTTGGCTCAGATAAAAGTAGCCCTGGCCGAAGCAGAAGACAGTTTGCGTCGTTATCAGGAGCTGTTTGATCAAGGGGCCATTAGTCAGGAACAGCTCACCAGTCGGCGGACAGAGTTGATGACCACGAGAGAGTTGGCGCAGGCTGCGATCGCAAACATCGAAAGCGCCGCTGCTAACGTTGCTAGCAAAGAAGTCGACATTGTCCGTCTGCAACGGCAGCTGGCCCAGACCCAGGTTCGCGCCGCTGCCGACGGCATCGTCACCCACCGTCAGGCAACTGTGGGTGAGGTTGCCACCCTCGGCACCCCACTGCTTAGCCTCATCCAGGGGGATGCCCTAGAGGTAGAAATCAAGCTACTGCAAAATCAGCTAGAGCAGGTCGACATCGGTGACCCGGTGCAGATCAGCTCGCTCTCCGGGGAGAAGGTGCAACGGCACGGCACGGTCAGAACCATCGAGCCCATTGTGGATGCCCAATCTCGCCAGGCGATTGTCAAAGTCAGCCTGTCTGCTGCCCCGTCCTTACGTCCGGGCATGTTTTTAAAAGCTCAGATTATTACCGGTGAGCACTCGGGCACGGTGATCCCCGCAGACGCCGTTGTTTTCCAAGCAGATGATCAATCTGTGGTGTACACCCTGACGCCCGAAAAGACAGTCGCAGCGATTCCCATCGAAATCGGAGCCCGTCTACCCGCCCAGGACACTATACCTGCCCGCGTAGAAGTCTCGTCAGGTCTCGACAATATTAGTCAGATCATCGTCGAAGGGGCCACCTACCTGCAAGACGGCGACCCCGTCAACATTATCGAACCCCCCTCCCAGTAGCTCTCCCGGCGCTCCCCCGCGCTCCCCCACCTTCCCCACCGCCTGGCACTTTATCCCCACCGATCCCCAACTGCCTATGAACGCCAACATTTCTGCCTGGTCTATCCGTCGGTCGGTCCCCACGCTGGTGTTGTTCCTCGTCCTCACCCTGGCCGGGTTAGTATCCTTCCAGCAGTTAGGCATTGACGCTAACCCCAATATTGATATTCCCATTATTCAGGTAGAAGTGCGCCAGCCAGGGGCCGGATCTGAAGAGATGGAGCTCCAGGTGACTCAAAAGATCGAAGATGCGGTCGCCGGTCTGGGCAGTATCGATGAAATTTACTCCTCGGTCAGCGATGGCTACTCGTACACCGCCATCCAGTTTGACTTTGGGGTGGATACGGATAAAGTCGCGAACGATGTTCGGGATGCCGTTAGCCAAATTCGTCAGACCCTTCCCCAGGATATTCAAGAGCCCACCGTGCAAACCTTGCAATATGAAGGGGGGGAAATCTTAACCTATGCCGTTCAATCTGATCAGCGTTCCATCGAAGACCTCAGTGATCTGGTGGATCGAACAATCAGTCCGGCACTGCTATCGGTGAAAGGGGTGGCTCAGGTGACGCGGCTGGGCGGGGTTGACCGGGAGATCCGGGTTGATCTAGATCCCTATCAGTTAGACGCCTTTGGGATCACGGCCACCGAGGTCAATGCCCAGATTCAAAATTCTAATCTCAACCTGCCCGCTGGCCAACTCAAGCTTTCTGCCCAAGAGCAGGGGATTCGAACCCTGGGCAGTGCTGACTCGGTGGAGGCCCTTCGAAATTTAGGCATTTTGTTGCCGGGGGGTGAGACAATCCCCCTCAGCGCGCTGGGGGCTGTCGAAGATGATTTTGCAGAGGTGCGTCAGTCGGCCTATGTGAATCATCAGCCGGTGGTGTCGTTCGCGGTCTTTCGCGGTAAGGGGAGTTTGTTAGTCAGTGTAGAAGAGGGGGTGAGGGGTGCGATCGCAAACCTTAAAGACACTCTTCCCAAGGACGTTCAATTACAGCTGATCTTTACCCGCGCCACCGATGTCCGTGATGCCTACCAGGCCACGATCAACGGTCTGCTGTTAGGGTCACTGTTGGCCGTTGTGGTAGTCGGTTGCTTTTTACGCAACTGGCGCACCCTCTTGATGACGGCCACAGCTATCCCGCTGTCGATCATTCCCACCTTCATTGTGTTGCAATGGCTCGGATATTCCCTCAACAACATGACGCTGCTGGCCCTCACCCTGGCCGTCGGCAACCTGGTCGACGACGCCATTGTCGAGATTGAAAATGTCGAGCGCCATATCGGCATGGGCAAACCTCCCGTGCGAGCCGCCCTTGACTCCACCGCTGAGGTAGGTTTAGCGGTCATCACCACCACCGCCACCATCGTCGCCGTGTTTATTCCCGTCGCGTTTATGGGCGGCATTCCGGGACAATTTTTTAAGCCGTTTGGGATCACGGTGGCCGTTTCCACAATGTTTTCCACCCTGGTGGCTCGGCTGATGACCCCGATGATGGCGGCCCGGTTATTGCAGCCCCAACCGCCAGGACAAACTCAGTCCAATCGCAACCAGCGCTGCACCGCCAGTGGCACCCCGATCCCCCCCTATCTAGCCCCCTATTACGGGCTACTGAATGCGGCGTTGAGACATCGATTTTTGACATTGGGGGTTGCGATCGCGTTTTTTAGCCTGAGTTTGACCCTAGTGCGGTTTATCCCCACCAGTTTATATAGTGCGGGGGACACAGCGTTGTCGACCCTCTCTGTGGAGGCCCCCCCTAGCTATACGCTCCAAAAAACAGAAGCGTTGACCCAAACCCTGACCGAGCAATTTCTCAGGCACCCCGCCGTTGAAAACGTCTATGTCTCTCAAGAAGGCACAGAAGCCAGGATTGTGGTCCGGCTCAAACCAAAGCCACAGCGGAGCATCACCCGGCAAGACTTTGAGCAACAGATGCGCCAGGGATTACAAAATTTTCCTGACTTGCGCTATAGCTTTGATAGCGAGGGGCCGGGGGGGAGCGACAAAGCCCTCAATATTGTCTTCAAAGGCAAAAATCCGACTTCTCTTATCCAAACGGCTGAGCAGCTCGTTCAACAAATGCGCCAGATCCCTGGCCTGGTAGAAGTCAGCTCTAGTGCGAGTATGGTTAAGCCAGAGCTATTGATTTTGCCCGATCGTGAGAAGGCTGCTGACTTGGGCGTGAGTGTTCGGGATATTGCCACCATCCCTTTGTTGACTACCTTGGGAGATACCGACGACAATCTTGCTAACTTTGATGCCGGTGACCGCCAAATTCCCATTCGGGTGCGCCTCGGCACTGAGTTTATGGCTGATATCAGCACCCTACAAAACTTAAAGATACCCAGCCAGTCGGGGCAGCTCGTCCCCTTGTCTGCGGTCGCCAGGATTGAAACGGGCAGTAGTCCGGCCCAGATCGAGCGGTTTGATCGATCTCGCCAGGTAACCGTGAGTGCAAATTTGCAAGACATTACCTTGGGGCAGGGGCTTGATGCCGTTTATGCCCTGCCTCTCTTTCAAACTCTCCCGACGGGGGTAACCCAGCAAACCTCTGGAGATGCCGACATCATGCAGGATGTCTTCGGTCGATTCACCCTGGCCTTAGGCACCGCCATCTTAATGATTTATGCTGTCCTCGTCCTGCTTTACGAGAGTTTTATCTATCCTCTGGCAGTCATGGCGGCACTGCCCCTGAGTGTTGGCGGTACCTTACTCGGCTTAATGATTGCCCAGAAGCCTCTGGATTTATTTGCTCTGATCGGCATTGTGTTGCTGATGGGGTTGGTGACTAAAAACTCGATTCTCCTGGTGGATTATGCCCTAACGATGGGGCGACGGGGGCTTTCTCTCAAGCAAGCTGTGATCGAAGCCGGGGTCACTCGGCTACGCCCCATTTTAATGACCTCGATCTCCACGATTGCAGGCATGGTCCCCATTGCGCTGGAGCTAGGCGCGGGGGGCAATACTCGCAGCCCCATGGCGATTGCGGTGATTGGGGGGTTTTCAACAGCAACCCTATTAACCCTGATCGTGATTCCAGTTTGCTTTACCTATGTGGTGGGGCTGCGAAAGACACTGCATTCTATGTGGAGTCTGTTCGGACGTCACTTTCAGCCAGGGTCAAAATCATTCGTCCAACGTCCAGAAATAAGTCCTAACCCCTCAACCTTTTCTCATTCATCCCCCCAGTTAAATTTGACACCGGTTGAGCGCCTGTCCACTCAATCTAAATCTTGGAAAAACTCTGTCCCAGAGGGCACAAGCATTGCTCCGCAGAGCCAAGGCACAATGGTAATGGAGGCAGCCCCTCAATTGAAGGCCAACCCTGAGGGTGTAGTTCAAGTGGCTGTGCCTGCAACAAAGCCTGAGATTAAATCTCAAGCAGCTGCCCCAGCAACAGATACCTGTTTTTTTACAGTTGCCTGTATCGAAGATGATTTATCGAGCCTTTGCTCAATTTATCAATATTTGGATGAAACGATCTTCTCAATTGTTTCCGTTGAAGATCCTGTGGTAGCCCTGACTGATCTTGTCCAATACCAACCTGACATAATTTTACTATCTCTATCAATGCCAGATTTCAATGGATTTGAGATCTGTTCTCATCTCCGTAAGAATCCATCCTTTCAAGGAGCCTCAATTATATTACTATCCGATCAATATCGATGGGTGCAACGGTTTAGAGCCAAGCTTTGCGGGGCGTCTGCCTATTTGGTCAAACCCGTCAGCCGAACCCAGCTACTCACCAAAATGTTTTTACTGTTGGTTTGAGCTATATGTCTTAGTAGATCTCTCAATCAGGAAACGCTAACCCTGTCCTCGGATCACGGATATACAAGCCCAGGGTGAGCGACTCCAGCACCACATCCCAGACCGGGGTCATTTTCTCAGCCTCATCAGCCCAATAATCAAACGTCACCAGGCACTGAATCCCTGACCCAATGCCCACACAGATGCGCGAATAGGCTTCACGATCTTCTTCTTGATCATCGATAAACTTAAGCTCGCCCCAAACCACGTGAGCTGTCTGGCGGGGTAGCTTGACGACATCGCCCACTTCAATCACATTGCGCTTATCTTCGCGCATAATTTTTTTGAGGATGCCCTTGAGGGGAAAATCTCGCCAGTCTGCCTTGGGAATGTGATTGTAAGACACCTCTAGACGGCAATTATCATCCGGTGGGTCACCATCGGTAAATTTAAAGGACTCATCCCCCGCCTCAAATTTCCAATCTTGGGGCACATCAAAGCGAACGGCACCGCGACCTGCGACAAAGATCTTGTAGCCGTCTTTAGACTGCCACTGATGATCATCCTTGAGTTCGAGGGTTTCTTTAATCCACTTGAGATTATGGCCCTTGCGTTTTCCCATAGTCCTCGCCCAAATGCGTCGCTCTCTAGCATTGTACTGCGAGGTTTGGGGTGTCGTTAGGGCGCGTCGTTAGGGTTCTGGGATATCGCTAATTAGGGTGCCCCCTTAGCCCTTGGGGAACGTTACCGTCGGCTGTTCTATCCAAAGGCAATAACCGTTGGGGTTAACCGTCATGAGTACATTGCCGTCTTGGTTCAGTTCGTAACTGGTGTTGTAGGCTTCTAACCGTTCTGATTCGTTAAAGGACTTAACCTGGACGTAGACTCGATTGTAGAAGAGGGTAGCCGGTTTTTCCTGGCCTTGCTGGTAAAAATTAAAGGTGTGAACTTGGGCTTCTGGGACGACGAAAGGAAGAGACATGGTCACAGCTCTTGGTGTTTACAGTCACTAATCTAATGTGATCCAAGTCACAGGTCATGGTTAGAATTGCTGATGCATGCCGTCTTGCAGCTTGGAATAAATTTTGAATAAATACTGAGGGTTTATCACAGCTTGATTTGGGGGGACCTGCTGCAGCGTGGTCCTACAGAGTTTTGGGGGGCACAGCTTCAGTGAAACCACTGCATCGGAAGTCTGTGGTCGAGTTTAGCTTAAGAAAATCTACGGAGTTTGATGGGGGATTTTCGGTTCGCCGGATCAAAAACACCTGTAGGGTATTTAATTTAATGACGGAATCTTTATGTTAGAAGCGCTGGCACAAACTGTGGTGTCATGAATGGCCGAAGATGTCCAGATAACGACTTAAACCGGTCTAGCCTCCCAATTCGCGTTAACATTTGTAAAGTGTTTTCACGTAGGGTCAATCGTTCATGGATCCCAAGCCGTCTCTTTTTTCTCAGCTGGGCAGCTGGTTTCGGTCATCGAGCTGGCAGCAGTTTAGGCAACCGTCCCAGGCTTTCATTGAGCTGCGCCATCTCAGCAAAGATTTCATTGAGGGCACGACCCGGCGGCGAGTGCTCAATGACCTGACCATGACCTTTGATGAAGGTCGTTTTATCGTGCTGCTGGGGCAAAGCGGCAGCGGCAAGAGTACCTTGCTTAACCTACTCAGCGGGATTGAGCGCCCTACTGAAGGGACAGTCATGATCGATGGGATCCCAATTACCGACCTGGGTGAGCGAGCTTGCACCCTCTTTCGCCGTGACCAGATTGGGTTTATTTTTCAGTTTTTTAACCTGATTCCTACTCTGACGGTGCTAGAAAACGTAACGCTGCCCCAAGAGCTAGCGGGCAGTGTGCCTAAAGACATCGAGGTCCAGGCTCGGGCTGTGCTCACTAAAGTGGGCTTGGGCGATCGCACCGAGGCCTTCCCCGATAAGCTCTCTGGGGGCCAGCAGCAGCGGGTGGCGATCGCCCGCGCCCTGATTCACGAACCCCGATTGATTTTGGCGGATGAGCCCACCGGCAACCTGGACGAAGACACGGGCGAAACGGTTTTGCAGTTGCTGTTTGACCTGACCCGCAATGTGAATAAGACGCTGATCATGGCGACCCACAACCCCGACATCGCCAAGCATGCCGATCTAGTATTGCGGGTCCATGAAGGCCATCTTGAAGATGCCACCGCCGAATTTTCGGAGGTGGTGGCTGTATGACTTTTTTGCCGCCTCAATCTTCTAACCATGGGCAAGAAGGTGGGCAAATTGCCCACCCTACGCCTACTCCCCCATCTTCCCCACCTGCCCACCTCCCCATCTCCAACGCCCCCCTCTGGCGACTGGCCTGGCGACGCATCCGCCGCCGTCCCTTCCAATACGTTCTTTTCATTCTGGGGATTGCCATTGGGGTGGCGATGATGGTGTCGATTGACCTGGCAAACGGGTCTGCCCATCGGGCATTTGAGCTATCGACGGATGCGATCGCAGGTCGCACCACCCACCGCATCGAAGCGATTTCCCCCATCGGCGTAGACGAATCCCTTTATCGAGACCTCCGTACCGACCTGGGCTACACCCAATCAGCTCCCATCGTCGAAGGCTACGTGGTGGCCGAAGATCTCGATCGGCAACCCATGCGGCTAGTGGGGGTAGATTTCTTTGCTGAGGCCCCGTTTCGCAGCTATTTGAGCGGAGGCGCGAGCGGGGATTCAGGCCAGGGCATTGAGGCACTGACCACCTTTTTGACCGAACCCAATACGGTAATTTTGGCGAAGGAGACTGCCGCTCAGTATGGCATCCAGGTGGGCAATCAGCTGAAGTTGACGTTGGCAGGTCAGCCCATTTCCGCTCGGGTGGTGGGGATATTGCAGCCCGCCAATGCGCTCACCCGTGATGCGCTGAGCAATGTGCTGTTTACCGACATTGCTTCGGCCCAAGAGATTTTGGGTATGCAGGGGCACCTCAGCCACGTTGATCTGATTGCCGACGGCGAGGCCGACCTCGCGCCCATTCGTGAAATTTTGCCCGAGGGCGTCAAGCTTGAAACCGCCCAGGCCCAGAAAAACGCGGTGCAGCAGATGACTGCCGCTTTTGAGCTAAACCTGACGGCGCTGAGCTTGCTGGCGCTGGTGGTGGGGATGTTTTTGATTTACAACACAGTCACCTTTAGCGTCATCCAACGGCGACCGCTGTTTGGCACGCTGAGATGTCTGGGGGTAACCCAGGGTCAGCTATTTCAGCTGATTTTAGGAGAGTCGCTGGTGCTGAGCATCTTTGGCTCGATCCTGGGTCTGGGTCTAGGGGTGGTGCTGGGTCGTAGCATTGTGGGGCTGATCACCCAGAGCATCAACGACTTTTACTTTGTGGTCTACGTGCGGGATATCAGTCTGAGCCCATTCACCTTGGTGAAGGGGATGTTCATTGGCATCTTCGCCGCTCTATTCGCGTCCCTGATTCCAGCGATTGAGGCAATGCGAACCTCTCCCCAGAGCAGCCTGCAGCGGTCTACGTTGGAAAGCAAGGTGCAAAAAATCTTGCCTTGGCTGGGGCTGGCCTGGGGATTGTTTACCCTGGGGGGCATCGGTCTGCTGTCGATTAAAAATGGTGGACTGGTAATCGCCTTTGGCGGATTGTTTGCGATCTTGCTGGCGGCGGCCTTGCTAACCCCACCCCTGACCTCTTTTTTGATGAAAGGGATGACGCCGGTCCTAAATAGGCTGATTGGGGTACTGGGCAAGATGGCCCCCCGCGATATTAATCGGTCTTTGAGTCGAACGTCGGTTGCGATCGCATCACTGATGGTTGCCGTCTCTGTCATCGTCGGCGTCTCGGTCATGGTGGGTTCGTTTAGAACTACGGTGGTGCAATGGCTTGACCAAACCCTTCAGGCCGATATTTATGTCACACCCCCCAGCACCACCGCCAACCGCGTTTTTGGCAGCGTTGACCCAATGGTGGTCAGCGAAGCCTACACCTGGCCCGAAATTGACCACATCGTTACGTACAACGACGCCGATGTTGATGTGATTGCCTTCAACGACGCCACCGATACTTCCGAAATCCCCATCAACCGCCAGGCCAAAATCATCTCCGCCGATGGCGATGTCTCTAACGGCAAACGCCCCTACGCCTGGGTTCGCGACAATGTCAAAGATCCCTGGCCGCAGCTTGACGCTGGGGAAGGTGTGATTATCTCCGAAGCCCTGATGCTCCGGGCCGGGGTTTCTGATCCCCCAGAGACCGTTACCCTACAATCTCCCCAGGGACCCCGCAGCTTCCCGGTGGTGGCTGTTTTCTACGATTACTCCTCAGATCGCGGCACTATCTTACTCGACAACGACCTTTATCTCGACCTGTGGCAAGACCCTAGCATTGCTTCACTAGGGCTGTTTGTGAAACCTGGTATCTCGGTAGATGATGTTGTCACGCGCCTGCGACAAACCTTCAAAGGACGCCAGGATCTCGTTGCCCAGTCGAACCGCAATTTGCGTCAAGGCTCTCTAGATATCTTTGACCGCACCTTTGCCATTACCGGCGCGCTGCGGTTACTCGCCGTAGTAGTGGCTTTCATCGGGGTACTCAGCGCCCTGATGAGCCTGCAGCTAGAACGCACCCGAGAGCTGGGTATCCTCCGCGCTAACGGCATGACGCCGTTTCAAATGTGGAAACTTACCCTACTTGAGACCGGCATCATGGGCAGCCTGGCAGGCTTCTTCGCCATGCCCTTGGGCTATGCCCTCGCCTGGATTTTGATCTATGTGATTAACGTCCGCTCCTTTGGTTGGACATTGCAGATGCAGACCGAGCCCAGCTATTTTTGGCAAGCCTGGATTGTCGCGGTGGTGGCGGCGCTGTTGGCCGGAGTGTATCCCGCGTGGCGATTGAGCAAGATGGTAGTGGCGACCGCGATTCGGCAGGAGTAGGTGGTGGGTGGTGGGTAATGGGTAGTGGGTCGGATTTGGCTAAGGTCTATTACCCTCTACTCAATTTTCTCTACCCTCCGACGCGCCCTCTCCCCCTCCCCGCGTCTCCCCCTCCCCGCGTCTCTCCTTTTCCGCGTCTCTCCTTCCCCATCCTCCCTATCTCCCCTATCTTTTTCCTCTCATCAATTACCCATCATCCATCACCATGAAACGTGTCCCTCTAATCTTCCTGTGTGTCTCTCTCCTTCTGCTCCTCGTCCTCTGGCCGCGACCGGGCATTACCAACAGCGGTCAGGCGTCTGTGGAGTGGCTATCTGGCGAAGCGTCGGGCATTTCTGAGGGGTTTGCGCGGGTGACTGAGCCGAAGACACTGACATTTCCCCAAGATTTGGGTCCCCATGATGAGTATCAAACCGAGTGGTGGTATTACACCGGGAATGTGCAGACCGAAGAAGGACGAGCGTTTGGTTACCAGCTGACCTTTTTTCGACGGGGGCTGACGCCGCAGGCAGAGACGGTGGCGAATGCTTCAGACTGGCGTTCAAACCAGATTTATTTCTCTCACTTCACCATCAGCGATATTGATCACCAAGAGTTTTACCCCCATGAGCGGTTTAGTCGCCAGTCGGCGGGGCTGTCGGGGGCGCAATCAGAGCCCTATCGAGTGTGGTTAGAAGATTGGTCGGCTGAGGCCGTTTCCCCAGGTACAGTTCACCTGGTAGCTGATGCGGGGGACGTAGCGTTAGATCTGACCCTGGATGAGACCCTACCGCCTGTGCTTCAGGGCGATCGGGGTTACAGCAAAAAGGGACCTGAGCCTGGGAATGCGTCCTATTACTATTCCATCGTGCAGCAACAAACCGAAGGCACAATAACGATTGCGGATGAATCTTTTCAGGTAAGGGGCCTCACCTGGAAAGATCACGAATATTCCACCAGTGCATTGAGCCCAGGGACAGTGGGTTGGGATTGGTTCTCACTGCAGCTTAATGATGGCTCAGCCTTGATGCTATATGGCTTGCGCAAAGACGACGGCACCATTGCAGACGTGTCGAGTGGCACCTATGTCAGCGCTGAGGGTAAAACTCAAACAATTGACCCCACTGATGGGCAAATTGATGTATTAGACACCTGGCGCAGCCCCATCAGTAAGGCGGAGTACCCTGCTCAATGGCACATTGAGATACCGAAGCTAGGAATAGTGCTCGATGGCAAACCGCTGATGCCTAACCAGGAACTCAATATCTCAACCACCTATTGGGAAGGTGCGGTTGGCTTTGACGGGCAGCTGGCCGGGCAGCCGGTGACCGCAAAGGGCTATGTGGAGATGACGGGATACGCTGATCGTCTGGATACGGTGCTTTAATCAAGCAACAAATGTGTTGTAACTCACTCGAAAGGTAATCAGGGCCTGGCAACCGGGTGTATTTCCTTGAAGGGTAATAATATCCCCCGCTTTATGGGCATACACACCCGGTCCGGAGAGGCTGCCGGTGGTGGTGTCGTAGGTCAGCATTAGGGTGGGGTAGGCTCTGATGGGGTCCCCATCGGGTGGGATGGGCTTAATGGAGTCGAGCGGGGCGTCGTGATCGTAAACCGTGATAGAGAAAGGAATGACCCGCTGGTTAACTTGAACATCGCGGGTGAAATTAAAATCTGGGCTGATATCATTGCGTTTTTGACTGACCAGACTGCGTTTGCTTACGCCGTCAATCAAGACATCGGTATAAAAATCGGTTTGCCCATCGGGGATATCAAATGCGGAGACGGCTTTAACGTGTTTCACGGTCACGCTAAGCTGGGCCATGGCGATGGGGAAGCCACCCACGAACAGATTGTAGGGCGTGTGGCCTGTGCCAAATTTAGTCACCCGTAGAAAATAAATACCCTTGTCGATGCGTTTGCTGACCAACTCCCGGTCGAACGAATTACGGCAGGCGTGCCCTGACAAGACAACCTGACCAAATTTATCGAGCAGATCGAGCTCTGCACCAGAGACTAACTCAGTTAACGAAGCCCGCAGGCAGCTGGGCTGGTCAACTTGAAACTGCCAGATATCGACCGGATCAGTGTCATTGTCTAGAAACCCTCTAAAATAGCGCGGTCCGTTGAGATAGTCGCCGTCAATCGGGTTGGCATTGTCCAAGGTGTTGTTGGGTTCTACCTCAAAGTCTCGTACCCCCGCCCTAAAGGCCAGCTCCAAGCGATAGGGCAGCGCCTCAAAGGGGCCCTGCTCCGATGCGGTTTGAGTCACTTGTAAAAAATAGGTGCCTGCCCCAAGCCCTTCTAACCCAATCATCTGGGCCGCTTTATCTTGTTCAAGGGAGGTCTGCTGATGGGACGCTGTGACGATCTCTCCCATTTCTAACCGGTGATTGTGGTTAACGTCTCGGATCAATTTGAGTGTGGCCTGACTACCCACATCCGGTAGGGTGATCACCAGGCTACCAAAGGTACTGAGGCTAAAACGATACACATCGATCGCATTGCTGCGATTATTCAGAAACCCCCGGGTTGTAAAGTTATTTGGCAGCGTACCCAAATCAATATATGACTGGAGATCAATCTTGTTGGGGGGAGAGAGGGGGGGGCGCTCAGTACTAATCGGAGTCATGGCAGACCTGTCTTTCGGTGGGCATCTGGACTAATGCTTACCTTAGAGAAAGACCGGGAATAAGTCGGGAGGTAGGTAGTGAGTGCAAGTGGACCCATTACCCATTACCCATTACCCATTACCCATTACCCACTACTCCTCACCCTCCGGAATCTCATCTCACCCCCCTGTAGTTTCATAAACCTATGGCTTGTCTTTGGGCGAGGAAATTGCTATGAACCATCGCTTCTTATTACGATTTGTGACTAGCTTTGCAGTGTGTTTGCTGACGTCGTCTTGCTTTGGCATTGTGCTGTGGGTCACTGATGAGATTTTAGGGTGGGATATTTTGCCTGATGCCTGGAGCCTTTTGGTACAGGCGCTGCTGGTGGCGGGGGGGATTATCGCCTTTGTGATGGTGGTGATGAATGCGATGCTCAGTTTGGCGCTCTTAGCAGAGGCCAATGCTAGACGGGCACAGCTGCCAGATTATAAGATTTCACGGCGAGTTAAGCGACGGATGATCAGGGGGCTGATGGCTGGGATGGTTGCGATCGCACTCCTCCTGGGTGGCCTACAAGTGGTCAATCAGGTCCGTGCCCAGTCCGCGCGCCAGGCGGCAGAAGCCAGGTTTAGTCAATTCCAGCTCGAAATGGATCAATCTGTTGATCAGGTTTTAGACTTATTTACCCCGCCGTTGCTAGAGGCCATTGACACCGACACGCTGGCCGAAAAAGGGCAGCTGGGCAATCTGCGCAAGCTGCTGATCTCCATTCCGTCTTCTTTTCCTCAACAACCATCAATGGTGGTGCTAGTACCCGCGACTCAGGCCCCCTATAAATATGCGCGCATCGACACAAATACTATCAATGCCAATCAGCAAGGGCAGCTTTATTTATCGCCTAAGCTTTATGCTAGTTTCCCAAGCAATCAAGAAACCCAGGTGATTGAGCAGCTTTTCTCAGGTAAGTTACCCGCATTAACAGAAGCATTAGCGGGTCAGGTGATTAACAACACCGTTCCCAGTTCCTGGGGAGTTCTCAAACGAGACGGTCAGGTGGTTG
>JBCBQD010000096.1:0-19081 GCA_039820425.1 Cyanobacteria bacterium J06635_1
AGTCAGAATCCAGTCCCCCACTGACTCCTGAATTCTGACTCCTGGATGCTTACACCACCTGGGTTTCCCGGCTTAAACTGAACGCCCGTGAGCTGATTGGTGGGTAGAGGGTAGTGGGTAGTGGGTAAATGTTACAAGACTATTCTGCTGCACATAGGTGTTTCAAACCAAGTCACCCGCTACCCGCTACTCTCTACCCTCTACCTCTTCAAACCTTTATGGCACTCGGCTCCCCCACCGTGGCAATGATCCGCTGACAGCCTGACTCTGGATAGGCCCAATCACAGTAGCATTCCTTCGGATTGCCCCAACAAAGGCTGAGGTACAGTTCACTGCGGGTGGCGCTGACCTCGGCCCATTCTGCCTCATGAATGGTCTGATTGATATCTTCGAGGGTGGTTTGTTGGGGGGAGTGCCCGGCGATCCAGAGCTTGAGGCCATCAATCGAGCTGCGCCAAAAGTCGATAACTGCAGCCTTGGAAGCCATCAGGGCTGCCTTGTCAGCAGGAATAGCCGTGAGCTGGGGGTGCATTTCTGGAAATCGAATGGTGCGATCGCGAAAAGTACACTGGTGCCAGATGATACCTGAAACATTATTTGCTCGCTGATACTGATGAATCTGTTCGCGAAAGTCTTGGAAAACAAAAACCTTACTAAGCTTGTTGGCTCCCAAAGCCTTAGAAATTACTGGGTTTTCTAGCCGCTGGTCAGAGGATAACAGCACGCGCTCCCCTCGCCACGTGGCTCTGAGTTCTTGATCGAGGATGTCAAGGAGCTGTTCGGTGGTGTAGGTCATTACTCCACAGGGCAATGGAAGGCAGCAGGTTGGTTTCATTCTACCAAGAGGTTTTGGCTCTGCCAGTAGAATTCTGTTTAGAATTTTGCCAGACAATCTATCAGCAAATCATAAACGGCAGTGGCATTGATGGATTCAACGACATCAGCGTTTGTGGACGTGGTTGGGTCTGGCCACCAGTCTACGATGGTGCGTCCAAGGGTATGCTGCCCCATGGTTTCGATAGCGACATGGGCTTTGCGACGGGTGAATAAATCGGGTCTAAGTAGATAGGCGATCACGCAGGGGTCGTGGAGGGGGGCACCGACCAGGCCATAGCGTTCGATATCAGGTTTACCATAGTGGGCCAGCAGGTCGGCGGCGGCGGTGGCGACGGGCGTTCCGATCTGACGAAGGGTGCTAAGACGCTCAGGGGTGGTGAGGACCTGGTGAGTGGTATCCAGGGTGATCAGTGTCGTAGGAACCCCTGCATCAAACACCACCTGGGCCGCGTGGGGATCGACGTAGATATTAAACTCGGCGGAGGGGGTGACGTTGCCGTGGGTGATGGCTCCGCCCATCATGACAATTTCGGCAATGTTTTGGGCGATTTGGGGGGCTTTGATCAGCGCGATCGCAATATTGGTCAGTGGCCCTAAAGTTGCCAAAGCGATGGGAGCTGAGGCGATGAGCAAAGTCTCAATTAAGAAATCGACGCCGTGCTGGGGCTGGGGGGCTTGGCTGGGGTCGGGTAAGGGCGTCCCCTGGAGGCCGGTGGCTCCGTGAATTTCGGTGGCAGTGTGTAGCGCTCGAACCATGGGGCGAGGGCAGCCTGCATAGACGGGAATCGTCGACTTACCGGCCAGTTCGCAGATTTTCAAGGCATTGGCTGTGGTGAAGTCTAAGGGCACATTCCCTGCAACAGTTGTAATGCCAACTATTTTGAAAGTGTCAGGGGCGGCGAAGGCGACCAGGAGTGCGATCGCATCGTCAACGCCCGGATCGCAGTCAATAATCAGAGGACGTGGCATCATTTGGCCTAGATAGCTTGGCTAGGGACAGTTGATAAAGCTTACGCCGACTTTTACGATGCGGTGGCAAGGTAAGCTAGCGTAGGATTGAACTGATCAACATTGCCCAGGTTATTATTGCCCAGATTACGATTGCCCCACCTGCCCCACCTTTAATCTATGCACTGGTTTGTTCTGACTCGGAAACACTCGACGATCGGGTTGACCCTGGGACTGCTGGTTATTTTGACCAGTTGTGAAGGTAGCCAACTCGGTGACTCCTTAAAACGAACCCTGGAAGCAGATCCACAAATCGAAGCTGACTCGGAAGCGAACGGAAATCCGAGTGCCAGTACGCCCGGTACAACAGAGCCACCATTGGCAGAGCAGGTGTCTACCCCAGAGCCCGGTCAGGATGAATTTATTGGTCCTACAGTTCCCCAAGGCGCAACTTGGGAGGGGCCAACCCAGTCGCCCAGCCAGGAGACATCAGGCTATGGAGATATTGATCAAGCCCCCGAGGAACTGCAACCCTATCTCCAAGACTTACTCGCACTAGAGATTTTAGATATTAGAGATAGGTCTGCAGAGTCTAACGCCTCCCAAACGGACTCAACTGTCAAAACCTTTGGGCCTAATCAAATCCTGACGCGACGCGGGTTTGCCCGATGGCTATTTGCGACGAATAATCGGTTTTATCAAGACCAAAGCATTAAAAAAGTTCGGGCGGCCGTGGACAGCAGTCAACCGGTTTTTCAAGATGTACCGGCCTCAGATCCAGATTTTGGGGCCATTCAAGGCTTAGCTGAGGCAGGTATTATCCCTAGCCCGCTAACCGGTAGCTCTACGGTTGTTACCTTTCGTCCTGACGCGCCGCTGACCCGTAAAGATCTGATTTTGTGGAAGGTGCCTTTAGACACCCGTCAAGCCCTACCCACCGCAACATTAGAAGCAGTACAACAAACCTGGGGATTTCAGGATGCAGCTAAGATACAACCCCCTGCCCTGCAGGCGGTGCTAGTCGATCACCAAAACGGTGAATTTGCCAATATTCGTCGAGCATTAGGCTACACCACCTTGTTTCAACCCGATAAGGGGGTCACACGGGCTGAGGCCGCAGCGGTGCTATGGCGATTTGGCAATGCTACCGAAGGAATCACCGCAGCAGACTTGTTGCAAAATCCACAAACTGAGCAAGACCGACCTGACGCTGAGCCAGATAATGCCTCTGACAATTCTGAAAATGAGGACAGCCCGGCTCGTCAGATAACACCCAACCGCAACGAAGCAGAGAGATTACAGACAAATTCGGTGGATAGTTAAGGGGAAGCTAGGGCGTAGTAAGTAGTGAATAGTGAATAGTGAATTATTGACAGTCATTGAAAATCTAGTCATGTGCCATTCGCCTAGCGGGGCAGAAGATGAGATCAATGCTTATTTATTAGCACAGCTATCTAACCTCGGGGTTGAGCACTGGCAGGACGAAGCTGACAACATTATCGCCAAGATTCCAGGGAAGACAGATGGCGGTGCCATGGCTGTCACGGCCCACAAAGATGAGATTGGCGGCATTGTTAAAGCCGTTGGCGAGCAGGGTCGAGTGAGTGTACGGCGGCTCGGCGGTGCGTTTCCGTGGGTATATGGTGAGGGGGTTGTTGATTTGTTGGGCGATCGCCTAACCGTCAGCGGTATCTTGAGCTTTGGGTCACGCCATGTGTCTCACGAGTCACCTCAAAAGACTCAGCAAGAAGGCAACGCAGTGCGTTGGGAAGACGCCTGGGTAGAGACTAAACGCTCTCGAATTGAGCTGGAGTCGGCTGGGGTGCGCCCTGGGACACGCCTTGTGGTGGGCAAACACCGTAAGCGACCTTTTCGCATGGGTGATTACATTGCCAGCTATACCCTCGATAATAAAGCCTCTGTGGCGATTTTGTTAGGGTTGGCAGAGCGCGTTAAGACACCGCCCGTCGATGTTTACTTAGTCGCCTCTGCCAAGGAAGAAGTGGGGGCGATTGGAGCCTTGTTCTTTAGCCAACGTCAGAAACTGAGTCGGCTGATAGCTTTAGAGATTTGTCCGCTGTCGTCAGAGTATGCGATCGCAGATGGACCAGCCCCGGTACTCCTCTCCCAAGATGGCTATGGTATTTATGATGAGGCGTTAAATCAAGAGATTTTGGCCGCTGCTAATCGGGCTAAGATACCTCTACAGCTGGCGACGATTAGCGGCTTTGGCAGCGATGCTTCCATTGCCATGAAATTCGGTCACATTCCTAAAGGGGCCTGCCTCAGCTTTGCCACCCAAAACACCCACGGGTACGAAATCGCTCACCTAGGCGCAATCGAGAACTGTTTAAAGGTTTTGATTGAGTATTTGAATGATACGGTTAAATCATCCTGAAGATACATCAGGCCAGCGCTACCATAGAAGAAGATATGGCATGGTACGGCTATGGCAAAAGATGCAACGATGGGAGCAGTCAGGGCAACCGTTAAGTTAACCAACGCGGTGGACGATGAACTGGTCCGTCGAGGCGTCTTAAACCCTAAACTCTTAAGGCAGACCCAAGAGGAAGGGCTTGTCGATACAGGGGCAGTTTCCCTAGTAATTCCTGAATCTGTCGCTCAAGAATTGGGGTTGCGCATCTTGGGTCAATAGATTGCCCAGTATGCAGATGGTCGTGAATCACCTGTTAATGTTTCTGGTCCTTTAGTTGTTGACTGTCTAGGCCGAAAAACGGTGGATCAGGCATTAGTGGTTGGCAATGAAATCTTGATTGGTCAGGTGATTTTAGAAAAACTAGACTTATTGCCCGACTGTAGAAACCAGCGTTTGATTCCAAATCCTGAGCATCCAGACTATCCCGTTGCGATGCTGAAATGACCTGACAGGAAGCACCTTGCAGATCTTCACCATATCTGCTGCAAAACTGACTCATAATTGTAGGGTTGCTACTATCCGAATTGCCTTGAGTTCCACTGCTGACAGACCCACGCTGCTAATCGTTGACGGCCATTCCCTGGCTTTTCGGGCTTACTATGCCTTTGCCCGAGGGCAGGATGGTGGCTTGCGGACCTCAACCGGCATCCCTACCAGCGTGTGCTACGGCTTCTTAAAGTCGCTGATGGATATGATGGTGACCGAAAAGCCTGCCTATGCAGCGGTGGCTTTTGACGTGGCCCAGCCGACCTTTCGCCATGAGGCCGAGGAAACCTATAAAGAAGGTCGCCCCGAGACACCGGAAGAGTTTATCGAAGATGTGGAAAATCTGAAGGCGCTACTGACGGCTTTTGGCCTACCGATTTACATGGCCCCAGGGTTTGAAGCTGACGATGTGATTGGGACTTTAGCCTTTAAGGCCAAGGCCGAGGGCTACGGTGTCCGGATTATGAGTGGTGACCAAGATTTATTTCAGCTGATCGATGACGAGGAGCACATTAAAGTGCTGCACCTGGGCAATCCATTTTCCCGCAGTAGTGGCCTGGCAAATGCATTTGGGATCACCGAAGTGCAAGAAAAACTGGGCGTTTTGCCCTCCCAGGTTGTGGACTATAAGGCACTGTGCGGTGACCCCTCGGATAATATCCCGGGTGTCAAGGGCATTGGCAAGAAAACAGCGGTGAAGCTACTAGACGAGTACGGCAACCTGGAGAAAATCTATGCTGCTCTGGACGATATGAAGGGGGCGGTTAAGAAGAAACTGGAGGCGGGTACTGAGGAAGCGAAGCATTCGAAATATTTGGCGACGATTGTCACAGATGTGCCCATCGAGACCAGCTTAGAGGACTGTAAGCTCACGGGGTTTGACCCCGATGTGGTGATCCCGGCACTCAAGAATCTAGAATTTCAGCATTTTGTTAATCGCTTGAATAAGTTACAGGGGGCGTTTGGGGGAGACGCTGAGCTATCTGCTCCGTCACCAGTGCTTAAAGGCGATAGCCACGATAGCTTAGATGGGGCAGACCTGGACTTTTTTACGGCAGACGATACCGAAAAGGCGCAGCAGGGTGTGATCACGACGGGGGAAATCGAGCCGCAAATTGTGACCACCCGGGCTCAGCTCGATGCGCTGGTAAAGCGGTTGAAAACCCACACTGACCCCGAAAACCCGGTGGCTTGGGATACGGAAACAACTTCCCTGGAGCCACGTGATGCAGCGTTGGTGGGCATCGGCTGTTGTTGGGGTGAGGGTCTGTCAGATATGGCCTATATCCCGGTTGGGCATCGAGCCAGCGGGCAGCTCAAACGAGCGCAGGTTTTGGAGGCACTGCGACCCATTTTAGAAGATGAGACATATCCCAAGGCGTTGCAAAATGCCAAGTATGACCAGCTGGTGCTGAGGACCAGCGGGGTTGAGCTGGTGGGGGTTGTCTTTGACCCGATGCTGGCTAGCTATGTGCTTAACCCTGAGACATCTCACGGGCTAGGTGATTTGTCGATGCGCTATCTGAACCTGATTACCACTAGCTATGAGAGCCTGGTGCCTAAAGGCAAAACGATTGGGGAGGTCGCAATCGCACCCGTCGCCCAATACTGCGGCATGGACGTTCACACCACCTACCTGCTCACCGCCATCCTCAAAAAAGAACTCGCAGCCAGCCCAGCCCTTGAGAAACTTTGCTTAGCGGTAGAGCTGCCCCTGGAACCCGTATTGGCGGAGATGGAATACACCGGCATTCGCATCGACACAGATTACCTCAACACCTTCTCGCAACAGCTCCAATCAGATCTAGCTGCGATTGAAAAACAAGCCTATGAAGATGCCGGTGAGACCTTTAACCTGGGCTCTCCAAAGCAGCTCAGCGAACTGTTCTTTGAGAAACTGGGACTGAGCAAGAAAAAATCTCGTAAGACCAAAACGGGGTACTCCACCGATGCTGCCACGTTAGAAAAACTCAAGGGCGATCACCCTGTGGTAGATGCTGTGGTTGAGCACCGTACCCTCTCTAAGCTCAAATCCACCTATGTGGACGCCCTGCCTACCCTGGTGCGGGCCGATACCCATCGGGTTCACACTGACTTTAACCAGACGGTGACGGCGACCGGGCGACTGTCTTCATCGAGCCCAAATCTGCAAAATATTCCCATTCGCACCGCCTTTAGCCGCCAAATCCGCGCTGCCTTTTTGCCAGAAGCGGGATGGCACCTGGTCGCAGCGGACTATTCCCAAATTGAGCTGCGAATTTTGGCCCACCTCAGTGGGGAGCCCGTCTTAGTAGATGCCTACAACAACGATGAAGATGTCCACCGGCTAACGGCACGACTGCTGTTTGAGAAAGAGGATATCTCCACCGATGAACGCCGTCTGGCAAAGATCATCAACTTTGGCGTCATCTACGGCATGGGGGCCTCGCGTTTTGCCCGCGAGACCGGCGTCAGTCGTACCGAGGCAAAAACCTTTATCGATCGCTTTAATGAACGTTATCCCAATGTGTTTGAGTACCTGCAACAGATGCAGCGGGAGGCAGTTGCTCGCGGCTATGTCGAAACCATTATGGGCCGTCGTCGCTATTTTAATTTCAGCAGCAATAGTTTGCAGGTGTTGAAAGGAACCGATCCGGAGAAGGTTACCCTCGATAAGCTTCGCCCCAACGGCTATGATGCGGGTCAGCTCAGAGCTGCTGCGAATGCGCCGATTCAGGGCTCAAGCGCCGACATTATTAAAGTAGCCATGATCCAGCTCCACGAACTCCTCAGGGACTATCAGGCCCGGCTGCTGTTGCAGGTGCATGATGAACTGGTGTTTGAGATTCCCCCCGACGAGTGGGGCATCCTAGAACCTAAAATCACTGAAACGATGGAATCTGCGGTCAAACTATCGGTGCCGTTGAAGGTTGAAGCCAATGCAGGCAAAAATTGGATGGAGGCAAAATAGCTTCTGTCAACTGCCCCATACAGATCACTGGGCAATGTCCTGAATCAGGTCAACAATTTCATCAAAACAAAAACGATGGGTTAAATCAGATAGGACATCCGCCAACGCAGCCTGATCCGCCGGAATTTGTGCGACCAGTTGGAAGATGACATCTGCATCGACCCGCACAGCGGCTTGGTGGAGTTGCTTGATCCACTCATCGGGCATCACCGATAAACTATCTGCCTGCAGTGCTGTGCCGGTCAGCTGCTGGGGATTGAACAGCTGATCGTTTTCTGCATAGATGTACTGCACGCCCAAATGCTGAGCAATCTTTTCGAAAATAACCGACGCTTGCAAAGGTTTACGCACAAAATCATCACAGCCCGCTGCGAGAATAGCGGTGCGATCTTCTTCGAACGCACTGGCGGTGAGGGCAATGATAATAGGGGAAGGGCGAATGGGGAAAGGCGAAGGGTGAGGGGGTGTAGGGCTTTGCCCGTCTCTCAGAGTGAGGGTGAGGAGGCTGCTCCCCTGCTCCCCTGCCTTAATCCGCTTCGTGGCTTCATATCCATCCATCACAGGCATGCGCATATCCATCCAGATCAGGTGGGGCTGCCAGGTTTTGCAGAGTGCGATCGCAACCTCTCCATTCTCGGCCTCCCGCACCTCAAACCCTAAAGGCGTTAACAACTCTACCAACAGCTGACGATTGGTCCATTGGTCCTCAACCACTAACAGACGATAGGTCGGTTGGTTAGGAGCCAGGGCAATCACCTGTCGGGTCAGCGCAGGACTAGCCCCTCCTACCGGCTCAACCACCTGCGCCTGAATCGTAAACAGGAACAGTGCCCCCGAGCTGGATGCCCTATTAGAGACATTCCGCGCCACAATATCACCGCCCATCAAACGCACAAACTCACGGCTGATCGGCAAGCCTAATCCTGTGCCCTCCTGAGATTGACGGCCAGGCTCTGTTTGGACAAACGCATCAAAGAGCTGATCGATTTCATCCAGTTGGATGCCAGGGCCAGTGTCTTCGACTTCGAAGTGTAGGGTGATGGGTAGAGGGTAGTGAGTGGTGGGTAGTGGGTGGTGGGTAGAATCAGTCTTACCCTCTACCCAATTCTCTCTACCCTCTACCTTCCCCTCCTGTCCCCTGACCCTTAGCGTCACCCACCCCTCCGGCGTAAACTTAATCGCATTGCTCAGCAAGTTAATCAAAACCTGACGCAGTTTGCCTTCATCAGTTTTGATATATCGCGGTAGATCGGGGGACTTTTCAAAGCTAAGCTGCAGGCGTTTTGAGGCAGCTTTGAGCTGGAACATTTCTTCCAGGGCATTGAGCAGCTCGAAGAGGTCGAAGGAATTGTCGGAGAAGGTCAGTCGTCCGGCCTCAATCTTGGAGAACTCCAGCACATCATTGATGAGATTTAACAGATGCTCACCGCTGCGGCCAATAATTTGGAGATGGTCCTGGTGAGTTGTGCTCAAAGTGATATCGCGATTCATGAGCTGGGTAAAGCCGAGAATGGCATTCAGCGGTGTGCGCAGTTCATGGCTCATGTTGGCAAGAAACTGGCTTTTGGCACGGTTAGCGACATCTGCATTCTGTTTGGCGGTTTCTAGTTCCCGTCGTCGCAGGGTCTCTTGCGCCAGGAGCTCTGCCTGGGCACGGGCAATCCCCAGCTGGGCAGCGACGGCTTCTAGCAGCTCTATTTCATCCGCTGTCCATGGCCGGAAATAGTCAGTCTCTTCAGAAAATTGCCCAGCGAGATAGTCTTGTCGAGAGAGGAGGGGGCCGCTCTGCTGCAAAACGACAGCCCCGTTGGGTTCCCCTTGATAGGAGGTGCGAATGGCCAACATGGACTTTAGATGAACCGGGCGTTCGTCTGGGATCACATCATATAGCAGCGGTTCAGTATAGATGTTGGGAGAGGACAGGGCCTTATCTTGGGCAAGTACCTTCTGAGCATGGGGGTTGCCTGCGATGGGCAGCTCTGCCCCCAGCATGGAGTCACCGCCGGGGACGAGGTATTCTGCCACAATATTGATATGGGGCTCTGGGTCAACCACGTAGCTATGGATGTGGCAGCGATGTACCTTAAACGCCCTGCCAATTTGATTCACCGCTGTTTGAAACAGACTTTGGGGGTCTAAATTTTGGCGAATGGCCTGGGTAATTTGCTCGACCAACAACACCCGCTGAATCTTTTGTTGGAGGGCAAACTGGGCCTGTTGCAGTTCTCGAAACGCCCGTTCTCGTTCCTGAGCTTCCTGTCGCAGTTCTCGGGTTCTCGATTCAATGCGAGACTCCAGGGTGCGTGAATAGTCCTTGAGCTGCTCATAGAGCTGGGCATTTTCCAATGAGATTGCCGCCTGGCCCATCAGTAGTTCAAGAATTTCCAGACGATCGCGGGTAAAGACACCCGGTAACAGGTTGTTTTCTAGATACAAAATGCCCACTAAATGCCCTTGACTAAGAATGGGAGTACACAACACAGATTTAGGCTGCTGCTGCGTGATGTAGGGATCCGCCGCCAGAGTAGCATCACACGCAGCATCTAGGATAGAGATGGGGGCTTGTGTCCTACCCACATAGTTAATCAGCGTAGCAGGCACCTCTGAGCAAGATTCAAGCGGAATAGATTGCAGAAGAGAGTCCACCTGTAACGGCCCTGATTGAGTTCTCGCTTTGACGACTTCTGCCTGAATCAACCACGTCTCGTTCTGGGGCAGGAGCAGTACCCCTTTATCTGCCCCCGCATTCTCAATCGCAACGGTCATCAGGGTTGAGATCAGTTGCTCAATCCGAATCTCGCCTGACAGCACTTGAGAGGCTTTCAACACAGCGGCCAGATCGAGGGCCTCTGGCAAAAGCTCAGTGACGGTCGCCGCCAGGGCGATGGGCTCATCTGACCGGCGTAGCTCGAGGGTCGAGGACAAGGCCGCCTCTTGACTACTCAAGATAGCCGCCAACATCTGGGGATATTTGGCTTCCAGGGCCTCAACTTTGGCCTTAGCTCCCCAGCGGGCGTAGCGGTAGTAGGCATCCGTTAGATAAACTTGAGCAAATTTTGCTTTGCCTTGTTCTAAACAGAACTTGGCAGCTAGCTCATTGGCTAAGGCTGCTTCATTGATGTACCCGTGTTCTTCTGCCAGGGCAATGGCACGATCGTAGACTGCGATCGCATCCCCCTCCCCCAAGACCCGCTGACGTTCAGATTCCACCAAGTAGAACTTATGCAGATGATTCATCGGCGCGTGGTGTGCCCACTGCTTCATTTTCCGCTGGTTAGCCTTAACCTGGCGTAAAATGCGCGACTGCTCCCGCCTGGTAACTGAGGAGAAGATCGCCAACCCAATCAGTGACTCGTAAAAATGAAAGAGGGGTGCCAACAACAGGCCCACTGTCGTCCCCAAACGTTTTTTGGCCTGGGCAATATTAGCAGACGCCTGGGCATAGTCCCCAAACACATAGCAGAGCACAGCCTTATGAAAATAGACATTAAAAATCGCATTGCCATCGTTCGCTTTGATGTGGAGCGGCAATAATTGATCTTCATCATAGGCCTCACCGACCAATCGACAGGGATCTTCCGCTTGCCCCAGTAGATTTAAGGTAATCTGACGAAATCGCTCATTCATGTATACAAACTTAGTTTGTTTCATTTCACGAATGGCTGTCGTGTATTTTCTGAACTCGCGCTCTAAGTTAACCAACTCTCGTCCCATAAAATAGGAGTGATAGCCATAGACCATGGCCGAACGTGCGGCAAATTCCAGATCGCCAGTTTCTAGACCGCTTTGATATGCCTCGATAAAGGGCGGCAAGGTTTCTCTAACATGGGCTTGCCAATGCACCACAAAATCATTGACTAGCATCAAAACCTTAGCCTTAAACTTTGTCGCATTTAACTTGGACACCAGATTCAATGCCAGCTGGCCAAACCGATATCCCTGATCAATGTCGCCCACCAAACCACATAAAATTTGCCCGTAGGTGCCGTAGGCATAGGCAGAGACATCGACATTGCCATATCTTAAAGAGAGATTAAGTGCCTTAAGTGAGAACAACAAAAAGAGTCGGGGTGAAAAAAAAGAAGCCGGTGAGATGACACTCGCCAAAATCCGCATGGCCGCAAGTTGGGTGGGCTCGGTCATGGTTGGCAGATCCGCCAAATCCTCGACATGTCTGCCTGCCAGCGCCCGCTGAGTTCGCCAAATCGCAAACGAAACGGCATACTGACTGGGTTGCTCAGACAACCTGATCCCTAGCTTTTTGAGAATATCTAGCGCCGTCTTGACCGCATCGACCGGTCTATCCTGTGCCACATAAGCTTGAATTTGGACTTCGTAAGCTTTCACAGTGTCCAACAGATTGGCCGCATTTTCAAAAATAGCCACCAGCCACTGAGACATCTGCTCAAAGTCACCGTTGAGATAGGCGGCCTCTGCGGCCTCTTCATGTAAAGCCAGGGCCAATGAATACCCACGCTGCCAGCCATCTATTCCCGCCAGGCCAGCAGCCAAATAATTAACCGCAGCAGCATAGGCAGTGGACAGTTTCGCTTTGCGCCCGGCAATCAGATTGAGCTGGGCCAGGGCTTCTTTTTCTGAGCGATCGCTCATTAGGGCCGCGCCCATATTCAACTGATTCACAATCTCGAAAATGCGCTCTTCAATATCGGCTTGGGCTGTATTCTTGAGCAGCAGTCGGCCAATCGTTAGGTGGGTAGCCTGCTTTTCGGCATCTGGGATGAGGGTGTAGGCCGCTTGTTGAACGCGATCGTGGAGAAACTTGTAGAAGAGTGGGGAGGTGGGGAGGGTCGCCTTTCCCCCTGTAGCCGCGTGGGCATGGTTAACGCTAGCACCCTTTTCCTGCCTTATCTCCCCTACCTCCTGCCCGGTCGGCTCAAGATAAAACTTATAAACCTCGCTCTGGGGCAAAACCAATCCCTCCTGCAGTGCCTCCCAAAGATCGGTGGCGGTTTCAGGTGGGGTTTGTTCATAAACAATGGCGAGGGTTGTCAGGTCAAATTGATTACCAATACAGGCCGCCAGCTTAAGGATGGTTTGGGTCTGGGGAGATAACCGCTGTAGCCGGGTCGCCATGAACTCAACGACATCCTTACTCGCTGCCAGGGCTCTCACCTGCGCAATATCACATTGCCACCCGCGCCCTCCAATTTCGACGCTTTCCTCCTCCCCTACTAAGGTGGGATCGAGGGGGGTAGGCGGCTCAGCCGACGCCATCAGTTGAGGATAGTCAAACGAGATCAGACCATCCTGATACAGAGACTTGAGAAATTGGGTCGCAAAGAAAGGATTTCCCCCCGTCTTTTGAAAGACCAGATCAGTTAAGAGATTTGCTTGTGCTAAAGAACAACTGAGGGTATCGGCCACCAGTTCATTCAGAGAGGCTTGCGCGAGGGGAGCCAGGGTGATCTGGTTGACCCTTGCCTGGGTTTTATGAATCTCCTCCAGGGTTAACATCAGAGGATGGGCGGGATAGACTTCGTTATCTCGATAAGCGCCAATCATGAGTAGATAGGCTGTCTCTGTCTCTGCGATCAACAGCTGAATCAGCTTGAGCGAAGCTAAATCTGCCCATTGCAAATCATCCAGGAAAATCACCAGGGGGTGAGCCTCGGTCGTAAAGACTTGAATAAATCTTTGAAACAACAGATTGAATCGGTTTTGAGCCGCTGTGCCTGAGAGTTCAGGGGCAGCGGGTTGGGGGCCAATCACCAACTCTAATTCAGGAATCACGTCAATCAAGACTTGCCCGTTTTCATTCAAGGCAGTCAAGATGGCGGTTTTCCAAGCTTGGACCGTTGCAGTGGGCTCTGTCAGCAGCTGTCGCATCAAATCGCGCAGCGCCTGCACAAAGGCAGAAAAGGGGATATTGCGCTGGTATTGATCAAATTTGCCTTTAATGAAATAGCCCCGCTGACGCACAATAGGCTTATGAACTTCGTTGACCAGGGCGGTTTTGCCAATACCGGAGAAGCCTGCGACGAGCATGAGTTCGCTGGTTTGGCTGGTAGGGGCTGAGGGGAGTGGGGGGGTGGCAATGCGGTCAAAGGCGGACAGGAGAATTGATATCTCACGCTCTCTGCCATAGAGCTTTTCGGGGATAGTGAAGCGATCGCAAATATCCTGCTTTCCTAAGACAAAGGCCGGAATATCGCCCTGGGTTTGCCAGTTTTGCTGACAGTGCTCCAGATCATGCCGAAGGCCAAAGGCACTCTGATAGCGGTCTTCAGCCGTCTTAGCCATCAGCTTAAGGGTCAAGTCTTTTAAGCCCTCGGGAATAGCCGCATTGACCACTGATGGGGACAGTGGCTGCTGGGCAATATGGCAATGCACCAGTTCCATCGGGTCAGGGGACTGAAACGGTAGCTGCCCCGTCAGTAGCTCATAGAAGGTGACACCTAACGCATAGAAATCGGTGCGGTAGTCGATACCGCGATTCATCCGCCCAGTTTGTTCAGGGGCCAGGTAAGCGAGCGTCCCTTCGAGCACATTAGGGCTCTGCAACACGGGGTTTTCTTTTGGTAAAAGTGAAGAGAGGCTGAAATCGATCAGCTTGACGTGCTGCGTCTCGGGATGAATCAGAATATTTTGAGGCTTGATATCTTTGTGAATGACTCGATGTCGATGCAGCCCCTGCAAGATCTGAGTTAGCTGAATCGCAATGGGAAAAAATGCTGCGATCGCAAGGGATGGCTTCGAAAACGATGGCAGTGAGGATAAAGCCACATATCCTTCATCCGGCATCACCAGAGCGTATTGGTTACGATAATTTTCGAGAGCCAGGGGCTGCACTATCCCTGGCAGGTTAAGCGCCAGGGCGATGGTGTACTGATTCCGAAACCTGACCAGCTCAGAAAAAGAGGGGTATTCTGCCTTGAGCAGCTTGATCAAAACAGGCTGGCGATCAGACAGACGATGCCCACGATAAATTAGCGTTTTAGAGCCGCTGTAGATGAGTTCGACGACCTGATAACCTGTCAGCCTGATCATTCCGAGTTACTTGCCGCGTGATGGGTGCTCAGCACAAGACCGCCGAGCCTATATTGCATCAATTTTAGGCTATTAAACGAGTAGAGACTCTGGACAAAGGGGTTTTCCAAAGTATATGAAGTCTTGGTAAAGGTGTCCTGGAGTTAGATCGACCTGTACCAGAGAATACATCAGCACTTTGAGACTTCATCGCATTTTGTTAAGGGTAGTCCACGGCTAAGAGAATCTTCCATGCTAAGAGCCGCTTTCAGATTCTGGGGTCCAAAATTTTTGGGGGGATTGATAACCTTGGGTGGGGTTGCATTGGCGGAACCTCTCCCTTGGAGAATCGCACCCTCTCAAACCGCGCAAGCCGCCAGCTTTAGCCCTGGGGCAGTCGATCTCGATGAAAGCTGGTCCTTTGCCTTGGAAGACTACGCCATTGAGCACCAGGGTCAGAGCCTGGTGGACATCACCGTTAGCTACGACTATGTAGACGGCATCGGCAGTGACGACCCGTTTGAATACCCCGAGTTTCTGCAAATTTACAACTTTATCGACGATTTTCTAGTCAACTATCCCAATGAAACCGACTTTTGGGAAATCCTGAACAAAAATCTGGTCACCGATCTGCTGAGCGAACCGATCCCAACGGTGTTTGGGTTTGACTATCAGCTGAGCGACGTGTTGGAGTCGTTGACGGTGGATATTGCCGTCGCCGCTGGGTCATCAGATATTTTTGTGCCGCGCACGAGCACCGTCATGGGCACCCCCGGCCCATTGATTGACCTGGATGAAAGCTGGTCCTTTGCCTTTGAAGACTACGCCATTGAGCACCAGGGTCAGGGCGAAATTGATCTCACCGTCAGCTACGACTACGTAGACGGCATCGGAGAGGACGATCCGTTTGAATATCCTGAATTTCTGCAAATTTTCAACTATGTCGATGGGTTCTTGACGGACTACCCCAATGAGACCGACTTCTGGGAGATTCTCAACAAAAACCTGGTCACAGAATTGTTGAGCGAACCGATCCCCACCGTTTTCGGATTTGACTATGAGTTGGCGGAGGTTTTAGATGAGCTGACGGTCAATATCGATGTGCAGCCGGGCTCTTCTGACATTGATGTGCCCCGCTCTAGTACGGTGACCGGCACCCCAGGTGACAAAATCGACCTGGATGAAAGCTGGCGCTTTGCCTTCGAAGATTACAATATCGAGCATCAAGGCCAGAGCATCATTGACCTTTTGGTGAGCTATGACTATATAGACGGCATTGGTGTCAACGATCCGTTTGAATACCCTGAGTTTTTGCAGATTTTCAACTTCATTGAGACTTTTTTGACAGACTACCCCAATGAAACCGACTTCTGGGAAATTCTCAACAAAAACCTGGTCACAGACTTGCTCAGTGAGCCGATCCCCACGGTGTTTGGGTTTGATTACGAGCTAGCAGAGGTTCTAGACGAACTCACGGTCGATATTGATGTGCAGGCCGGTTCCTCAAATATTGACGTACCCCGCTCAAGTCAGGTAACCGGCACCCCTGGAGACACAATTGACCTGGATGAGAGTTGGGCCTTTGCCTTTGAAAACTACGCCATCGAGCACCAGGGCCAGAGCGTCATTGACCTTTTGGTGAACTATGACTATGTAGACGGCATCGGCATTGACGACCCATTTGAATACCCCGAGTTTTTGCAAATTTACAATTTCATCAATACATTTTTACTGGATTACCCCAACGAAACAGACTTCTGGGAGATTCTCAACAAAAACCTAGTCACCGATTTGCTGAGCGAACCGATCCCCACTGTGTTTGGGTTTGACTATCAGCTGGCAGAGGTCCTAGATTTGCTGAGCGTCGATATTGATGTACAGCCAGGTTCGTCAGATATCTTTGTGCCACGCTCCAGTACGGTGACAGGAGCGGTTGCCATGGCAGACGTACCAGAGCCCAGACTTTGGTTAGGATTGGGTCTGGTAGCTGCCCTGGCCGGGTGTTGCAGGCATAAACGCCCTCAAAAATCTTTGCAAGCCTAAAGACTCACACCTGTAGATAGCAGTGTCTATGATCGTGAGGTCGCTACGATTGGAGACATTTATGATTGTCAGAATGTGGCATGGCAAAGTCCCCACGGCTAAAGCTAAAGCCTACCGAGCGTTTCTAAATGCCCGAGCGATTCCCGACTATCAATCGGTTGAGGGCAATGTTGGCGTTTACATTCTTGAGCGGCGCGAGGGCGATATTACCCACTTCATCACGCTTTCGAAATGGGAGAGTCTGGCCGTTATTCAGGGCTTTGCGGGGCAAGATATCGAAGTCGCAAAATACTATCCCGAAGATCAGGACTTTTTGCTTGAGTTTGAGCCAACCGTCATCCACTATGAAGTCGTCGGACAATCTCAATAGCTGATCATGTCAGAGTTACTGCATCGATGCATGACAAAAGCGACGACTGCTGAAGGCAACGATATTCGGCGCTCGTTAAACTGGGTAGTGTCTCGGCGTGGCCTGTTGCAAATCTATGATGACCGGCTAGAGTGTGGTAACTGGAATATCCCATACGCCGATGTCGAAGAGGCAGTCCTGTTTAGAACGCGGCAAATGTTTATCCCCGGCTATGTGCTGCGAATTAAAGCCCATGGCAAGATTTACCAATTTGGTCTGAACCCTGGTCGTTTTTGGGCCTCTGAGCTGCCCTTTCCGGCTGAGCGCAGATCTGCAAAATTGAAGCTTTCGTGGTTTAGCTTGACCGTGCGGGTTGCCGCCCTGGTCGTTTTGGGATATTGGATTTGGGATCAGTTTTTTCGTGAAGGTTAGCCTGTCAAAAGAATAGAAGCCCTATCAAACGATCAGTTAGGTAAGTCCAGAGCAAGGATAATCCAAACATGCCTAGACAAAACAGATTTCTTCCAGGGGTGATCGCGATCTTGATGGTTATGGTGATCTATGCCGCTAACTTTGTAGCTGCCCGATATAGTATCCTCAATGGTTTAAATTCGATGGATTTAACTGCCCTGCGCTTTTCTGTCGCTGGGTTGATTATGCTGCCCTCCTTTTGCCGTTTAGGCCTCAGGGATCTGGGTGGTCTAGGATGGCCAAAGGCGCTTCTCCTGGCTTGTTTGGCAGGCTCCCCTTACATGGTCCTTTTCTTATTCGGCCTCAGTTTTGCGCCCGCATCACACGGTGCAGTTTTGAATCCTGGCATCGTACCGTCGGTCGTTTTTATCGGCATGGTGTTTTTAGGGCTGCAATCATTCTCTCTGAAAAGGCTGATCTCATTGCTGTCTATTACACTTGGGGTTGTCTTTGTAACCGCTTCTTCATTCTCTTTACAAGGGTCAGTATTGTTTGGAGATCTCTTGTTGCTCGGCTCTGGCATCAGCTGGGGCTTATTCACCTTATGGACTAAGCTATGGAACCTCAGACCATTACAGAGCGCGGCTATCGTATCGGTGATCTCTTTACTGTATATTCCTCCATATTTACTCTTCTCGTATAGTGGGTTCGAGTCTGTTGCGATCGCACACATTTTATTGCAAGCCATTTTCCAGGGTATTGTTATGTCCATTGGCACCATTTACTGGGTAACCTATGCCGTTCAATGTTTAGGTGCACAGCTCACGGCTCTATTTAGCCCACTGGTTCCGGTGTTAACCACTTTAATCGCGATCCCCCTGCTCGGAGAAACCCCCACCTCAATCCAGGGGGCGGGGATTATTTTGGTTGTCTTAGGGATGATCAGCGCCGCAAAAATGAAGCCTGAGTAGCTCAGTCTATTTGCTACGAATCAATTGTCAAATCTAAAGCGGCTGACTGATAATTGAGCAGTCTTGCTAATTCTACAATTAACCAGGAGTACACCTCCGACCAAAGGGCAAGGGATTCTAAATAAAGATTCATTCCAGGGAAAGGCAACGGCATTGGCCTACCATCCAGGTTTACTTACCTACTATCGTAACCGACCATCTCATAACGACCGGAACTCCTGTAAGGCGGTCATCTTAGCCGCCCTTGAAGCAGGCAGGCGAGACACCTACCTGACGAATGAGCAGCATACCTGAGCAAGTTTATCCATAGCTGTCTACTTGTTTGCCGATATTATTTGCCGATAGATGTACCTCAAATAAGGTCATTGCTTCCAGGCGCGGTTCGGCTTCTAACATCGGGCGCAGTTCGCTTTCCCATAATCCATCGAGCGGATCCCGCCGGGTTTTCCAGTCCCGAGGCCGACCTCGGTGAGGGCGATGGGTGCCACTCTCGATCCGCCGCGCTGTGCGTTCCGAGATACCTGCTTTGGCTGACGCAGTCTGCTGCGTCAGTCCTTTTCCTTTTGATTCCATATACAGTTCCACTTGTTTGGGGTAGATTGCTGCTGGCACTAGGTGTCTCGTTTGCTATGAGATGTACACGCCTAGTGTCTTTCTTTATG
>JBCBQD010000097.1:0-18938 GCA_039820425.1 Cyanobacteria bacterium J06635_1
GTTGCCGACTTTGCAAGATAGTCGGGTAAAGGTTGCGATCGCACTTAACCCCCTCGATAGCGCAGTCTTTGGCCCAACCGGCATGGCCAATATCCAGATCCCCACCTTGATTGTCTCAGGCAGTGCCGACACCGTTACCCCAGCCCTGGCAGAACAAATTCGTCCCTTTACCTGGATGACCTCTCCCAATCGCTACTTATTATTAATGGAGGGCGGCACCCACTTTTCGGCTATCCACGATCCGCAAGCGGCTGAAGCCTCAATGGCGCTACCTGAGAGAATCATCGGCCCCGATCCTGAATTAGCGCAGCGCTACATCAAAGCAATCAGCCTTGCCTTTCTCAAAACCCATCTAACTGAGGATGTCACCTACCGTCAATATTTAGACCCTTCCTACACTGCGGCCCTCAGCCAACCTGAGATTCCCATTACCTTGCTCCGCGAACTCACGCTTGAGGAATAGGCATCGTTAGTTCTCTCCGCGTCTACTCATAAACATCCTGAGTATTGCCCCAAATTTGCAAAACTGATATATTACATATCAATTATACGATGCTTTGTTGCTCCAACCATGCCTATCCCACAAACCGAGGTATTCAACCGCACGTTCATCCGTGATGATGTTTATGAGTCTCTACGTGAGTGGATTGTCGGCGGTGAGCTTGAACCCGGCGAGAAGCTTAAAGACAAAGAGCTGGCCACACAGTTAGGCATTAGCCGCACCCCGGTGAGAGAAGCCCTGCGCAGGCTAGAGGACGAGGGCTTAGTCGAAACTGCGGCCAATCGATGGACGCGGGTTGCCCCCATCACCCTCAAAGAGGCCGAAAATATTTATCCCATTATCCAAACATTAGAAGAACTGGCTCTAACATTGGCCTGTCCCAAACTGGCAACGCAGCAGATTCGGCAAATGCAAACTGCTAATAAGCAACTCAAAGCAGCCTTAAAAAGCAACAACTCCCATCGGGCAGCACAGGCAGATGAAGCATTTCACCAGGTATTTGTTGAAGCCGCTGACAATGCTGAACTCAGCACCCTACTCGATCAGCTAAAAACCAAATACAAACGGATTGAATTGGCCTACTTTAATGACGCTGACTTACTGTTAGCGTCCTTTGAAGAACATCAAAGGCTGATAGCAGCCCTGAAAGCCAAAGATTTTGAAGCTGCGAACCAGGCCCTTGCTGACAATTGGGAGGCTTCTATAGAAAGATTGAGAGTTTCAGAGGAGCCATCATTATGACCGTTCGCGACATACTTCTATTAGGCAACCCTCAACTTTATGAGGTCAGCCCAGGGGTGAATGAGCAAGAGATCGCGTCACTCCAACCTGTTGTAACGGATCTGCACGATACCCTGATGGCATTTCGCCAAAAGTGGGGAGCCGGGCGTGCCATGTCAGCTCCTCAAATCGGAGTCATGAAGCGGCTCATTTATCTGTACATCGATACCCCTGTGGTGTTTATCAATCCGCGCTTGGAAGACAAGAGTAAGAAGATGTTTGAGGTTTGGGATGACTGTATGAGTTTTCCAGAGCTCCTGGTCAGAGTACAGCGGCATCAGTCTTGCCGGATTGTTTACCGCGATATGGCCTGGCAAGAGCAAAGCCTGAATCTTGAAGGTGGTTTGTCTGAGTTATTACAGCATGAGGTTGACCATTTAGATGGCATCCTTGCTGTCTCCAAAGCAAGCAATACAAAGTCTTTTGCTTTACGTAGCCAACAGGCGTTTACCGACTATGATCGCTCAAGTCTTAAATGTAGTTGAGGAGAAAAATAACTCTAATGAAACAGCGCAACGTAGCGATTCTAATTGTCTGTTTGTACAGGGGCACTGATCCTGGCAAAGGCAGGTTTAGCAGAGAATATCGCCGCCACGACCCACCACGGGGCTTTTGACGAGCTGCGCAAGATCTCGCCCAGTACAGATATTCGAGCAGATAAACGGGTTGTTGACAGCGGCCAGATTATCTTCTCTGGGGGGATTTCTGCAGGTATTGATGCGGCCTTCTATCTGGTTGCCAAACTCCTGGGTCAGGCTGACGCGTTAGAGACCGCCACCTATATGGAATATGACTGGAAGGGGGCTACCAATGTCTGAGCTCAGCCTATCTCAAACGTCGATTCGACAAGCCTTTGACATTATCGATCCTGTTTTTCTCAACAGCCCTCAATTTGAGCTCGATCCGCTGAATGATGTTTTGGGCACTCGGCTACTCCTCAAAGTCGAAACGCTCAATCCGATTCGCTGCTTCAAGGGTCGTGGCACTGATTATTTCGTCAAGCAGCGTGCCCCTGCCTCTCCGTTGGTTTGCGCCTCAGCGGGTAACTTTGGTCAGGGAATGGCCTATGCCTGCCGCAAACACAATATTCCGCTTACCATTTTCGCGGCAGCAAACGCCAACCCCCTAAAACTTGAGCGAATGAAACAATTAGGGGCTGAGGTCAAGCTAGACGGTGCCGATTTTGACGCAGCTAAAGCAGCTGCTAGAGCCTATGCCTTTACGGAGGGGCATATCTTTGTGGAGGATGGACGCGATATCGAGGTTGCCATTGGAGCGGGGACGATAGGGCTGGAGCTGAGTCACTATCCCGAGTCAATTAATACGGTGCTAATTCCTGTGGGGAATGGCGCACTCATTAACGGCATCAGCACATGGTTTAAGGCAAATCACCCTGCAACTCAAATCATTGGCGTGGTAGCAGCGGGTGCACCGTCAATGGATCTGTCGTGGCGCGCGGGTCAGATTATCTTGACTGAGACAGCTGAGACCATCTCAGACGGCATCGCTGTGCGGACCCCCGTCCCTGAAGCCCTTCAGGTGATGGCATCCACGGTGGATGATATGGTGCAGGTTTCCGATGAGGCAACTTTGTCAGCGATGAAACTGCTCTATCAGCTATGCGGCATCGTGGTGGAGCCTGCCGGGGCAGTTGGTTTCGCCGCTGCTATGGCTTATAAAGACAGGTTTATAAACCAAGTGATTGCAACCCCGATATGTGGTAGTAACTTAACCAAAGCACAAATGATGCGATGGTTATCGGTCAACCCAAATGCATAGCGTGTAACCTGAGTGCTACCCCTTGCATTCTGGAGACTATTGACTAACCTTTATCAAGCAGCTTTTAAGAACCATCTCCGCACACATCTCTACCCTCATTTCACTGCATCCGAGAGGGCACTTGATGCCTCAAGTCTAATCAGCCGACTATACCTGACTTACTACCATCTCTCACCATTGTTGTCTCAGCAAAGTTTACAGAACTGAGGAAAGCGCCTTTACGACCTGCTGTTTAACCGCTTGATTATTCATCATGAAGGTGTGGATTACGGGTAGCTCAATCACATAATCGGTGTCAGTGATTCGGGTTTCTTGTAGCGCAACAATACCGTCATTGATGTCATCACCAAATGGGCTCAACACACCGCAGAGGCCTTTTGTCCCTGCGATGATAGTGTAAGAAGCGGGTGGGGATGGTAGCTGTTCAAAAAAGGCTGAACTTGCCAGATTAAAACCACATTCCCTAGTAAACCAGCGAAAGGGCGGTACTCGCCATGCGTAGGATGCCAACCGAGGTAGCTGATTGGGTGGGCCGAGCATCACAATATGCTTGGGTAGCTGGATGGATGATGCAAATCCCAAAGCTGAGCGGGTAATCAGACTTCCCAGAGAATGGGCAACAATGCTGTAGTCTCCTTGTTGAGCCTGCTGTTGGAGAACATTGATAAATCGATGAACAATTTGATTGTAAGTCTCAGCAAAAGGAGCATATCCAAATTGTTGCGTGGAAAACCCCTGGCTTTGAAGATATCGGGCTAACCAGAATAGAGAGAAAGGTGTGCGGCCTAAACCATGAATCAAGATAATCTTCATCACGATTGTTCAGAACGTTGAAATCTTTGCCAAACGACGTCTACTTTTGTCCTAGCTTGAATATCAAGGAAGTAGTTTATGCTCATTGCTGAAGTTCCTCTTCGGGCAAGGGCTCAAAGCAGGCATCACCAAGTTGCCCGGTGAGCAATCCAGGTGTGCAACCCTGGCGAATAAATTACTTCAATAACGATCGCACCCGCTCAGGCGGCCAGTAAATCTTGTAGGCCTTACCAAGAATATCAGTTTTGGGTAAAAAGCCCCAAACGTGAGAGTCTGCGCTGGCGTCGCGATTGTCGCCTAAGACAAAATAGGCATTGGGAGACACCACCTCTGGCCCCCAGGTATAGCTGACCGGGTTGACCCCATAGGGTTCGCTCAGGGGCTGCTGGTCAATAAAGATCTGCCCATCGCTGATTTGGACTTGCTGACCAGGAAGGCCCACGATGCGTTTAACAAAAAGGGTGTTGGGGGTGGTCTCTAACTCAGCAATGGCCTTGGGTGGGGGAGAAAAGACGACAATATCGCCAGTTTGGGGGCGATAGAAGGGGTTACGGCGGACAAAGATGCGATCGCGAACCTGCAACGTCGGCAACATCGACTCGCTCGGTACAATGCACTGCACCACCGATCGATTAATCAGCGTGGGGGCATAGCCAATCACCAGGCGGGTCAAAAACAAACCGCTGACGATCAGGGCAACGAGTAATGGCGCTGACCGTACTCGGCGAGGAGCCGTACGGTAGGCATGATAACCCGCCGCGGCCCAAATGCCGTAGGCCACTGGCATCAGCATCAGAAAACCCCGATTGGCCCAATAAGCTAACCCAACACCCAACACAAAAAAGACGCCACCCAGCAGCGCCTGATCCAAATAAAAATGACCCAGCCCCGGCAGCAGCTGTGACAAAAATAAGCTGTACCAGGCATCTTTTGGGGGCGCTTTGGCTGGAGGATGAGCAGGATTTGGTTGGCGAATGCCGGCTTTTTGAAGACTATGATGAGCGTCCCACAGGTTGAGGCCATAAAGCACAGCCGCAATGCCCAATTGCCAAAAGCCAGCTGTAGTCATGCCCTCAGCGGCAAAAATAGACCAGATACCCCGACCCAGCAGCCCCCCAAAAATTAGGCTAATCAAAATCCCCTTGGTCCACTGTTCTCCGTAGAACTGCCCCAGTCCGGGCATCAGCATGGATAAATTCACAGCCAACCAGGGCTGTTTAGGGATGACAGATTTAGGCACTGTTCAGATCTTTCCCAGAGCAGCAGCGAATATCAAAGTCCTTCTCCTTGGGGGAGAAAGATTTAGGATGTAGCCGACTAAACAACTCCTCGTAGAACGGGCTTTCTAAGGATAAGGGCGATGCTTAGGGGGTATCGTTATCGCCCAGGCGCGATCGCAAACTCCCCAAATCTTCTCTCAGCAAAACACTGATGGTGCCAATATGCACTGTGCCATCTGGATTCGGAGTGAGCTCCAGCCAGTAAGCCAGATCTTCACCTTCCCTCAATTCACCCCGGACCAAATCACGACCAGGGCGCAACAGGCTCGAGGGGGATGACGCGGGATAACTATAAACCGGCAGTGCGCGCCGATAGTCGGCATAAACATCGGGCCCATAGATGAGACGCAGCGACTCTTCGAGACGTTCAATACTGACGCCGTCGACCATATCGATGAGCGTAAATTTCTCAGTACGAACAGTGCTGCGATCAATGTCGGCATTGAGAATGGGTGGCTCGTCGCTAGTATTGGCATACCCCCCCGCCGGGAAAACCGTTGCCTGAAAACTAAACCGACGCGCAGGGGTATCCACACGATTGACCAGCAGACGCTCCCGCGCAGTAGCTCGTAGGGTGGGATGGGCTTTCATCCAGGTTTCAACATCATCCACTGATTGACCTGGAATCGCATGGCTAGCTGTCCCCAGCCCCAGCCAAACCCCAGCAACCATCAAACCATAGCTCAAATACTTTTTCATCGTGTTCCTATAGGGACCCAAATCCCTTCTTCTTTTTGTGCTTCTTTTTCTTTTTCCTAGACCCTTGGCCATGCCCACGCCAGCCGGGTTGCGGCCCACCGCCCCCCATGCCGGGCATCCCGCCCATACCAGGAAACCCACCGCCCATACCAGGGAACCCGCCCATGCCGGGCATGCCACCCCCCTGCCCCATTTGCTGCATCATCGAGCGCATCCTTTGGAAATCGCTAACCAGCTTGCTCACATCGCGCTCTTGAAAGCCTGCACCTCTAGCAATGCGGCGACGGCGGCTGGGAGCATTGGCCAGCAGGTCAGGATCTTGGCGCTCGGCCATGGTCATGGAGTTGATCATGGCTTCAGATCGTTTAAGCTGGGCCTCACCCTGCTGCAGCTGATCGGCAGAGAGTTTATTAGACATCCCTGGGATCAGCTTCATAATACCCGCCAGGGATCCCATATTCTTCATCAAGCGAGTTTGTTTTAGAAAATCATTAAAATCAAACCGCGCTTCCATAATCTTGGCTTGCAGCTGTTCGGCGTCAGCCAGATCCACTTCTTCTTGTGCTTTTTCGACCAGGGTAAGCACATCCCCCATACCCAAAATCCGTGAGGCCATCCGGTCGGGGTAAAAAGGCTGTAGGGCTTCGACCTTTTCACCGACCCCGATAAATTTGATCGGCTTGCCCGAAATCCGCCGCACTGAAAGGGCTGCACCGCCACGGGAGTCGCCATCCATCTTGGTGAGGATAGCCCCGGTAATGCCAATCTGCTCGTGGAATGTTTGGGTCAGGTTGGCTGCCTCTTGGCCAGTCATGGCATCCACGACCAGCAGCACTTCGTTCGGTTTAATCGTATCTTTGACCTGGGCCAGCTCGCCCATCATGTCTTCGTCAATCTGTAACCGGCCCGCCGTATCGACGATCACCGTATCAATATTGTCTGCTTTGGCTTTGGCAATCCCCTGGCGGGCAATGTCGACCGGGTTGGCATCGGTGCCCATCTCAAACACCGGCACATCGATTTGCTTACCAAGGGTGATTAGCTGATCGACAGCCGCCGGACGGTAAACATCTGTAGCCACCAACATGGCAGAGCGGTTTTGCTTGCGTAAATGCAGAGCCAGCTTCGCTGAGGCGGTGGTTTTACCCGTCCCCTGCAGACCCGCCATGAGCACCACCGTGGGTCCTGGGTCCGCACTGGCCAGGGGCACATTCTCATCCCCCATCACGGCAACCAGTTCGTCATAGACAATCTTGATGAACTGCTGGTCGGGGCGCACTCCGGCCACAACCTCCGCACCTAAAGCTTTTTCGCCCACTTCTGCGACAAAATCTTTGACGACGTTGAGATTCGCGTCTGCCTCTAGCAGGGCTCGCCGCACTTCTCGAAGCGCCTCCTTCACGTTTGACTCAGAAATTTTGTCCTGACCGCGCAAGGTTTTCCAGGCGGACTCAAATCGTTCGGAAAGGGCTTCAAACATAGGGCTGAGAAAACGTGGGTTTGAGAGAACGTCTAGTATTGCTGAAACAAGATTGCTCTATTGTAAAGGGTTTGCTTCAGTCTCGATCACCCGTAATTACCCCAAAGTCAACAGACTTGGGGGAGATGTCAGACCTTTTCTAGAATCCTTATCCAGCTTGGGTCAGGTCACTACCGTCCGCAAAAACTCAAGTTAGCGACCGAAGCAAGGTCCGTAAAATCCTGGACTCAAAAGACCGTATTTATGCTTTCAAAGAAAGCACCTGACTTGAAAAAGCAAATCAATAAAAGCTCCCATGCTTCGTCAAAACTTTACTAAAAAGATCCAGATGAATACCGGCGTTCTAAAGCTTCAAATTTGCTTTGATTAGGTTGTAATTTCAAGTGATGATTCTGCTATTTAGCTTCGGATCAATCGTGACTTTCAGGATAGGGCAACAGGATTATGAAAACAGGTTTTCTAAAGATAGGCATCATCTGTACAGCTTCAATAACGGCAATGATCTCATCGGCTGGCATAGCCAGTGCGTACACAATTTCAAGTGAGCAAGAATATTACGATCAGCTGGGCAATAAAGAGGGCCTAAATTATGAGCTTTGGAATCGTTTTAATGAGGGCATTAATACAGAGCGCTTTGGCCTAGGTAAAGAGGATTTAGAGGTTTTAGATCTCAATGAGCTTACCTGGCTAGCGGGTGTTGATCCGGTTGAGGTGTTCTTTATTAATGAAGGCGCAGGCTACCGAAACAAGTTCTTCTACGACACCGAAGCTCGTGACCCATTAGCCCCAAATGATATTTCTGATCTGACCAGCATCTGGGATGATGTGGCGTCTCCATATAGTATTTTGAGCGAGGCTAATGGCCCGCTATCGTTAGGAGAAGGTGTCAACTTAGGCCAATTTGAAGGAGAAACTCGGTTGAATTTCTTCTTGCAAAATCCTCAAGGCGATGTCTTTGGGACGGATGCCGCAACGGACATCACTTTCAATCCAGACGATTTGCAGCATGTTACGGCCTACCGCTCCGGTGAATATATGGTGATTGGCTTTGAAGACATCACTGGGGGTGGCGATCGCGACTATAACGACGTGGTGATTGCGGTAAAAGGGTTGGTGGATACGGCTGATAAGGCAGATGTGCCTGAGCCAGCCTCAACCGTTGCGATTGCAGGCATGGCCCTCTTCGGCCTAGTCCGCCGTCGTCGTCGCCACTAAGTTTGAAGTGGGCCACTAAGTTTGAATTGGGTAGGAGAGCAAAGACCTTGCAGCTGGTGCTTAAGCACCAGCTTTTTTATGCCAGGGTGAACTGCATCACCGATAATTAGAAGTTTGCAGGGAGCGTGTGAAAAGCCATGACGCTAACGCCCGCCGAGCTAAAGTTTTTGCTGCTGCTGCTGGGGACACCCCACTATCGGACCGTCATTACGGCTATCAAACCTGCCCCGAAGACTAAAGCGGCTGAGCGCGATCGCATCTGCATGGACCTATGCAGTAAGGGCCTAGTGGAGTACAGCGCTGAGGTCGCCCAATTTGCGATCGCACCCGCCGGTCGCACCCTACTCAATTTAGACACCACCAGTCTGCCAGTCACCCCTTCAGAGCTGTGGACGCTCAGGTCGTGTCGCCAGCAAACCATTGCACCAGGGCAAATCAGTCGCAAGGTGCCCGTGTCTGATCGGCAGACGATCATCCAAGCTTTGAAGCAGCGGGGCCTGATCACCGTCAAAAAGACCCAGATTCAAGACGTGTGGCTAACCCCCCAAGGACAGCAGTTTCTTCGCCATGACTATCAACCCCAAGGCACTGCCCCAATCCTCAGCGGCAACTTGCTTGGCCACTACATTCAGTTTTTACGAAAAGCGATGGCAACGCCATCATAAATTTCGTGCCGTTGTCCTGATAAGTGGGCATTTTAAGTCAGCAGTGGTTGGGCATTGGTCCCGTACTGTGTGCTGATATCTTTGATCCCCACCATGGTAGACTCTACGATTTCTGCTTTCGTCGGCTCGACTGCCTCCAACCCAAAGGATTCAGCCAGTTCGTTGCTATTGGAAGTCGTAAATTATATCCCAGGACTTGTGTATTCCTGCCAGTGCGATGTGGACTGGACCATGGATTTTATCAGCAACTACGTCGAGACGTTAACAGGGTATCCAGCCAGTGACTTTTTAGGCGAACAGCGACTGACCTGGTCAGGCCTCATCCACCCAGACGACCGAACTGCCATTCAGAGTATCGTTGAGCAGTCAGTCAGTCATCGACGCCCGTTTGTACTGGACTATCGGATTGTGGATCACAACGGCACGATCCGCTGGGTGCACGAAAAAGGGCAAGCCCAGTATGATCCCGAGGGAAAACCTGTACGGCTACACGGCGTGATTTTTGACATTAGCGATCGCAAAGTCATTGAAGGCCAGCTACACGCCCATAACGACGCCCTGGTACAGCGAGTTCAGGAAAGAACAGAAGCCCTCAAACATAGTCAAGATTTGCTCCGGCAATTTTCTGAACAGCTCCCCTGTATGCTGTACCAGTTTTATCTCAAACCGGATGGCACCACCGGCTTTCTTTATGCAAGTCAAGGCTGCTATCACGTTTTTGGCCTGACCAAAGTCGAAATCGAAGCCGATAACAAGCTAGGACCGTGGAGCGTACACCCCGATGATCGCGAGAGCTTTGAGCACTCCATTAGCCGCTCTGCTGACAAACTAGAACCCTGGTGGTGGGAAGGTCGTTTCGAGAAACCAGATGGTACCTATGAGTGGGTCAATGCGGTTGCCTACCCAGAGCGCCTGACTGACGGCATGACCGTTTGGACAGGGGTATTCACCAATGTTACAGACCGGGTCAAGAGCGCTGCCCAACTTCGAGCTCAGGCCCGTTTAGCTGATTTTCGGGCATCTGTTGATCGAGCCCTCACCCAGTCAAGTGATTTACGCCGTATGCTCACTGACTCTACCCAAGCCGCTGTTGACCATCTAGGAGCCGCCTTTGCCCGAATTTGGTCATTAAATTTTGAGGATAACATACTCGAGCTTAAGGCCAGTGCAGGGCTATATACCCACATTGATGGCGATCATGCCCGAGTCCCGGTGGGGCAATTTAAGATTGGGCTGATCGCCCAAGAGCAGAAACCTCACCTGACTAATGATTTGCTTAACGATCCCCGTGTAGGAGACAAAGCCTGGGCCGCCCGAGAGGGTATAGTCGCTTTCGCAGGGCATCCACTGATTGCAGACGGCAAGCTACTAGGGGTCATTGCCATGTTTTCCCGTTCTCCCTTAAGCGACTTAACACTTCGGGCCTTTGAGGTTGCCGCTAGCGAAATCGCCCTGGGGATAAAACGTTATCAAGCAGAGTCTGCGCTACAGCAGTCCGAAAGTGCCCTACGGCAGAAAGCACAACAGCTAGAGAGCACGCTGGACAAACTTTATAAAACCCAGACTCAACTGGTGCAACAAGAAAAAATGTCCAGTCTGGGCCAGTTGGTTGCCGGAGTTGCCCATGAGATCAACAACCCCGTTAACTTTATCTATGGAAACCTTAATCACGCTCAAAACTATACTCAAGATGTGCTCAAGCTGATTCAACTCTATCAACGCCATTATCCCGAACCAGCCGCTGACATCACCGATACCTTAGAAGAAATTGATATCGAATTTTTAATTACCGATTGGCCTCAGCTGATGGGCTCAATGCGTTTGGGAGCAGAGCGCATCCAAAAAATTGTGAAATCACTGCGCAATTTTTCTCGAATGGATGAGTCTGATTATAAAGCAGTCAATATTCACGAGGGGATCGATAGCACACTGATGATCCTACAAAGTCGCATCAAGGCAAGACCTAATCGGTGTGCCATTCAAGTTGATCTAAACTATGGCAGTTTGCCAGAGGTCGAATGCTATGTTGGGCAGCTCAATCAGGTGTTTATGAATATTTTGAGCAATGCCATTGATGCCTTAGACGAGCAGCTAGAACAAATCCCCGAGCATCAACCTGCCATTACGATTTCGACCGAAGCCCATGCAGACTCAATCTGCATCAAAATCATGGATAACGGTCCTGGGATTGTCGAAACAGATCGAGAGCGGCTATTCAATCCCTTCTTCACAACGAAACCCGTTGGCAAAGGCACTGGATTGGGGCTCTCCATTAGCTACCAGGTCATCACTGAGCGGCACCAAGGTCGTCTCCAGTGTCGCTCAAAGTTGGGAGAGGGCACCACCTTTTTGATTGAAATCCCCATCCGCCAGTTAGACGCGTAAAATTTCGGACCTCTACCCACCCATACCCATTAATTTTTGGCAGACAGTTATTAATTTTTTTACAAACTGGCCTACAGATAACCCTGTGGATCGGTAGATTCCCCCATAATGTGATTGAGCGTGTAAACAACGGAGCACGCTCAGCATATGCGGCTAGCATGTGTAGACGGTACGGTGTCATCAAGCTTGTTGTCTGGTTGTTAAGCCAAAACAGTTAGACCCAAGCACTTGTTGCACAGGGGAAAAATATTCAGACTCTGTTGCAGAACTTTGAAACCATCCCCAGGGCTAAGCTCCATTTCGTTTGAAAGCCTGAGTTTTTCTCCAAAGGCTTTCTAGATGGGCTCAACGTTTAGCTTTAGAAAGCTTCAGATTGTTGCGCTAGATGCCATAAAGTCTCAAAGCAGCGACTCCCAGTAATTGCCAGGGACTCTCCTGTGGTGAGACTTATAAGCCATGTTTCCGCTGATTCCATTAGAAAAATCAGCTTGAGTGCGGTTGATCCCATCAGTGATAACTGGTTGATTAACTGAATATGGCTGCTGCTGTAGTTGCTGGTAAACAGCGAACTATACTTTTGGCTTTCAGGATCAGCTCAGCCTAATCCTGAAGGCTCGGAATCTTTTTATAAATGCCCAACCTAGAGCTAACTGCGGTCAGGATTTAGCTCAAGGGGGCTTAGTCAGGTTAGTGGTAAAGAGGAAGACATCATGGGCGCACAAAATTTTAGTCGGCTTGGGCAAAGTGCACTATTGCTAATGGGGATCGCAAGTATCGTGGGCTGCCCCCAAGTCACCTCGAGTAGTCAGCGCGTTGAGCCCAGCCCTAACCCATCCATCAGCCAGACGGCTGTTGATCTAGCCTCACCCGTATCTTCAATTTTCATTGCGTCAGAGACAGAGACTGCTGAGGTCCCCGCAGAGCATGGCGTGGCTTATACCATCTGCAGTGAAATTTCAGATTGGCAGCGCCCCTCTGAGGGGGATCAAGCTAAACAGTTGCAGGCTGATGCCCGATATGAGGGAGCATTGCAGGATGATCCCCTCAAAAGTCTTGTCGATAGTTTTTGGCAACATCGTGTGCTCAGTTTTGCGACCTATGGCTTGAGCGCTCGAGTTGACCCGATCAATTTTTCTGGTCTATGGACGGTTGCGGATGATATTTGGGCCGAGTGTTACTCCGGTAACGAAGGGGAGCGGATTAACTCAGGAGAAATTGCTGAAGCCTGGTTGATGTATCACCGAGTCACTAGCTTGAGCTGGCAAGATGGACAGTATGTCATCGAGGTTGAGCCCAGCGATGCTGGAGTTCAAGTCATCCAGTTTGAACGACTGGAGGTCGAAGAAAATCTACCCATTCTGGTCGTTGATGCAGGTGACCAACCTATTGAAGTTTTCTCAGGCGACTGGTAAGTTCACTTCCCCATCTTTCGCTTGAGCGCTTCTAACTCAGCATCTGTCTCCCAACGCTGAAAGGTTTCTTCGAGGGGATCAAGGGGTTGGTTGTGAAGCTTATAAGGGCTTTGGTTCCACCCCGTGGTACTCCAGGTCGTTTCAGCAGTTTGGCTGGCACGAGTTGCTTCGGCCTTGGCGATATTGGCTTTGACCTCTCGCCGTTTAGCTTTTACACGCTGTTGCAAGGTTTTAGTCTGCTCAATCCGCTCCTTAACGCCCTGCATTTGCCCCCAAAGATGATTGCCCTCCCTTAAAAGCGCGGCTTCTCGTTCCTGGGCAGGTTCAACCAAATCAAGTCGGTTGGCAGCTTTAGCTTTGGCAACGCGACCATGCCAGCGCTGTATCTCTTGGGCGGTTGAGAGGATTCCGTCTTCCAACTGTTTTTCTCGACGTCTGAGGTCAGCAAGTAGTGAGATCGCACTTTCCTCCTGCCCTCGCAGCTGATCCTCTAGAGCCTGTAACTCTAAATGGGGATTTGCCTTTAGAAACTCATCGAGTCGAGATTCTAGAAACCGACTGAGATCGTCAAAAAGGCTCATAGGTTGACCCTAAAATTGCTGACCAATATAGACCGAGCGTACCTCACCATTACGACGTACGACAATTTCCTCATTTGCAATAGAGACAATCGTCCAACCGCTAGCCCCAATATTTTCACCCACATAAACCCGCTGAGACGTCCCGTTGATTTCAAATAAAGCCGCTGATCGCTCACCCAGCTCTAGAACACCCACCAGCACATGGGTATTCACAGGCGAAATATTGGGGATCGTTCCCCTTTGGGGAGCCGTTGCTTGGGGCGTCCCCGTTTGAGGAGCCAGCGTCGGCAACGGGGCTGCATTGCCCGCTGTCGCCGGAGCAGCCGCATTAGTCGTCGGTGCTGGCAACGTCGGTAAAGACCGCACAGTTGTCTGCTGAGACGGCTGAAATACGGGCACAAAGACGCGCTCGATCACATTAGGCCCCCTCGAAACCTGGATAGGGTTGCCTTGATTCAGGCCATTCACTGAAGGCACGGCAGTCGCTTGGGCCACGTTGGTCTGGGCAGACGTCTGACCCTGAATCATATTGATAGAACGGCTTAGATATTCTAAAAAAGCCCCCTCCCCAGAGATCGGGGGAGCAGCTGTCGTAGCAGTTTCGACTTGCACCGCCGAGGTGGATGGCTGAGATGCATTTTCTTTGGCCAGCCAAACCCCTAGAGCAATCAGAGCAGAAACACAGGCAGCCCCCAACGCGATTTGAGGGAGTCGCTTTTTATACCATCGTTGGGTCTTGGGTGTCTCTTCGGTGCTGCCGTGCGGGTCAGTCTCGGTCGACTCTACTGCTTTAACCGGCACAATCATCGCTGGCAAGTCAAGGGAGTTTGAACCCAAAGGCATGTGTGCTGCCGTGAAAGGATTGGCCGTTGCTGGAGATAGGTCACCTTCTAGGATGCGATCAACATCGTCAAAGAGTTCATCCATCAAGTCCTCAGCATAGCTCTCAACCAGTTGAGACGACTCAGAGGACGGGCGTTCTTTAGACACTGCAGTCAATTGATTGGAAGGACTTTGTGGGGTCATGCTCAGCGCTCTTTTGAGTGGCAGCAAAAAATTTGCCTAGAAAGTGTGCAGATTATACAGCAATGCGAACAGATTTACCTCCATTTGTCAAAGGAGTTTATCCGCAAGATACTTCAATCCAACATAATAAAGGCGTCATTCAATATCTATCAATGACTTGACCAACATCTGCTCAAGGTCGAGGCCAATGATTTAGCAAGGGTTAAGTAGCTTAATTAGGCTCCAAAGACAGATAAGACAGGTCTAGGGTGCCAAAATTGAGGCTCAGAGCAATGTTGAGGTTTTCTAACACCCGCACTAGCCAATTTACTGTATCCTGGGTCGCGGACTCATAATGGTCAAACAAAATCGAGAAGCGACGCTCTAAATAAGGTTTAACCTTACGACACAGCAGCAAAATCTTGAGTAACACACCGGTCGTCGCCAATGGCCCCAAATTATTAATCAAGTCCACAAAGACGAAGTGCTGACGCCCAGCGGACGCATCAACCACTAAAAAGTTAAACAGCTGACTGCAGGTGCGCACCAGCAAGAAGTCATTGACCTTTTGTGAGTGACTCTCTGGATAAATTGAGGTTAATTGCTGATGGAAAGCATTGTTAAAGCTACGCTTACCATACTCAGAATCAATGCTGGCCGTAACATACTCATAGAGGTCGTCTTTAAAGGTCTTAAAGGGCGTTGCCTGACAGCTTTGAGACACGAAACGATTTGCCAAATCTTGATAGGTATGGTCTTGCTCAACCTTGCCAGAAAACTGACGCAGCGACTTGACCAACTCGCGATCGCTGAGCAACGTGGGATTGGCCGCAGGGCGTAAATGGTGCTCACGGCTGTCCAGGCAACCTTTGCGACGCATTTGAGCACGACGCATTCGAAACGTGACGTAATGCGATAAATCGACTTCAAATTGCCGCTGGGCTTTGGTTTGAATGCGACGAACCTGGCGCTGATGCTCTTTGGGGCTTTCTTTGTTGAGTAAACAGTGCTGGTACAGATAGGGGTATCGGCCAATCAGGTTACCCAAAGGCGGCTGCGGCATCTGCACCCCAGCCCCGTCTCCCCTGGAGGACTCAATTACGCGCACCAAGCGCTTGAGCATGACATACTGATCAGTTTCGGGAAACTGGCTGACCACCTCACGCAAACGACGCGAGGCGCGAGAACGAGTCAAATCACGAACCGAGGGAGTAGAATCTTGCTCAAAGCGCTCAAACAATGCAACCAGCTCGGTAATGGCAGGCTGATAGTGACGATTAGACTGCCAGCGGTTGATCAGAATATGGCAGCACCGATTGAGAATGTGTCGGAAGTAGGTTTCAACCTGGCGGTCGGCCACAATCTGATCGAGAGCACGAGTCACTTCGAAATCGGGATACCCTGCACCCTCAATGAACAGGGTTCGAAAACGGTTAACCAATTTACCTGGCTCTTCTTTCTCAACGCAGGCCAACAGGTGGTCATAGAGCGCTTGCTCTTGAGGACTGATTAGACGATTGCTGTAATCTACTTGAGTAATCACCGATCTCCCTGTTTCGCTCCTTAAAGAGCACTTTAAAATCTAATAAAATGAGCTGAATGAGGCTGAGGGGAAGCCTGCTGAGGTCAGTGTAGGACCCAAATTATGAAGAAACGCGGGCGCTTATAACCAATCACAACGAGCAGCGATTTGGTTTTTGTACCGACCTTTATCACTCAAGAATAACGCAATGGCTTCGGTCATTTCAGAGAAATCTGATACCGTTTTTTGAAGATTAGATAAAGCGTAATCGAGGACTTTATCATCACTTAAAAAGTTTAGCGTGTCTAGCTTTCTAGACATTGATTTATCCCCCAAGCTTTGTAAACCCTGTAAGTTCACCCTACTTTAGTTAACAACTCGCAAGACAAACAATCCGCACAAAGCATACTCGAACTCATCCTGATCTTTGGCATTTCTTGCACCTCTGCACCTCACAAAATTCGACCTAAGAAAAAACATTTTTTCTTGTTTGGACTAAACGGTACCATTGTTAGAACATTAGGAAAGTGATTTAGTTCACTGCTCTCAGCGATATCTCCAGATTTACGGCTGCAATTTTAGTTAGATTTACGGTTGTGATTTAGTCAAATTCGCAACTGTGATTTAAATTTCGTCCCTCTCTATGGAGCCTCATTCAGCATCTTATAAAATCGTGAGCGGGCTGGATTTAATCAAAGATTTGGTTTAATAGAGGCGTCAGTTTGCACTTGTATGTGCGAGCACGTGTCCATGAAGTTGAGTTTTTGACCTAAAGCTCTGGATGTGACCAAGATTTTAGTGAGGGGGGTTATTATGGCGTGTCAGGCTTTGTTATCCCAGATTATTGATGCGCTCACAGCAATCGACCCTGCAGCGACGCCTCAATCCATTTCTAAACTCCAAGGAAATATTACTGGGGTCAATACTGATACACGCACATTACAACCCGGTGAATTATTTGTCGCCCTAGAGGGTGACAATTTTAATGGTCATGACTTCGCGGCTCGGGCGATAGCAAAAGGTGCGATCGCAGCCGTCGTCCGCAAAGGAGCTCTCACAGCAGATCTGCCCCGCATAGAAGTGAGCGATACCCTGGTCGCTTATCAGGCCATCGGTCGCTGGTGGCGACAGCAGCTCGGGCTACCCGTGGTGGCGATTACTGGCTCCGTCGGCAAAACTACCACCAAAGAACTGATTGCCGCTGCCCTGGCTCACCACGGCAGCGTGCTCAAAACCAAAGCCAATTACAACAATGAAATCGGCGTCCCCAAAACCCTGCTGGAGCTGGCCCGCGATCACCAGTTTGCGGTGGTTGAAATGGGCATGCGAGGGCCTGGGGAAATCGCTTTGTTGACCCAGATTGCCCAGCCAAATATTGCAGTGATCACAAATGTTGGCACCGCCCACATTGGCCGCCTGGGCTCAGAGCAGGCGATTGCCGATGCTAAATGCGAGCTGTTGGCTGAGCTCCCGACCGGGGGCACCGCGGTGCTCAACCATGACAATCCACGTCTGATCGAAACCGCCAGCCAAGTCTGGCAGGGCAACCGGATCACCTACGGCCTTACTGGCGGGGATATTCATGGACTGATCACGGATTCCCAAACCATGGTGGTAGAAGGGGTCACCTTACGACTGCCGCTGCCGGGGCAGCACAATGCGTTGAATTTATTGGCTGCGATCGCAACCCTAAAAGCCCTGAATCTGGATTGGCAGTTTCTCAAAGACGGCCTCACGGTTGAGATGCCCGCCGGTCGCGCCCAGCGAAAACAGCTCCCCAACGACATTACGCTATTGGATGAAACCTACAACGCCGGTTATGAATCGATGGTCGCCGCCCTTCGCTTGCTAGCAGAACAACCCGGCCAACGCCATATCGCTGTGCTTGGCACCATGAAAGAACTGGGTCACAAATCCGTCGAGCTGCACTATCAAGTCGGCCAAATTGCTCACAAACTAGGTCTCGATCAGCTGTTGATATTGGCCGATCCCGATGAAGCCAACGCCCTTAGCCAGGGCGCGGACACGATTCCTAACCAGCAGTTTGAGAATCACAACACCTTGGCAGCTTACTTGGAAAAGTTCATACAACCCGGAGATTGCCTGCTGTTTAAAGCCTCTCGGTCAGTTGCCATGGATAAGATAGTAGATGGCTTAATTGATGCCCTACAATAGTAAATCTGGTCGAGCCATATCAGTCAGCGCGCGGTGTCATTAACCCTAACCTCAACTCACATTAAACAGATGCAGGCCCATGCCGAGCGCACGTATCCCAACGAGTGCTGCGGGTTAATGTTGGGGTACCTGGATACCGCCCATCATGAAAAAACACTGGTAGAACTCAGACCGATGGAAAATGCCTGGTCTCCTGACATTGCAGCGGAGTTTGTTGCGAGCTCTCAGGCCCTATCAGACACTTCAAAAGACCGCACCCAAACCAGCCGCTACTGGATTGATCCCCAAGACCTATTGACAGTGCAGCGAGAAGCACGGGCGCTGCACCTCGACGTTATTGGGATTTATCATTCTCACCCCGATCATGGGGCAGTGCCATCGGAGTGCGATCGCACCTTAGCCTGGTCTGAATATTCCTACATTATTATGTCTGTGCAAAACGGAACTGCCATAGATATCCAGAGCTGGCAGCTTGATGCCGTTCAACAGTTTCAGCCTGAACCCATGAAGATTACCCCGGCTTCGGCGGCAACGGATCGAATGTACCTTGTGTCGTCTTGATTTTTTTGTGGAGATAAGGGCGAGGAAACCTTTGCCCCTACGTGTTTTTTTAATTAATCACCCATTCGATTACCATGCTGAATC
>JBCBQD010000098.1:0-18884 GCA_039820425.1 Cyanobacteria bacterium J06635_1
CCCTATCTCCCCCCTCTCCCCCATCCCCCCCCTCTCCCCCCTCTCCCCCATCTCCTGACTCCTGACTCCTATCTCCTGACTCCTAAATTCCTCAAAACTGACATAACCCTTACAGGAACAAACCGATGAAATGGACACTACTAAAATGGAAATCTCTCAAATGGAGCATAATCGGCCTCCTGGCGATGATTTGGGCGCTGGTGATCGGCAGCAGCTATCTGCCAGCGCAGGCGAGTCCGGTCTATCAAGACACCTTCAAAATCGGCGGCGATCTGATCATTACCGAAGACCAGACGGTGAGAGATGCCTTTGCCATCGGGGGCGACGTCACGCTCCAGGCAGGGGCCTCCGTGCAAGGCGACAGCTTCGCCATCGGCGGTAATCTTCAGCTCGAGGATAATGCCCAGGTTGAAGGCGATGCTTTTGCCATTGGGGGGCAAGTGATTCGGGCTGAGAGTGCCGTGGTCAATGGCAGTGAATTCACGCTGCTGGAAAACCTCAGTGGGATATTTGAGCGCTTTGGCGTGCTGGGGACGCTATATCTTGGCAATGTGATTTTCTGGTTTGTGAGCTTTGGGGTAGCTGCGATCGCAGGTCTGCTATTACTGTCACTCCTGCCCGAGCATGTCAATGCCATTACCACGACCCTCCAGGCTCGTCCCTTCAATAGCCTGCTCTATGGCCTCGGTGGCATCGCTGCCCTCACCGTCCTCAGTGTCCTGATCTCAGGCAGTGTCCTGGGTGCCCTGCTCTTGCCCCTGGCCAATTTGGCCGCCCTGCTCACCTGCCTGCTTGGCTACATCGCCATTTGCGTCTGGCTAGGAAAGAACCTACAACGACAAAAAAACGATGCCCATTTCCAACACTTCTGGCTGGGTCTGATCGTGCTGTTTGTCATCAGCCTGCTTCCCATCGCGGGCGGCCTGCTGGTGAGCTTCATCTCCCTCTTTGGCTTTGGCGCTACCTTGCTCGCCCGCTACGGCACCCAGCCTAATGCACATCCGCCCGTCACTTTAGATGGGCTGGACTATCAAACTGAATAGGACCCGCTATAGGAGATGGTGGGCAGTGTGCCACCCTACCTCCCCCCTCTCCGCGTCCCCGCGTCCCCGCGTCCCCGCGTCCCCCCCTCTCCCCCACTCCCCCTCTCCCCCACCACCACCCTTCCCCCTTCCCCCTTTTACCCATGCTCTCCACCACCTACCTCGGTCTGACCCTCCACTCCCCCCTCGTTGTCGGTGCCTGCGGGCCCCTGACCGAAGATCTCAGCCACCTGCGCCAGATGGAAGACGCGGGCGCGGGCGCAATTGTGCTTCATTCCTTATTTGAAGAACAACTGCAAAAAGATCGCTTTGAGCTGGATTACTATCTCAACCAGGGCACCGATAGCTATGCTGAAGCCCTGACTTACTTTCCCGATCGTCCTGTCTTTCACGTCAGTGCCGACACCTATCTAGAGCATATCCGGACTGCTAAGGAGTGCGTGGATATGCCTATCATCGCCAGCTTAAATGGCTCTACCGCAGGCGGTTGGACTGGCTATGCAGAACAAATCGAAGCCGCCGGGGCCGATGCCCTGGAGCTCAACATCTACGCCGTGCCCACCGACTCTAGCCAAACCGCTGCCCAGATCGAACAGTCCTATCTCGACATTGTGCGAGCGGTCACCTATGCCGTCAATATTCCAGTGGCTATTAAGCTCAGCCCCTACTTCACCAATCTTGCCAACCTGGCCCACCAACTCTCGAGTACAGGTGTCAATGGTCTGGTGCTATTCAACCGATTTTATCAGCCCGACATTGATTTAGAGGCGCTAGAGGTCTCTCCCCATGTGTTGCTCAGTAGCCCTCAAGACTTGCGCCTGCCGCTGCGGTGGATTGCTATTTTATACGGCACATTACCCTTAGATTTTGCTGCCACCGGCGGTGTCCACTATGCCCAGGATGCGATCAAACTCCTCATGGCCGGAGCCAATGTCACCCAAATGGTCAGTGCCCTCCTGCGCCACGGCATCGATCACCTGCGCACTGTAGAACAAGGCATGCGCAACTGGCTAACAGAACACGAATACGAATCGATTCAACAACTCCAGGGCAGCATGAGCCAGATTTACTGCCCCGATCCCACCGCCTTCGAGCGCGCCCAGTATGTGAAGTCGATTCAGACGTATACCCACCACCCATTACCCACTACCCATGCCCTTCCCAACTGTTCCTAAAAAAATCGGTATCCTCACCAGCGGCGGCGACTGCCCTGGTCTCAACGCGGTTATCCGGGCTGTGGTCAAATGTGCCACTCGTCGCGGCTGGGAAGTTTATGGCATTCCCTACGGCACCCAGGGGCTCATTAATTTAGAGCAGGGAGACTGTTGTCGTGAGGACTTTCGACTCCGGGACCACGGCTTTGACATTCCAGGGATGCTTCACGGCATCGATATTCTCCAGTTCCTCAGCGGTAGCATTCTAGGAGCCTTGAATAAAGGCGATCCAGGTGAGCCCCACATTGCTCAGGAGATTCTTGATGGTTATCGTTTGCTAGGCCTGGATGCCTTGATTGCCCTGGGTGGCGACGGTAGTCTCGATATTATCTACGATCTGGCCGAGCGAGGGAATTGGAACTGGATTGCCATTCCTAAAACCATTGACAATGATGTGCCCTACACCGAGCGCGCCCTCGGATTTGATACGGCGGTGGATACGGTCACCCGCGCACTCTACGATCTCACCTTCACCGCGGCCAGCCACAGTCGTATCATTGTGGTACAGGTGATGGGGCGCGATGCGGGGCACCTGGCCTTGCAGGCGGGCATTGCCGGGGGGGCAGATGTGATTTTGATTCCAGAACTGACCCCTTGCCTCAACGAGAGAATTCTCAACGGCATCTGTCGGCAAATTGCCCGGCTGCGGCAGGCACAGCGCCAGTTTGCGCTGGTCGTTCTGGCAGAAGGGGTGCGCAATCAAACGGGTGAGAAAGAAAAATATATTGGCGATCTCCTGGCGAAACAAATTCAAAAGCACGGGCTTCGACTTTGCCAAACCGGTAAACCCGAATTTTGTGAACTCAAGGAATTAGAAACTCGGGCAACGACCCTGGGCCATATTCAACGCAGTGCAGTCCCCTCTTCCTTTGATCGCCTGATTGCGGCTGCCTTTGGCTGCAAGGCGGTGGAGCTAATCGCCGCGGAGCAGTATCAGCAGTTGGTGATTTGGTCGCAGGGGCAGGTCGATAACAAACCCCTCGATGCGCTGATGCCGTTGATTAAGCAACGCCATCAGGCCCATCAGTGCCCCAGCCCGGTGACCCCTGACGATCCCTGGGTGCGGACGGCGCGTAATTTGGGGATTTATGTGGGTGAGCCTGATGAAGTATGTAAATGAATATCGCGATGAATCAATGGTGCAGACGTATGTGGATGCGATCGCAACCCTGGTCACCCAACCCTGGACTCTGATGGAAATCTGCGGCGGCCAAACCCACACCATCGTCAAATACGGTCTCGATCAGCTGCTACCTCGAGACATCTCCTTAATCCACGGTCCCGGTTGCCCCGTCTGCGTGACTGATGCCGCCCTGATTGATCAGGCCCTCACCCTGGCCGCCCAGCCTGAGATTATCTTTTGCTCCTACGGCGACATGCTGCGGGTGCCCGGCACCTCAACCGATTTACTCAGCGTCAAGGCCCAGGGCGGCGATGTTCGCATGGTCTATTCACCACTAGATGCCCTGGCCCTGGCCCGCAAGCACCCGGATCGACAGGTGGTGTTTTTTGCCGTCGGGTTTGAGACCACCGCCCCGGCGACGGCGATGGCCGTTTACCAGGCACACCAGCAACACATTAAGAATTTTTCGCTGCTGATCGCCCATGTGCTCGTCCCTCCGGCGATGGAGGCAATTTTGTCGTCGCCAGACTGTCGGGTCCAGGGCTTTTTAGCCGCAGGTCATGTGTGCACGGTAACAGGATATGAGGCATATCACGAGATTACCCAGAAATACCATATTCCCATTGTGGTGACAGGCTTTGAGCCCGTTGATATTTTGCAAGGCGTGTATCTCTGTCTACAACAGCTAGAGGCAGGCCACGCCCAGGTCGAGAACCAATATACCCGGTCTGTTCAAGCCCAGGGCAATCGACCTGCCCAACAGCTCATGGATAAGATTTTCCAGATCGTTCCTCGAGTGTGGCGAGGACTCGGCAGTCTTGCCCAAAGCGGCCTGGGACTTCAGGAACCCTACCATTACCTGGACGCTCAGCTAAGGTTTAAGGACAAACTGCATTTGCTGCCAGCAACCTCAGAGACAGATCAAAGCCCTTGCCCCCCCCTCTCCCCTTCTCCCCCTCTCCCTCTCTCTCCCTCTCCCCCTCTCCCCCTCTCCCCCGCCCCCGCCGATCCCCCCTGCATCAGCGGCCCCATCCTACAGGGCCTAAAGAAGCCCCACGAATGCCCCGCCTTCGGCACCCGCTGCCGCCCAGAACACCCCCTCGGTGCCCCCATGGTCTCTTCAGAAGGGGCTTGCGCGGCCTACTATCGCTATCGTAAAGGTTCTCACTGTCTGTTATCCCCATGCGTTTAGAACGTCCAAAACTGGCTATCATCCTGGATCTCGATGGTGTCATCACCCAAACTGCCTGCCTGCACGCGCAAGCCTGGAAGCAGATGTTTGACGAGTATCTGCTACAGCGGGCCGAGCAAACCATAGCCAAACCGCTTGAAGCGCTATCACCCTTTAGCATTGAGACCGACTATATCCGCTATATAGACGGAAAACCTCGCTACGATGGAGTTCAGTCCTTTCTCACGTCACGCGGTCTGACCTTACCCTATGGCAATCCGGATGATGCCGCCGGAGAAGAGACCCTTTGCGGATTGGGTAATCGCAAGAATGTTCTTTTCCTGAAGCTAATCCAGCAGCAAGGGGTCGATGTCTACGAAGACGCGATCGCACAAATCCGACAGTGGCGATCCCAAGGGTTCAAAACCGCCGTTGTATCCGCTAGCCGAAACTGTGAAGCCATCATGACGGCGGCGGGTATTCGACAGCTATTTGATGTCAAAGTAGACGGTGTTGATGCAGCCCGGTTGCACCTCCAGGGTAAACCCGCCCCAGATACTTTTTTACAGGCCGCGAAAGCATTAGGGGTTGCCCCCCAAGCGGCTGTGATCGTGGAGGATGCGATCGCAGGGGTCCAAGCGGGGCGTGCCGGACGGTTTGGTCTGGTCGTGGGGATTGCTCGCAACGATCACGGCGAAGCGCTACAGACTCAAGGCGCTGACCGGGTGATTCACGATCTTAGAGAACTCAGCGATCTAACCTCAAACCAGCTCCCCTCTGCGCTAGCACAGTTCCCAGTCCTTGGGCAGCGGCTCAATCATCATCGTCTGGCCTTATTCTCGGACTATGATGGCACCCTCACCCCGATTGTCCGACGACCTGAGGCAGCTCATTTGCCAGAAGAGATTCGATCTCACCTGACGGCCTTGGCCCGCCAGATCCCGGTCGCCATCGTCAGCGGGCGCGATTTAGCCGACGTGCAACAGATGGTGCAGATTGAAAATCTTTATTACGCCGGTAGCCACGGGTTCGATATGGCTGGACCTGATCAGCTGCGACAGCAGCAACCTCTGGCTCAGCAGGCACTTCCCGACCTAGATAGCGCTGAAAAACAGCTACGGGAGCAGCTAATGACTCCAGGCGCTTGGGTTGAACGGAAGCGGTTTGCGATCGCAATCCACTATCGAGAAGTCGCGGAACCAGACATTCCCCAGGTTGAGACTGGGGTCAACAAAGTTCTCGCCCAACACCCCTCACTCCGTAAAAGCAGCGGCAAAAAGATCTTCGAACTACAACCCGATATCCCCTGGGATAAAGGTCGAGCTATTCTCTGGCTGCTAGAAAAGCTCAAACTTGCCCCCCCTGAGACAATCCCGATATATCTGGGCGATGACACCACCGACGAAGATGCCTTCAAAGCTCTAAAGCCCAACGGTCTTAGCATCCGCATCGGCGACCCCAATGAACCGACTGCCGCAGATTATCATCTCAAAGATCCTGACGAGGTTGCGCAGTTCTTCGAATATCTATTGGGAAAATTGAATCATGGCTAACCGACAAATCCGTGATTGGGAACTGATCTACACCGACTGGGATCCGCAGCAGCAGCCGCTGCGGGAAGCCCTCTGCGCACTGGGCAATGGTTACATTGTCACCCGAGGCGCATTCGAAGAGGTCCATGCCGGGGGGGGGCACTATCCAGGCACCTATCTCGCAGGGGGATACAATCGCCTGGAGACTGAAATTGCTGGTCATATTGTCGAGAACGAAGATCTGGTTAACTGGCCCAACTGGCTATCGCTTAACTTTCGCATTGAGGGGGGTGACTGGTTTGACCTAGACTCGGTTGATATCCTTACGTTTGAATCTCGACTCGATATTTATCGAGGTTTACTCTACAGGACCGTCCATTTTCGCGACACCCACCAGCAAGAGTTCACCTTGCGCAGCTGTCGGTTTGTCCACATGGCAAAGCCCCACCTAGCCGCTATCGAGTGGCGACTCATCTCCCATAGCTGGTCGGGGCAGATTGAGATTCGCTCAGCCCTTGACGGCAGCATCGCCAACCAAAATGTCGCACGCTATCGCCCACTCAATAATCAGCATCTTGACATTCTAGACACTGGCTTTGAAGGCGAAGATGCCATCTTTTTGACCGTGGGCACCCAACAGTCCCAGATTCGTATGGCTCAAGCGTCAAAAGTGCATGTCTTTGAGGACGGTATTCCGGTGTCGACCAAGCGCACCCGCCAATCCGCCCCAGACCAGATTGCCCAGCACCTGAAAGTTCCCTGTCAGGCCCAAAAAGAACTGCGGATTGAGAAAATTGTTGCCATTCATACCTCCCGCGATTTTGCCGTGAGTGAGCCTGCTCTGGCAGCCCGCCAGCTGATTCGACGGGCAGGCCCCTTTGGTGAGCTATGCCAATCCCATAAGCAAGCCTGGCGTCAACTCTGGAGTATTGCAGACATTCAATGGAAAGATGGCGATCAAGATACCCAGTTTATTTTACGACTCCATATTTTTCATCTGTTGCAGAGTGTTTCAACTAACAGCATTGATCAAGACATCGGCGTACCCGCCCGAGGGTGGCATGGTGAAGCCTATCGAGGGCATATCTTTTGGGATGAACTGTTCATTTTCCCGTTTTTGACCCTGCGGCTGCCGGAGCTGACCCGGTCTCTGCTAATGTATCGCTATCGGCGACTCGATGAAGCCCGGGCCCTGGCTCAACGCGCGGGCTATCAGGGAGCGATGTTTCCCTGGCAAAGCGGCAGTGATGGTCGAGAAGAAAGTCAGGTGCTCCATCTCAATCCCCAATCGGGTCGGTGGCTCCCAGATACGTCAAATCTCCAGCGGCATGTGAACGCAGCGATTGCCTACAACGTTTGGCAATATTATCAGGCCACGAGTGACACTAACTTTCTAGCCTACTATGGGGCAGAAATCATCCTAGAAATTGCCCGGTTTTGGGCAAGTATCGTTATTTACAATCAAGCACGGGAACGATACGAAATTCGAGGCGTGATGGGGCCGGATGAGTTTCATACCCACTATCCCAATGCCACAGATGCAGGCTTAAACAACAACGCCTACACTAACTATATGGCGGCCTGGGTATTGCGCTGTGCGAACCAGGCCCTACAGGTGTTAGATGACAAACGCCGACAGGATCTCAGAGACTCACTGGCCATCAGCGATGAAGAACTCGCCCGTTGGGATCACATTAGCCATCGATTGTTCATTCCCTTTCACGACGACGGGATTATTAGCCAGTTTGAAGGCTACGAAACCCTCAAAGCGTTTGACTGGCAAGCCTATCGAGAAAAATATGGAGAGATCCAACGGCTTGATCGCATTCTAGAAGCTGAGGGCGATGACGTAAACCGCTACAAAGCCAGCAAACAGGCCGATGCACTGATGCTGTTCTATCTGTTCTCTGCTGAAGCCCTGCAAGATTTATTTGAACACATGGGCTACAAGTTTGACCCCAACTGCATTCCTCGAACCATTGAATACTACATACAACGCACCTCTCACGGGTCTACCTTGAGCCAAATCGTTCATTCCCGAGTGCTGGCCCGTGCCGATCGAGACATGGCCTGGAAGCTGTTTGACCAGGCATTGCACAGCGACATTGATGATATTCAAGGGGGCACCACACCCGAAGGTATTCACCTTGGGGCCATGGCGGGCACGGTCGATATCATGCAGCGGGTCCACACTGGGCTCGAGATGCGCGACAATGTGCTGTGGTTCAATCCACTCCTGCCCCATGAGCTTTCTTCGATTCGTCTGCGGGTTCGTTATCGAGGCAACTGGCTGTCCCTACAGGTCACCAATGAAACGCTGACCGTGTCATTTGACTACGGCGGCCCCTACCCTGCCTGTGTCGGCTTTCGAGATAATGTGTACGAAATGGCCCCAGGCGAGACCCGAGAGTTTGCACTTAGGGAGTAGGGTGATAGGTGTTAGGGCGGCTGTCTGACATATCTTCATGTAATAAGTAGGTTATCTCAAATATGCTTCAGATGCCGAGCCCCCCTTCCGTCCCCAATTCTGGGGGAGACTAGACTCAAAGCCCCCAAAATTTCGGGTTTGAGGGCCTGTATGAGGAAGCTAAATATCTGATCTTCTATTCTCTTTAGTCACCTGCCAGGCAGTCTGTCCGCCCAACTTACCCACCTTCGTGAAGCGCCAATTTCCCCGCTGATAAACCGTTTCGCCCCCATGACATTTGGGCTTGACCCCGATTAATTGCTCAACTTCGTCGGTCGTGAGCTGCCACTTAGTCGCACAGGCTTGCTCTAGCATCTCGTGATTTTGGGTGATTCCCCCGGCCAAAGCCGATCTATTTGATTTGATTTTTCAGGGCCTGCGTATTATTCAAATCTCTAACCTGTCAGAAGAACAGGAGATTGAACTGGGCCAGCAAATCAACGAGCAAATTCTGGAAGATGTCCGTGCCTATGAAAATCCTGCCATTACGCAATATGTTGATGGCATTGGACAGCAACTGGTGCAAGGGGTCAATCGTCACCAAATTCCTTATACCTTTCAAGTGATCGAAGATGACCAGATCAATGCCTTTGCAACTCTGGGAGGGTTTGTTTACTTAAATACTGGGCTATTGAAAGCAGCGGACAATGAAGCACAGTTGGCTAGCGTAATCGCCCATGAAGTGGGTCATGTGGACCGCCGCCATGCGATTCAACAACTACAGCAGGCGGCCATTGCCGAGGGCATTTTAACAGCCGGGGGCTTAAATCAAAACGCCGCGATCGCAATCGGTGTAGAGCTGGCCCTACATCGCCCCAACAGTCGCACCCATGAACTAGAGGCCGATCAAGCAGGCCTAGACTTAATGACCCAAGCAGGCTACGCCCCCATCGCCGCCGTTGACTTTCTACAAAAATTACAGGGCCAATCCAATGGAACCCCTGATTTTCTGAGCACCCATCCCCATCCAGACGACCGTATTGATGCCCTCAATGGGCAATTAGACCCAAGCACGGCAACCCTGGGCAAGGGGCAAGATGGGGGTGCGTATCGCCAACGTATGCAGGCTTTGTTGTGAGCCATCTCTAGACAGCAGCCACAGCCCGCCCACAAAGCTCATTAGCGGGAACGGTGCGACCACAGCCTCGAATGAAGAAAGAGCGCATCCTCACTCCTTGAGCAGCTTTAGGTCGCGCTCTACCTGCTCTAGCACCGGATCTACCAGGATCGCCTCTTTCGTATCAGTATCAGCAATCAGGTAAGTGTATGTACAGGATACTTGATCAAACAACTGCCGAAATAACATCGTGATCTCCTCGCCTTTGCATATCTAGGGAGGCTTCTATGGGGTCTGTATGTTTGCTAGTCATTGCTCAGATGCCGGTTTGTGATACAAGAGCCACCATTCGATCAACAAGAGGGTTAGCACCAAAGTTAGTTGCAGCAATAAGGGTGAGATGCCTAAGGCAATCATCAAACAAGCGATTGCGACTAACCCTGCCGAGAGCACCTCAATCTGATTATGAACCCTGAGGAAGATACGAATAGCGATCAGAAAAATAACCGATACGGTGAGCAAGATTGTCCAAGTAGTCATGAAACCTCCTACACACGGACAAACATTGGGAACTCGGGGTGGCTATCTACCCAACTCAAACATAAAAAAATATCTTGAGGAATTTGTGAAGGTCGTCTGTGATGACTATCAGACAAGTCTTTGGTCTCCTCATAGCTTCCTCAATTTTGCTGACTAAGATAATCGGAACATCGCAAATCGCAAAATTGAGCCTCGATAGACCATGCAACAGACCCTGCAGCAACCCCCAGCCCTGACTTGCCCGATTCCCCTGCAGCGCTATCCCCAGGTGCTCCTGGCCCACGGGGGCGGGGGGCGGCTCATGCACCAACTGATCGAAGATATGTTCCTGGCAACCTTTCAACCCGAGCCCACCTGGCAGCATGATGCCGCTAGCCTCAACCTATCTGGCCATGATCGCCTCGCGTTTACCACCGACTCTTATGTCGTTACCCCTCTATTTTTTCCGGGTGGTGATATTGGTTCCCTGGCAGTCCACGGCACCATAAACGATTTAGCCATGGCCGGTGCCAGACCTCGCTATCTCAGCCTCAGCTTTATCCTCGAAGAAGGGCTGCCCATGGATACCCTTTGGCAGGTTGTTCAGTCGATCCAGGCGGCGGCGGCACAGTCTATGGTTCACATCGTGACTGGAGATACCAAAGTTGTCGAGCGCGGCAAGGGCGATGGGGTGTTTATTAACACCTCAGGGATTGGCATCCTGGCCCACAATGGATTTATCGGCCCCAATGCCGTACAGCCTGGGGACATGGTTTTACTCAGTGGAGATGTAGGGCGTCATGGGATTGCGATTCTCTCAGCTCGAGAGGGGCTTGCCTTTGAAACCACCCTCAAAAGCGACTCTGCCCCCCTGGCAGCACCTGTCCTGGACTTGCTCGGTCAGGTACCAGTCCACTGCCTGCGTGACCTGACCCGAGGTGGCCTGGCAAGCGCCCTGAATGAAATTGCCGAATCTGCAAACATACATATTCAGCTAGGCACCCATCCAATTCCTGTGCAGGAAGAAGTCCAGGGGGCCTGTGAGCTATTGGGACTCGATCCGCTTTATGTTGCCAATGAAGGGCGTTTTGTTGCATTTGTTCCGGCGGCAGATGCTGCATCTGCCCTGGCCTGCTTACGTCGATACCATCCGTCTGCCCAAATCATTGGCAAGGTCATTGAGGCCCAAACGGCTCAGGTGACGATAAAAAGTGCTGCCGGGTCGCAACGCATTCTGGATTTACTCAGTGGTGAACAGCTTCCTCGCATTTGTTAGTCCTGCCTATCTGCAAAAGCGCTGCCGATTTAAAAACCACCGACAGCGCTTTCACCGTTTTTAAATTGAGAGTTGAGGGATCTCTATCAGGCTTTCACAGCTTTCTCTGATGCACTGTAAGTGCCCCCGCGACCACGATACCACTCCTTATTACGGGCTCCCGCAGATAGGATATTCGAAATGCGATTACGGGCTTTTAGGAACTGAGCCTTCGGCATGTCTTCTTCGAAGATAGCCGACATCACATTGGCAATCTTGAAGCTTTCTTTTGGCTTAGCCTTCAGGAGACCCGCCACAACATCCGGCAGCGGCTTTTGACGATAGGTATCAATCACATAGCGCTGCCAATGGGCCGCTCTACCGTTTGCCTTTTTAGCCCTGGTGGGTGTCTTAGCAGCCCTTGTTTTGGTTGTCTTAGTTGTCTTAATTGCCTTAGTCGCCTTAGCTGTCTTGGCTGCCTTGGGCTTACGACCACGGGTCTTTGCCGCTTTCACCGCAGGGGGCTTTGCCTTAACGGCAGCGACGTCAGCAAGATCAACGAGTGCTTCAATGGCTGGAGCTGATTGACCATTGCTATCCGCCGATGTCTCAAACATCGCCATGACTGTTTGTAAGCCCTTACGTTTCTCTTGGATTTCGGCAAGCTGTTGCATTAAAGCCGCTTCTTGTGCAGATAGAAGGGCCTCAGCCTCTGCAAGCTGAGGAAGCACTGTTACCGTCATGTCTAAATTTCCTCAAAGTGATTGTAGAATTCAATGGTGTATGAATTTTCTTGACCAAAGTGTATCGCTACTGGTGTATCGCTACTATTGGAGAGTATTCACGCATAAGAGTAATCGTAACACTTCAAAACGTCAACTGTTGGAAGACTAATTAAGTCAAGTTTTCCCAATCTCCCTTTTTATGAACATTCACACCACACTTGAACATCAACACCATATCTGTCGCTCCACGCCCTGCGCTGCGCTTACGGGCTGTCTATTTGACAGGTACCAGGGTTGGATTTCGTTTTTATACGATCAAGACTTTCTTATGATAAATATTCTGGGGGCGTTGGCAAAATTATCGCTGAGATCGCATCAGACAGAGGCACTGGCACCTGGATCAGTTAATTGTCTGATAGTAAAAATGTTCTATACCCGTGGGTGGCACCTGTTGGTGTTGTAAGCTGAGCGTCGTCCGAAAGACCGTTTCAAATAACGCTTTGTCTCCAGAGAGGGGCATACCAAACGGATGGTTTGCTCGATTTCAAACCCAAGCAGCTCCAGTTCCCTAACGTGTCATGCCAAACTCTGCGGGCAATACCCTAACCCCTGGACAAACTGATCCCGAAAATCAAAAATCTCTTCGGGGTTAGGCACACCGTGGGACACAATCACAACCTGATGACGATTCATCACAGATACCGAGGCATCGCCCGCATCTAAGTCTTTGAGGGCGCGGGACATGTGAATAGCAGGTTGATAGGGGAAGCCATTTTCGTTGAGCACAGCCCAGCAGTCCTGGCAATAGTCCTGGTCTAGGGGAGCATCTAGCTTGATGCGCATAACCCAGCGATCGTTCAAGAACAGGACGGTGATGCAATCAACGTGAGTTCGCAGCTGCTTAAGCAGATAATTTAATATTCTTTCAGTCAGGCTCGCATTGGCAAAGTAGTAGATAAATTCCATGGCGCTTAATTCAAGTTGCTCCAGTTTTAACTTAGGGAAAAAATGTGAGAGACCTGTGAAGAAAACCGCCTTAAGTTCTTCATTCGATCGGTGAGTCCGATCAGTGAGTCCGATCAGTGAGTCGCCTATCCCCCTATTCCCCTTTGTCTCAAAGTATTGAGAACTTGAAACGCTTGAAAAATGTATCATATAATACAGGTGTAAGAAGAAAACGTTCATCTCTTTGATTGGATTCTTTGACTGGATTCTTTGACTGGATGGTGTGAGTGATGTGATTCCAGAAAGACTCCAGAGAAGCTCCAGAGAAGCTCTAGAGAGACGGAAGTAGGGATTTACCCGAAGGAACGCGCCTCGTTTTGATTTAAGGAGGCAAGGAGAATGTTACTCACTTATCGCGGCGTCAGCTACAACTACACGCCCAACCCAATGCCTAAATTTGCACCCGTGTATGCAATGGGGAGCTATCGGGGTGCACCAGTGTCCTTTTATGCGCTGGCAGAAGTCCCCGAACAACTGAGCTTTGACCTAACATGGCGGGGAGTTCCCTATCGCAGTGGGCCAACCGTTCAGATTGCCACAGCAGCTGAGCCTGTTGCAGCAACGCCTGTAACGACATCAGAGTCGGCAGCGCCGAATATCCTTGAGCGGATGAGAAACCTTGTCATGCGCCGCCATCGCAGGATTCGGCAGCGGGAACAATCCATGCTCGGTCGTCTCAATGAGGAAGTGGGCTTGACTGCAGAGGACGCCACTCAGTATGAGAGCGAAATTCAAGGTAAGACGCCCCATGACTTTGGTGGCTATGATCGCAGCCACAAAGCAATGAGCTGAGGCTGGCGCGACCCATCCCCTGATGCTATCCCACAGACCTGATACTGGCCTAGGGGGTAGTTTCAGGGAGATCGTTTTCCAAAGGTGGGGCGCAGTCATGTTTGCCGCGATAAGGCAAAGGCTCAATGCTATTTAGCATTGGGCTTTTCCTTGCCTTAAATTCGTGATATCTCATTTCCCATCAGCACGCTTACCCTCACGGTTATGGGCGTGTCCACCCCTAGCACTTGTGCTTATGTCTGGTTCAGCTACTGCGGAAGATGTGGTCTGAGGGCGAACAGCGGGCAGCGCCTTCATCGCTGTCCCGAATCCTGCTTGAAATCAATTGCTCGGACTTCCCCACAATATCTTCAACTTTTCTCTGTAATGTATAAGTTGAAGGGAGTTTTCCTTCAGAAATCGAGACGACAAAACAGTGCACCCTCTGAAGTCATCGATACTGATATTTAGACAGAGTCTCGCAGGTCTTTAAAAATAAAGGGCTACATCGGTGACGAGAAGCGGTGGAGGATTATCTACCATGAACATCGGCAAACATAACTCTGGTCATTTCTGGGCAATGCTGTGGCGCTACTTAAATCAGCCACTTTTTGACAAAGAAACGCGCACCAATTTCAATCCGTTTGAGTTTGAGCATTTCGAACAAGTTCAGTTCTTAGAGAGCTGTTGGGAACTCAACTATTCCAGCAAAAAACATAGCTAGAAAGAGGTCACTTACCATGGTCAGGTTACAGAAAATTTCTACCTCGATTGGCCAAACCCTCCAAAACATTAGCGATTGGGTCTTGGGGGCGGTCAGGCGTATTTTTAGCCCCAGCGATGACGAATATCCAAAGACGGGTGTACAGCCGTTTGAAGGGGATATTCCAGATACAAATTAAGCATTCACACAGAAAGCAGGGCCTCTGTCATTTTGGCCCTGCTGACGAGTTGTTGTGTCAATAACGCCTCGTGTCTTAAACTTCGGGGATGATGGCTGGGGGGACATCAATCAGATTGTCAGGCAGCATCTCCGGGCCACTGGGAGGATTAAGTCGCCAAATATCTTCAGGAATGACGAAGGGGGGCTCCTCTAGCGGTTCTTCGGGACCGCCGATGCTCATGGGGGTCCCGACCACGGTGGCCTCAGCCAAATTGAGGTTTTCCATCGAGGCACCGGTTACATCGACATAGTAGAGTTGAGCTTGAGTAAAATTAGCATTGTCCAGGTCAGCCATGGCCAGACTGGCATTGGTCAAAAACGCTCCCGTCAGGTTGGCATCGGTGAGATTGGCCTTAGTCAAATCGGCCCCTTCCAGATTGACCCAAGAAAGGTTGGCCCCGGTGAGATTGGCATTGCGCAGGTCAGCCCCGATCAGATGGGCACCGCTCAGGTCAACGCCCGTTAAATCACAGCCTGAGCAGTCATTTGTAATCAATAACTGTCGCACGTTAGACGCTTGCAGATCATCGACAGGATGTTCTGCCAGGACGAGAGTCGTGCCAGCCACGGCAGACCCTGTGAATAACAAAGTCGGCACCAGGGACAATACGGTGAGATAAAAACCTTTCATAGCATCCTCCTCTTGGCATAGCTGCTGTTTGGCATAGCTGCTGTCGCAGTTGCTAAGCCGTTGCTCAAGCCGGGGAGATGTGAAGAAATTTTGCTGAAGGGAAACCTACTCGCTTGAGATTAGGCTTATGTAGCGTTAGGACAGTTCAAAGTGACGGTTCAGAGTGACAAAATCTACCTGTCCTAATTTAATTTTCGCATAGATGGCAATAGATGGCTGGATCAGGCCGTTGATTTAATGAAAAGATACGCACTTTCTCAATGCTCATAAGTTCCTCAAATTATTCAGGCATAAATCAGATTGGAAGCAACAAGCGGTTCTTCTCAAGGGATGCCCGCTTAAGTCTTTAAATCGGACATCTCCTTTTATAGTTTGTCTCTTGGATGAGGTTCTCATGGTACAAACCACATATTCGACTCCAGCTACAGCTATCGAAACTGATTTCATCCTTGAATTTGAGCAGGTTGGTATTCAAGATATTCCTCGGGTCGGCGGCAAAAATGCCTCTCTGGGAGAGATGATTCAGCAGCTGGCACCCCAGGGTGTTAAGGTGCCCACCGGGTTTGCGACGACGGCTTACGCCTATCGCTACTTTATTGAGCAGGCCGGATTGGATGAGAAGTTGCGATCGCACCTCGCCAACCTGGATATTGATGACGTTCAGGCCCTGCGCCGCTGTGGTAAACAGGTCCGAGCGTTGATTTTGGGAACGACTTTCCCGTATGAGCTAGAGGCCGCCATTGCCCAGGCTTATCTGAAGCTCTGTGACGATAGCGGTAATCCATCCACAGATGTGGCCGTGCGCTCCAGCGCCACCGCCGAAGATCTGCCCGACGCCAGCTTTGCCGGTCAGCAGGAAACCTACCTTAACGTCCACGGCGTAAAAGGGGTGCTGGAGTCCTGCCACAAGTGCTTTGCCTCTTTATTCACCGACCGCGCCATTTCCTACCGTACCCTGAAGGGCTTTGATCACTTCACCGTGGCCTTGTCAGTTGGGGTACAGCGAATGGTGCGCTCTGATCTGGCCACCTCTGGGGTGATGTTCTCCATCGATACCGAAACCGGCTTTAAGAATGCCGCCCTGGTGACGGCGGCCTACGGCCTTGGCGAGAACGTGGTGCAGGGAGCCGTTAACCCCGACGAATATCTGGTCTTCAAGCCTACGCTACAGCAGGGCTATCGCCCTATTCTGAAAAAACACTTGGGCAGCAAAGAAATCAAGATGGTCTACGACGTGGGCGGCAGCAAGTTGACCAAAAACGTTCCCGTCTCCGAGGCCGATCGCCAACGCTACGCCCTCAGTGATGACGAAATTCTCACATTAGCTCACTGGGCCTGCATCATTGAAGATCATTATTCTCAGGTGCGAGGTACCTACACCCCGATGGATATCGAGTGGGCCAAAGATGGTCTCACCGGGGATCTCTTTATTGTCCAGGCCCGACCCGAAACGGTGCAATCTCAAAAGTCAACTTCGGTGTTGCGCAGCTATCGTCTGCAAACCGATGTCACAGATCTGACCCCGCTGATCATCGGCCAGGCCGTGGGGGAAATGATTGGCCAGGGACAAGCGCGGGTGATTCGATCGGTGCAAAATATTGCCGACTTTCAACCGGGTGATGTGTTGATTACCCAGCGCACCGACCCCGACTGGGAACCGATTATGAAACGGGCCAGTGCCATTGTCACTGACCAAGGCGGGCGCACCTGCCACGCGGCGATTATTGCTCGAGAAATGGGCATTCCTGCCATCGTGGGCTGTGGTAACGCCACTAAAATCATGGAAACCGGGCGTCCTGTCACCGTGACCTGTGCCGAAGGGGAAGTGGGCAAAGTCTACGCCGGGGTGTTGCCATTTGAGGTAGAGGAAACGGCCATCGACAATCTGCCCCGCACTCGCACTCAGATGTTGATGAACGTGGGCAATCCAGAAGAAGCCTTTCGCCTGGCACAGATTCCTTGTGACGGCGTTGGGTTGGCACGACTGGAATTTATCATTGCCAACCATATCAAGGTGCATCCCTTAGCGCTGCTGCACTTTGATCGGCTTGAAAACAGTGACGCCAAGCGAACCATTGCGGCGCTGACGGCGCTTTATTCTCATAAGCCCGACTACTTTGTGGAACGGTTGGCTCACGGGATTGGGACCATCGCTGCTGCCTTTTATCCCAAACCGGTGGTGATTCGTCTCTCAGACTTTAAGAGCAACGAATATGCCAACTTGCTGGGCGGTCAAGACTTTGAGCCCATCGAAGAGAACCCCATGATCGGCTGGCGAGGGGCCTCTCGTTATACCGATCTCCGCTATCGTGAGGCCTTTGCCCTGGAATGTCAGGCCCTGAAGCAGGTCCGGCATGAGATGGGGCTCACTAACGTGACTCCTATGGTGCCTTTTTGTCGCACCCCTGAAGAAGGGCGTGGGGTGCTGGCTGAAATGGCCAAGCACGGGCTAGTCCGAGGTGAAGATGGCCTGCAAGTTTACGTCATGTGCGAGATTCCCAACAACGTGATTTTGGCGGAGGCGTTTAGCGAAGTCTTTGACGGCTTTTCGATTGGGTCCAACGACCTGACTCAGCTCACCCTGGGGCTAGATCGCGACTCGGCCCTGGTTGCCCATCTGTTTGATGAGCGCAATGCTGGGGTCAAGGAAATGGTCCGCATGGCGATTGAGCGGGTGAAGCATTGCCAGCGCAAAATCGGCATCTGCGGTCAGGCCCCCAGTGACTATCCCGAATTTGCCCAATTTTTAGTTGAACAAGGCATCGACTCCATCAGTCTCAACCCTGACTCTGTGCTAAAAACCACCCTGGCAGTGGCAGAGATGGAACACAAGATTCACCTCAATCGATAAGGAGAGATCACTATGTTTAGGAAAATTCTCGTTGCCCTCGACCAGGGAGACACCTGTGCAGCCCTATTCGAAAAAGCCGCTACCCTGGCTGAAACCACAGGTGCAGATCTGATGTTGCTCAGTGTTCTGGTGCCAGCCGACGACAGCAGTTTGACAATGCCTGCCTATTCTGGGCTGGGCTACTACTCGATGGGGTTTGACGACAGCATTTGGGATGTGTATCAAGAGCGCTATCAAGAACAGGAAACAAAAGGTCTCCATAGACTCCGCGGCTTTACCCAACAGGCCACAGAGGCCGGAGTCAGCACCGAGTTTACCCAGGTTGCGGGCAGTCCGGGGCGGGCTATCTGCAATTTAGCCAAAAGCTGGGAAGCCGACCTGGTGATGGTGGGCAGCCACGGACGCACGGGACTAAGCGAAGCGTTGTTGGGCAGCGTCAGCAACTACGTCATGCACCACGCGCCTTGTTCGGTTCTGGTGGTGCATGAGCCCACCACCACTGGAGATATGACTGAAGCCGCTGATTTAACAGCCGCAGCAGGATAATATCTCATCTTCACACCTGTCTATCCAAATC
>JBCBQD010000099.1:0-18851 GCA_039820425.1 Cyanobacteria bacterium J06635_1
CGACCGTCAGCTCCAAATCTTTAGCAAAATCTGGCACAGGTAATTTAAGTTCTGGCTCATCGTAAACGGCGGTTGGCTGATCGGATAGATAAACAAACACGGACCGATCAGCCGGATCAATCAGCCACCCCATCTGAGTGCCATGCTTGAGGCAATGGAGAATATTTTTAATCACTTTTGTCTGATTCTGACCGGGCGATAGGATTTCAATGGTCCAATCTGGCGCAATCGGGAAAACGTTAGCCACCTCGCCATTTGCTTTGCGGGGAATTCTATCCCACAGGAATACAGAAATGTCGGGAATCGTGGAATGCCCACCAAATGTACAGCGTAATTCCGTAAAAGCTCGCGCAATTTTCTGTGGCTTCAAGACAACGTTGATTGCAGGGGCTAGCTCAGTTTGAAGGACGCTATGTTCTCCCTGGGGCATCGGTTTTTGGATAATCAGTCCATCAATGTATTCGCTGGCAGGCTCTGTCTCTGGCAGCGTCAGAAAGGCTTCTAATGTGATGGGCTTGGTGGGTGTTTGCACCATTTGCATCCTGCTCCAATCAACACTTTTAGGCTGCAACTGTAGGCCCTAACCTAATCGGCTAAAGCTGCTTTCATTTTACTCGCGTAGCGGGTGTTGCTGCTGTGCGATCGCATCTCCTAATGGGTGACCAGAGATCGCAACTCCCCGACCTCCTCATTGCCGTCTGCCGACAGATCATCCAACACTGCCACCAGCTCCTTCTCAAACGTCACCTGGGCCCGGTTTGTGCGCCCGCCCACATAGAGCTGCTCGCCCTCTTGTAGTGCCCACACCTGGGAGTGTGACACATAGCTCATCATCACCCCGATCATCAGCAGGCCAAAGCCCAAATACACCATCGGAATGCCTGGATCGGCTTTGATTTGCAGCCCCGTGCTGCCGATCAGCTCGACCACTGACAGGGTAACGCCATTTACCTCAGTGGCCATCCCGGCCCGTGCGGTGGAGACCAGTTGACCCTGGTTGTCATACACCAGCAAAGTCCCCTGTAAATCTTTTGCAATGAGAGAAACCCCATCGCTCATGTCGGGCTTGGTGGGCACCCAGGTGCCCCAGAGCTTGCCGCCCTGGGCTTCGAGGGGGGCCATCGGCACTTCAAAAATGGGGCTGTTGTTGATTTTGACGCGCACGGCGGCGACACCCCAGTCGGCCTGATACAGGGTGACATTTCGGTAGCGCAGGGGCTGGTTTACCCAGATGGTTTTGCGCTTCACTTCTGTGCCCTCGGTGTCGAGTACTGACAGGTCAGAATAAAACTGATCAACGCGACCTTCTGGGCTGTAGTCAATCCAAAATTTGTTGACCCGTACGCTCCAGTCCTTGGGAATCTGGGGACCCGCCCAGGGTCCGGCGTCAAAAATGTTTTGAATCTTGAAGGTTTGACCGCTGGGGACAATCTCCTGGGCAAAAAAGCCGGTCATCGCCCCGTAGATCGCCCCCACCAAGATCAGCAACATGCTGGCATGAACCACAATCGGCCCGATGCGTCCTACCAGACCCTTGTGGGCATAGAGCATATCGTCTTTTTGAAAGATTCGATAGCGGCGATTTTCTAACAGGGGGATGAGTTGGGCGAGTGACCCGTGGCTCAGCTCGGTACTCAGCGCCATTTTCTCAAACTGGCGCGGCTTGCTGTAAAAATTCCAGGTGCGCGAAAACCAGCGTAGGGCGGTAATCTGCCGGGTAAAGGTGCAGGCAGTGAGGCTGGCCCCAAACAAAATCAGCAGCGATAAAAACCACCAGGTGCGATAGACGTGGTCAAGGCCCGCAAATAGCAGCACCTTCCAACTCAGAAAGCCGAACAGGGCCGGATCTTCTGGATAATTGGCCTGGTAAAACGCCAGGGTTTGGCCCTGCTCAACGACGGTACCCAGGATGCTGAAGACGGCAATCGTGAGCAGGAGTGCGATCGCAAGTCGCAAATCCGCCAGCAGCGGCACCAAATCCTTTTTGAAATATCGCTCGATTTGTGCGATCGCATCCATATTCATTCATCCCCAATATTTACCCTGTGGATGCGCGGTAGGCGCATCCACAGGAGCGATCACACCACTGGCACCAATCGCGACACCAACGAAAACACCCCAAACCCCACCAACAAAACCCCGCTGGCGGGCGTAATCCACCCCGACCACTGCCGAATCGCCAGCAGCCGCTTAATCGACGCCGTAAAAATCCCCGCAATCACTAGCGGGGCGACATATCCCAGCGTATAGGCTAGCAACAGCGAACTGCCCAGGATCGGATCACCCTTCTCGCCCACCCAGGCCAGCAGCGTGGCCAGCACCGGCGTACTGCAGGGCGAGGCCACCAGCCCAAACGTCAACCCCAGCAGGTAAGATTTCGCCGAGCGAGGGATATTATTCTGCAAAAAATCAGTGCCTTGAAACGAAGGCAGCGGCGGCAGGGGTAGCGCCTCTAGCAGGTTGAGCCCCATCAGGATTGCGATCGCGCTCACCAAGATGGGCAACCCCATCCCAATCTGACCGTAGACCCAGCCCAGGCTACCCGCTACAATCCCCAGTCCGGCCAGTGTGCTGGCCAACCCCGCTGCAAACCAGCTAGATTGACCCACCGCCTGCCAACGATTTTCGAGCTCGTAGCTGCCCATGTAGCCCACCGTAATCGGCAGCATTGACAGCATGCAGGGTGTCAGACTGGTAAGTAGACCCGCCAGGGCAATAATCCCAATGCTGGTAATCGATAGATGGCCAAGCTGGCTCTCAACCCATCCGTTGGCTTGCTGGGTTAGGTGATACAAAAAGACTTGCAGCTGATCCCACATGTAAAGCGTTTTAACGTTTTCTACCGCGTTTCCTTAATCTTACCGAAACGCTGTCGGCTCTGTCGGCGTTAGCCCGATCGGGGGCGTCTGTTTTGGGGCTGTCTGTTTTGGGGCTGTCTGTTTTGGACGGGTGGGGTCGGCGTCGCGATCGCGCAGACGCTGACTGATCAGATCTCAGTGGATTGAGCTTCGCTAAAGATGCCGAAGCTTTAGGTACAACGCGTAGCTGACCTCGAGGGCGCTTTTTTGGTGAGCCGGATGAGGTGCGTCTGGATGACCTTTTTGAGGTGTCTGCTTTTACGGTGTCTGCAGCTGGGCCGTCAGCAGCTGGCTCTGGTGTCATCCACGGATCCGCAGGCTGTGCCATTGAGATCACGTCTGCCCCACGGGCCTCCCTGGCGACGCGAATCAGAATGCCCGCACTGACCAGGCTAGCAATCATCGAACTGCCGCCGTAGCTGATTAACGGGAACGGCAGCCCGGTGGTCGGCAATGCACCACTAGCGACGCCGATATTGACCAAGGCTTGCCCAACCAGCAGTACCATGCAGCCAATCGCAACCAGGCGATGGGTGGGTGACTTCGCTTTCATGGCAACGATCAGCGCGACGGTACTATAAACCGCCAGAAATAGTAGCAGCATCATGCAGCCAATAAAGCCAAACTCCTCAGCATAGACCGAGAAAATGAAATCAGTATATTGAATCGGCAGGAAAAAATCCTTTTGCTGGGAGAGTCCATAGCCACTACCCCACAGCCCCCCTGACCCAATCGCATATAAACTTTGGATGAGCTGATAGCCATTGTTGTCAGGGTCCGCCCAGGGGTTTAGAAACGAAATGATCCGCTCTCGCTGATAAGCCTTAAGACTGACGCTAATGATGGCCGCCATTAGACCGCTGCCCGCTGTCAACATCAGTTGTCGATAGGGCAGGCCTGAGGCCAGCGCCAGTAGCCAAAGCGTAATTCCGCAGATCGCAGTCGTACTCAGGTTAGGCTGGATCAGGATGCTGACCAAACAAATGGCAAACAGGCCCAGCCATAGGAGCCGCGTGCGCATATCCAACCGGGGCCACCGCCCAAATAACTGTGCCCCCTGGAGGACCAAAAAGGGCTTCAACAGCTCCGACGGTTGGATTAAAAAAGGTCCCAGTGGCAGCCAACGGGTGGCCCCGTTCACCGTGATGCCCAATCCTGGAAGGTGGGTTGCTAAGATTAACCCCAAACATAGCAGGAGACACCATCCAGAGTGCCGCATTAATTTTCGCAGCGGATTGCGCGCAATCCACCGGGACGCAAAAAAACCTAGCAAAATCCAAAGAATCTGAACCTTAAAATACCGAGCCCCGTCCCCCATCTCTGCATCAGCGACGGGGTAAGACGCCGAAAACAGCACCACTAAACCAACTGAGACCCAAAGGATCGTCAACCAGCGCAGTAGCCTCGCTTCTAGCGCCCAGTCCCTGACCGAGAAAAATTTGATGACCGGTGCAAGCTCAATGACCGGTGGTGCAAAACGGCTTAGATTCAACAGTTCCTCATTATGTAGGAGTGTTTAAGAGATAAAGAAATCCTTCACGTTTGTCAAGTAAACCCTGAAAACAGACATGAAGGATCACAGTTTTTGGATTGTTAAAGAATGGGTTGTTCTCAGCGGATGTCCGGTGCTGTCAAAACCTGTAGGTTCGCCAAGGATAAAGGTGCCTTTCCGGTTGGCGTTTTTGCCATCCCTTCGGTCCATAGCTGATCGGTAATCTGACTGGTTTTGACATCATATACCTGGGTCAGCAGCTTGGGATACAGCCCAAAGCCGATGATCGGTACCAGCAGGCAGGCGATGATAAAGACCTCTCGGGGCTCTGCGTCGACCAACACTTCATGTTCTACCAGCTCTTTATTTTCAGGCCCGTAGAAAATTTCGCGCAGCATCGACAGCAGATAAATGGGCGTCAAAATCACGCCAATCGCCATAAGCGACACGATGATCAGCTTGAAGTTAAAGCTATAGGCATCGCTATTGGCAAAGCCGACAAAAACCATCAACTCAGCTACAAAGCCGCTCATCCCCGGTAGGGCCAGGGAGGCCATTGAGCAGGTGGTAAACATGGCAAAGATCTTTGGCATCTTTTTGCCTACGCCGCCCATCTCATTCAGGATCAAGGTATGGGTGCGGTCGTAGGTGGCCCCGACTAAGAAAAAGAGGCTGGCTCCAATTAGCCCGTGGGAGACCATCTGCAAAACTGCCCCGCTCATCCCCAGGTCAGTAAAAGAAGCCACCCCGATCATCACAAACCCCATGTGGGAAATGGATGAGTAGGCAATCTTGCGTTTCAGGTTGCGCTGGGCAAAGGAGGTGAGTGCCGCATAGATAATATTCACCACCCCAAAAATGACCAAGATCGGAGCCACGACGCTGTGGGCTCCGGGCAGCATCTCCACATTCATGCGGATGATGGCGTACCCACCCATCTTCAGCAAGATCCCGGCCAGCAGCATGTGGACTGGGGCGGTCGCCTCACCATGGGCATCGGGTAGCCAGGTATGCAGCGGAATAATCGGCAGCTTGACCCCGTAGGCAATGATAAATCCCAGGTAGAGCAGCATCTGCAGCTTGAGGGGAAAGTCCTTGGCCATCAGGGCCTGCATGTCAAAGGTGGTCGTGTCGCCGTAAAAGGCCATCGCCAGGGCAGCGACCAAAATAAACAGCGACCCCCCCGCCGTATAGAGAATAAACTTCGTCGCGGCGTACAGACGCTTTTTGCCGCCCCAAATTGACAGCAGCAGATACACCGGAATCAGCTCTAGCTCCCACATGAGGAAAAAGAGCAGCATATCTTGCACGGCAAAGACGCCAATCTGGCCGCCGTACATCGCCAGCATGAAGAAGTAAAACAAACGCGGTTTGAGCGTCACTGGCCAGGATGCCAAAATTGCCAACGTCGTGATGAAGCCCGTCAGCAAAATCAGCGGCATCGAGAGGCCATCCGCGCCCACCGACCACTTGAGGTCAAGAAAAGGCACCCAGGTATAGCTTTCGACCAGCTGCATCCCTGAGCTATTGACGTCGTAGAAGTTGACAAAGGTAAAGACGATCAGGGCAAAGTCGAGCAGTCCCACGATCAAGGCATACCAGCGAATGGTTTTGCCGTTTTCATCAGGAATAAACGGAATCAGTAAGGCGGCCAGGACCGGGAATAGGATAATGGTGGTCAGCCAAGGGAAATTTGCAGTATCCATATGAAGAGTAGACTCAGAGGCTGTAAAAGTCGGCTGTTGTTAAACAACTGCCAAAAGCCGCTGTCGCGAACATCTGGCCTGATTTCACCGAGAGAGAGAAGAGGCAAAATCATGTCTTCTCACTCTAAAAAGAAAAAATGCGATCCCCCGAAAGTTGATCGCATTTCTTAAGAGTCTGAAATAGTTTCGTTTACAGAATTTTATGAAGCAATCATGGGGGCGGGTTGAGAGCCATGAGGGCTGGTGATGATGGGGGGAAGGTGGGGAAGGTTGCTAAACTACGGAGAGTGTCCAATCAGTATTGTTTGTTGGCGTCATGGTAGCCATTGCTCGACCCCAGGTTCATTTGTGGACTCGTGAAGAATATAACCGCATGGCTTCGATGGGGCTATTTGAAGAACGACGGGTGGAATTAATCGAAGGACAGGTCATCGATATGGCTGCAATGAAAAGCCCCCATGCCGTAGCCGTTGATTTAGCTGACGCTGCCTTAAAGGCGATTTTCGGCATGGGTTATTACATTCGTCAGCAAAAGCCCTTTGTAATTAGCGATATTTCTGAACCCGATCCGGATATCGCTGTGATCAAAGGGAATATTCGAGACTTTGCTGATGCCCATCCCACCGTTGCGGAGCTGATTATCGAGGTGGCAGATTCCTCGCTGAGTTACGATCACAACATCAAAGGCAGCCTGTACGCCAAAGCAGCGATCGCAGACTACTGGATCTTCAATGTCATTGATCGACAGCTCGAGGTGTACCGCCAACCTGTCCCAGATGCAGACGCCAAATATGGATTTCGCTACGGGGTTTCAGAAATCTACAGATCGGGTCAACAGGTCGCACCCCTGAGTATCCCAAATCTGACGGTGGCAGTGACTGATATGCTGCCATAGATAGATCCATCATCTCGCAGGGGTTCCCGAGGGGTGGTGCCTTGTGCCCACCCCTCGGGAACTAAATCAATCAGGTGAGACCCGATAGCAGCACCAGCCCTAACACTGCACCAAACACGATTAGCGCGTAGAACTGGGCACGTCCCGTTTCCAGATATTTCAACCCTTCCCCAGAGATCAGGGTGACGAACCCCGTCAGGTTCACCAGACCGTCTACCAGACGGATATCTACCTCAAGCACCTGCTTGGCCAGCTTTCGACTGCCCTGGACAAAGACCACTTCGTAGATGTCATCGATGTACCACTTATTGAGGGAGAGCTTGTACAGCGGCTCAATTTTCTTTGCGATCGCACCCGCGTCAATCTTGTACAGCAGATACATCAGCACCGCCAGTACAATCCCCGTGACGGAAATGGCGACAGAGCTACCGGCCATCACGGCAAACTCATGGAGGTCAACCTCCTCAGCTAGCTCAGCTACCGTGACCACTTCACCCGGCGGGCTGATAAAGGCTTCAAAGTAGTTGGCAAAGGGGGTGCCCACCAGACCCACCAGTACAGACGGCACCGCCAGCGCCATCAGCGGAAAAATCATCGAGAAGGCAGACTCATGGGGCTCACTGGCATGGTGATGATCATGCTCACCATGGGACGCTTCCTCAACGGGCAACTCCTGGGTACTCATGGCACCGGGGCCAAGGGACGCGCCCATGCGCTGGAGGTTCTCAACCCGAAGCTGCTCGACGATATCTTGGCGGGTGCCGCGAAACTCACCCTCAAACGTGGTGAAATACATGCGGAACATATAGAACGCCGTAACGCCCGCCGTCACCCAGCCGATGGCCCAGAGGGTAGGGCTGGCCTGGAAGGTGGACCCTAAAATTTCATCCTTAGACCAGAAACCGGCAAAAGGGGGCAGACCCGAAATTGCTAAAGTGCCGATTAAGAAGGTAATCCCGGTGACGGGCATATATTTTCTCAAGCCCCCCATCAGACGCATGTCCTGGGCGTAGACCGGGTTGTGGCCAACCACTTCTTCCATGCCGTGGATGACTGAGCCCGAGCCTAAGAACAGCATCGCCTTAAAATACGCATGGGTCATCAGGTGGAAAAGACCAGCGCTGTAGGCCCCTACCCCCATCGCCATAATCATGTAGCCCAACTGGGACATGGTTGAGAAAGCCAGCCCTTTCTTAATGTCATTTTGGGTGATCGCAATAGACGCCCCTAAGAATGCCGTGATTGCCCCAGTCCAGGCAATCGTCGTCATGACGGTGGGGATATCCTCAAAGACGGGATACATCCGCGCCACCAAGAAAATCCCTGCAGCGACCATCGTCGCGGCGTGGATAAGGGCTGAAATCGGGGTGGGGCCTTCCATCGCATCGGGCAGCCAGACATGCAGCGGAAACTGCGCCGACTTCGCCACTGGCCCCAGAAAGACCAAGATGGCAAACAAAGCAGCGATGCCACCGGAGAGGCCACCGGTCTCAACCAGGTGGGTCAGCCGCTCACCCATGACGCCAAAATCAAAGCTGCCGGTTGCCCAAAACAAGCCCAAAATGCCGAGCAGTAGGCCAAAGTCACCCACACGGTTGGTCACAAACGCCTTTTGGCAAGCATCGGCGGCGGGCTTACGGTTATACCAGTAGCCAATCAGCAGGTAAGAACACATCCCCACCAGCTCCCAAAACACATACACCTGGAGCAGGTTAGGGCTGATCACCAGGCCCAGCATGGAGGCGCTAAATAGACTCAGATAGGCATAAAACCTCACATAGCCAGGGTCGTGGGCCATGTAACCATCGGTGTAGACCATTACCAAAAAGGCAACAGTGGTGACAATCACCAGCATTAGGGAGGTCAGGTGATCGACGACAAACCCCATCTGGATCTTAAAATCGCCCGCCGAGGCCCACTCAAACATGTAGTGATAGGTTTCATGGCCCTGCCACTGGCTCCAAAACAGAGCAAAGGACAGTGCCATGGCGGCTCCAGTCAGGCTCACGATCAAAATTGAGGTGGGCTTGCGTAGCGTATTAACAGTTTCGTTGTAAGTAATCAGGCCGGTTCCAACGATCATCGCACCCAATAAGGGCAACACCGGAACCAACCAGGCATAGCTATAGATAGACTCGACAATTTCCATATTTTTGCGCCCACTCCATGTGGCATCTATGAGTTGGCAAAACCGCCTACATTGTGACATATCCTAAGGGGGCAATTTTCTGCCCAGGGGCCTGGATATATGTCAGAACATTGATTTTTTGCTGAGCAGTGACTACTTTGCCCGCATCAAATTGTTTACACCTCTGGGATAACACGGGAATCAGCAGTCTGATCTAAAAAGATCCCAAGGAAAAAATTACGTTTCTTTAGAGAGATAAAATTCTGTCTTTAGAAAACCAAAAATCCTGACAGGCTAACGCATCAAGATGACCTCCCTGTTTGTTTAAACCTTGGCCACATCCAGACCCGTAGTTTGCCCTTAGGTAAACACTCAAGTTTTCAACCTGGATGTGGTTTAGTTGCTATGGATATCCTTCCTTGGTATACCCAGCTAGCCAGGAGGATATCTTTCTACTAGCCCTGCCCCGGATTTTGAGGCTTCACCGTCGCTTGTCTGTCGCGGAATTGCTGTTCGATCTGGGCCAGCATCTGCTGGGCCTCGGTGTAGGCCGTGGTGCCGGGGGGCACAGCTTGCAGCTGACCCATCACCGTTTTGAGTTCGGTTAATAACGCCGGTGTCGGGGGCGTATTGCTTTTTTCAATCAATCTTTGGGCTTGATCTCGCACCTGGCCCAAGGTCTGGGTTGCGGTTTGCTCTAAAGTCTGTTTGGCCTGGATTTGCTGCAGGTTGTTAAGGTAATTAACCCGTAAGGTTTTCGCGTCTACGGCGCTGGGGCTCTGGTCGGGCACCTGCTCGAGTTGGGTGATGGCCGTTTGCCAGAGAGTCGCGGCATTTTCCCAGGTGTCCACCGTGAGGGGCGGATTGTCGGCAACTTTAGCCGCCTGGGCCGCGTATTGTTTGGCCACTTGTAAAGCGGGGTGGGGCTGATTGGCTGGGGAGCCCTGGCCCGTCAAACCTGAATAGTTTTGTTGAAATGTGGCTAACTCTGCCTGGGCAATTTTACCGGCAAGGGTGTTTTTGGGAATGGTGCTGAGCTTCTCTAGGCTCGCTTTTAGGTCGGTCAGGGCGGCGAGTTTGTCATTAGACGTTTGCATGACTTCGTAGCGATGCTGGGCGGTTTCCACACTGAGGGTAGCCGTCTGCCACTGAGACAGGGCAATTTTTTCTTGCTTGAGCTGGGTTTGGAGCTGTTTGAGCTGGGTCTGGGCGGCGTCAAACTCGGTCTGACTAAACTGCCAGTTACAGTGAAACAGGCTGCAATAGTGCTGAGGATACTGGTCTAAAACCCAGTCGGGGATGTGTGCTAAATGCGTCTGGGCTTGGGCCGTTTGATTTGATATTTTGGCGATGTCGTTGACGTGGGTCGCCTCTTGAATAAGTTTAGCGGCCTGGGCTCGATGAGCTGCAGCTTGTCGGTAGTGATAGTCCATCTGGCGAAAGCTGGGCATCAGCAAAATCGGTGCTGCTTTTGACAGGGGTTGTCGAATAAACGGATGGGGGAGATTAACCGCCCACAGGCTGAGTGCGATCGCACCTACCCCGATCACAGCCCCAAGTCCATGCTGGGCAAGTTTTGCCAGTAAATTAGGGCGGTTGAGCTGGGCGGCCCGTCTGAGCACCTGTTCATCAAACTCAGGAAATACCTTGAGGATGGCAGAGCTCAGCTCATCGTAGGTCAGGGGCGGCCCTGACTGATGGTGTAGTTCACCAAGCCGTTTAAGCACGGCCTGACGTTTTTTCTGTGCCGACCTTTTGCCAGAACACAGATAGTCGAGCGCGTGATCGATCATCAAAAATGATCGACCGGATAGCCTAGACATCGATGGTGATTGCGTGCGGTTGGGTGCAATAAGGTTAAAAAATGTTTAACCTCATTACATAAATCATCCTATCCTGGCGACTTCCGGATAAATCAAGCAAATTACGTCTAAAAATCATTCAAAAATGCGCCGGTTAGTCATGATTTTTAGACTTATTGGGCACACAAGTCTAAAAATGTCGTCTACGCTACGATTTGGACGGCGTCATGACCGAAAACAAGCTAAACAAGGCTTTTTTCGGGGTCGCATGAAAGTGGTGTTGCTTAGACGTATCTAGTCAGCTGTACACGATATCTCTCTTTTTTAGTCATGGCAATTTCGCCAATTTCTAGCCGACCCTTACCGCGAATGGCTACCAGGTCACCGGACTTGACGGTGTGACTGGCCTGGGTGATAGGTTTCCAGTTGACCCGGACGTCGCCGCCGTTGATCATATCGGCCATTTTGCTGCGTGACAGGCCAAACCCGGCAGAGGCCACCGCGTCAAGGCGCATGGAGGCTTCTACGGTGGTCATTTCTTTTTTTCGGGGCTCCCGCACTTTGAGCTCCGAAAACTCAATCGGTTGAGTCTTGACCGGCACTGACCGCACCTGAGTGAGATGCATCCCCAAGAAATCCACCATTTCGGGAATCACCACCGCCTGGGCACCGCGTTCCCCCAGGACGATGATGTCACCGACTTTTTCGCGCACGATGCCCGTGCCTAGCAGCGCTCCCAAAAAGTCGCGGTGGGTGGCCGTGTCAAACAAAAAATTACCTGCAATATCTACCGCTGCCAGCGGCATCTCCAATCCTTCTAAAGGTAGCTCTGACCGGGTAATCAACATCCGCTGTCGCTCTGCTTGAGGATAGCCGCCTGCTGCGATCGCATGCACATCGGTCAACCGGCTAAACAAAGCCTGCGCCTCAAATAGCTCCGGTGGTGATAAAAAATCCGTCGCCACGGGTTCCCAGGTACGAATCGCCTGCTCTGCTTGATCCAGCACACGAGTCAGCGTTTCTCTATTCTCAACACCCTTGAGTAGATCGTCCTTGGGAAGCATGGGAGGGGGATTAGAAGGTTTAGGTTTCTATTGTATGGGCAGGGAGGGGGAGCAGGGGAGGGGGGGAGATGGGGGAGATGGTGATGGTGAGGAAGCCTGAGGGAGAGACGCGGGGACGCGGGGACGCGGGGACAGACAAATTCTAAACTCAATGCCTACCCACTCCTGTCTCCTGTCTCCTGTCTCCTGTCTCCTGTCTCCTGTCTCCTAACTCCCTCTCCAAAATCCAAAATCCAAAATCCAAAATCACGCTGCCCGCTGCTCTCGCTTTGCATAAACACTCTTCAGATGCTTCTTGACAGTGTTTTCAGAAATAAACAGCTCGGCGGCGATTTCTTTATAGCTGTAGTTAGCCTGCTTAAGCTGCCAGACGTCTACCTCGCGGGGGGTTAGACCATAGCGCTGAGCATCGCTCATGGCGCGGTTTTCAAAGGAGCGGCTGCGGTTTTCGAGGGTGACTAGAAAGCAATCCTGATGGCTACCGTTTGAGCTAAACCACTGTACCCGCACACGAATGATGCCCTGGTCGTCGGTTTGTAATTCATCTTCGAGGATGATGTGGGTATTTGCTGAGAAAACATCGACATTGTTCGAGAGAGACTGGCAGATTTTCCAGATGGTTTTGGGCAAGGATTTGAGGTTTTGATACTGGCTGTCGAGGGTTTTAATCAGCTGATTGGCGTAGCGGTTTTGGTGCAGGATTTCTCCGGCTTTATTGACGATGATTAATCCATCCGCAAAATTTTCGATGGCTGCGAATAGTAGCGAGGCTTGAAATTCAAAAGACAGGCTGGGATAGGGGATCTGATTTGCAGAAATAGAGGTCGGGGTCGCAACCGCAATCGATGACAGTTGAGACTTGACTGCCGGTTTCAGCATATTCAGGGGCTCCGTAATGTGACAGGGAAGACACGAGATTGTGTCGTGAAAAGTAAATTAAGACAATAAGCTGATGACGAGGGTTGAATGTGTGAAATGGTTGAATGTGTGAAATGGTTGAAATTACTGAGAATTCAGATGATGTTTACCACAGGTAGGCTTCAGGCAAATCCGTAAGGCATGTGGCAGTTTAAGGGGCGGCACAAGTACTGCATTTAGGCGGAAAAGGGTCAGAAGCCTTTCTGGGCAAATGCTTCATGGGTAGGCGATTACATCCAACCAGGAGAGAAAATGTCTTAACCTTCCTATGCAAATAAAAAGATTAATCTTGACGCATGGCTAGATAATGGTTCTTGTTTTTACGCAAAGACTCACAGCTTCTGTGCAATCGGCTGATATAGTCCTGTCTTTGACTGCGGAGGCGCGGACGCGATCGCGACATCGTTACACGGCAGACAATGGCACTGAAGTCTATCTCAACCTGCCAAGGGGCACCCTCTTAAAGGGCGATGACTGCCTCGGTGCAGATGACCACGACCAGGTGCTGCAAGTACTGGCTAAGTCAGAAGCGGTAATGACCGTCAAGGCTCAAACCGGGTTTGACCTGCTACGGGCGGCCTATCACCTGGGCAATCGTCATGTGCCTTTGGAGTTACACCCAGACTATTTGCGGCTGTCGCCCGACCCGGTGTTGGCTCAGATGCTGGCGCATTTAGGGGTACAGGTTATCTATGAAACGGTCCCCTTTGAGCCGGAGTCAGGTGCTTACGGACACGCCCATGCCCACTAATATTCAAGCTGACCTTGCTCAAGGGGATACCCAGGCTCTGCTGAGACTGCTACAACTGGCGAGCCCCGCCCTGCCCGTAGGGGCCTTTAGCTATTCAGAAGGGTTAGAAACGCTGACCTACCAGGGACACCTTAAGACAGTGGCCGATCTGGAACACTGGCTGATCCAGGAGCTACAATATGGGGCAGTGCGTCTGGAGGCTGCGATCGCACTTCGCGCCCACCGATATGCTCACAACCCTGCCCAACTCCGCTACTGGAATCAATGGCTCGCCGCTGCCCGCGAAACCGACGAACTGCGCCAGCAAAGCGAACAAATGGGCCGAGCTCTGGCCCGCTTGCTGGCCAGTCTACATCCTGAGTTAGAACCGACCCTGACCGAGTGCGGCTCCCCCTGCCACTTTGCGATCGCCTTTGGCCTCGCCGCCGCCCACTGGGAGATTCCCGAAGCCTCCATGGTGCTCGGTTACCTACAAAGCTGGGCCACTAACTTAGTCAATGCCGCCGTCAAGCTCGTTCCCCTTGGCCAAACCGAAGGCCAGTCCCTACTACTAGCCCTATCCCCCACCCTTGCCAACGCCGCTGACACTATCCTCACCCTAGAAGACCCTCAGCTGGCCAGCAGCGGTTGGGGGGTTGCCCTGGCCAGTATGCAACATGAGACGCTCTACACGAGGCTATTTCGAAGCTGAGATCGGGGCTTTCTAAAGTGCCTCAATAAAGGCGTCAGCTTCTGCACCACAGGCTTCATGGGATTTGCCCAGGGTACGGCACCGTTCTTTAAAAATCTTGCGAGCTAAGGGCTGAGGTAGCTGAGCGGCATAGTTAAGCGCCTCGTCAAACATGGCTACGCTAGCGTCAATATCTTGTTGCCGTCGCAGCAGTTGCGCTTTGAGGTAAAACAGCTCCGGGTTTTCCGGTGCTTCAACCAGGGCATGATCCACCGCATCGATCGCTTCGGGCACTTGCTCCAGATCACGATAGCCCAGGGCGATGCCCCGATAGGACAGATAGCTGGGGCTACCATACTGAGACAGTCGCTCAATGGCATCCTCGGGGTCGGCAAAGGGCAGGTTAACCGCCAAAAACAGATCCATATACCCTTTGACTAAGTTGAGTTCGGGGTCGGTGCGATCAATTTTCTCGGCTTCGCCAATGTGGCTAAATACCTTTTGCAACATCGCCAGGGCCGAGGGCGTACTCCGAGCGACTCCCTGGGTTTTGAGCATGTGAGCGCCTTCTAGAAAAATCCCAACGGCGGCGTAGAGATGGCCCCGCAAACGAGCTGTATCATCGTCCAGGTCGATCAGGACTTCGGCGGATTCTTTAGTGAGTTCGGCCTTGGTTGCCAGGGTATCCCAGTCTTCATCGATATAGCTGATGGCGGCTGACATTGCATGGACGAGGGGGTCTTCTGCTTCTGCTTCATCTTCTAAGGCCAGGTCAAGCGACTCGCGCACTTCTACGTAATCAGCGCTCTTAAAGAAGGCTTCAAACGCGGCCTCCGTATGGGGGCCAATATCTTGCTGAGTGTCTGTCCGGAAGGGATCCGCAGCGAAGGTAGGCGTGATACTGGTAGTCACGGCCAGGGCCAGGGCGGTGAGCCCCCCTAGGGATGCCTTGATTGATTTCCCAAGCGTTTTTAAGTGACCCTGCCCTGAGCGTGCCTGCGGATTAGACGTTTGAAGCCTCATGTGTTGTATGTCCTTAAAACGAAACTTAGCCAAAGAATGCCCCTGTGGTCTTTGAAGTGCTCGCTCAGAGTCCGTTCTCTTAAATGCCTGCTCAGAAGCTGCTTAGCCGAGCAAATTCAAAGCTGTGTCGAGTATAGCCATTGGTTAAGGGGGCTGTTGTTAAGGGGAGTTAAACACTTTAAATTGGCATACTGTTTGGGGCTATTGACTTCAAAGTGGGAATAGGGAAAGAGGGCGGAGGACGGAAGACAGAAAAGAGGATTAGGGGGATGGCGATTTAGCCGAATTGCTTAGCTGACAAGATATCTCTGAATTATGGTTTGCACTGATATTCTTGTTGGCGGGTGCCTTCGGTATTGATTCTTTTGCCTACGGGTAAGCAGGTCTGGGCAGGTAGGCGGATCGTGGGCGGAAAGGGGACCTGCCGTTTGGGCTCAACTAGCCAGAGGGTTAGGGACGAGTTCGGGAGGGTTTCCAAGTTCTCAAGGACGGGCTGCCACGGGGCGGGTGGGGCGGGTGGGCTCAATCCGACCAGCACGTTTGTGGGGCTGGGGATCGCCAGAATATAGCTGAGCACACGGGTTTGATAGCTGGGCTGAGGCGAGGCCATGATGACCAGAGTTGATTGGGGATTTGCGCCGAGTCGTCGTCCGATTTGACCGGGCAGGTAGGGTTTGAGGAGGGCAATGTCGTAGCTCACTAAAAGCTGGCTGATCAGCCCGGCTGCGATCGCAACCCCCAGCACCCACTTTCTGCGGCGGGCCAGCCCCAACGCAACGATGACCGTAATTGCCGGGTACAGTATAAAGAAGTATCTCGGCGCGACGGTCAGATCTTTGCCGAGGCCGTAGGTAATCGCCAGCATGATCGCCAATACCCCCAGACCATAGCCCATTAAAGGCCAGGCATAGGGCGGCAACGGTGCCGACCGCCAGCCCATGATCAGCTGCCGCAGTACGACTCCAAAAACGCTCAACATGATCAGACCGGCTGGAATGCTCACCCACTGGGGCACCTGCTCCACCGGCAGCATGATCAGCATAAACACGCCTGCGACTAAGGATTGAACCCAGGGGAGTAAAACTGTTTGCCAGCCGGGAAGCGATCGGCTCAACCAGCCGGTGCCCCCCTCGCTTTGAAAATGGGTCAGGGCCGTCGATAGCCAGGGGCCATAGAGCAGGGCTGTCAGCCCCATCGCCAGTAGCCACCTGGGCCAGGGGGGCTTTGGGGCGGCGGCGGCGCGATGTTGCCAGAGCCAGCCGAGGGTGACTAGCCATTGGGCCAGGATGCCAAACCCATAAAAATAATGAACGTAGAGGCCCAGGCTATTCAAAGCTATCCAGGCCAGCCAGCGATAGGGGGAGGGCTTGCCCTTGAGCAGAGCCAGCCACTGGGTCAGCGAGAATAGCGAGATCGCAACCGCCAGACTATAATGCCGAGCTTCCTGGGACAGATAAATACCGTAGGGCGACACCGCCATTAACCAGGCGGCCAGGCGACCCACCTTGGACCCACCCACCCGACGACCCAGGTAAAAGCACCCAACCACGGCCACCAGGCCGCAGAGCACCGGTAGCGATCGCAAACTCCACACCGAGCTGCCAAACCAGGCCAGCCAGCGATTCATCAGCATAAAAAATAGCGGCGGATGGTTGCTGTAGGTGGTGACCGCCTGGGCCGCTTGCCAAACGTTGCTATCGGCGGGCAACTCCAGCAACGCCCAATAGCGATCAACCGGCAGCAACACACCCACAGGCGCATCGGCTGGATTTTTGCCCAGGCTGTAAAACGCCGTGTAGAGCTCGTCGACCCACAGGGGCTTGGCCTCAAGTCGCCAAATGCGCAGCCCCGTCACCACCGCCAAAATGATCGGCAAATCCCAACGGGAGAGACGACCTCCGGTTTTTAGTTCACCTGTTTTGGGTTCAAAGTGAGTCAAGCGTAGCCCTGATCAAATCCCAACCTATTATCAAGTAAAGAGATGCCCCCATGTCTTAAATATTCAGGCTTTAACTTTTAAGCATTCCCCATCTCATCTCGACTTTACTTGCTAAGGTGTCCCCGCTTCGAACCGGTCTGGTATCAGTGCTACAATCTTGCTTGCCCTGCTCCACAATCGTTACAGAGCTATTTTCTGCCTACCGTTTTTTCAGCCCATCGTTTTATGACCAGACGCTTAGGTCGGCGCAAATTTTTAGGCTATGGGTCCGCAGCTGCAGGTATCAGCCTTTTCCTGAAGGCTTGTACTGCGTCAGACACCTCCTCTGCCCCAGAAGCCTCGACGCCAAACCAGGCTGAAGCGCTTCCAGAGGCCCCCGCTGACCCAGATGCCCCCGTCAAAGTCGGGCTGCTCCACTCATTGAGTGGGCTGATGGCAATCAGTGAGATTGCTGTGATGGATGCGGAGCTATTTGCGATTGACCAAATCAATGCGGCAGGGGGGGTGCTAGGGCGACAAATTGAAGCCGTTGTGGAAGATGGGGCCTCTGACTGGCCCACGTTTGCCGAAAAAGCCGAGAAACTGATTGACCAGGACAAAGTTTCTGCCTTCTTTGGCGGTTGGTCGGCGGGGAGTCGTCGAGCGATGCTGCCTGTGTTAAAAGCCAGCCAACACCTGCTGTGGTATCCGCTATCCCAAGCAGGGCAAGACTGCTCTCAACACATCATCTACGGAGGGGCGGCACCCAACCAGCAGATTGAACCCGCCGTGGATTGGCTACTGGAGAATACAGGTAAACAAGTTTTTTTACTCGAATCTCAAGCGGAAGCCCCTGAGCTATCTATCAAGGCTCTACTGAACGCACAGCTCAAGGCCCAAGGGGGGAACCTCGTGGGGGCAACCTCTCTAAGGCTGAGTCAAAGAGACTTCAGTGCCAGCCTGACGAAAATCAAAGAAACCTTGCCCGAGGGGGGGATTATTTTTAATCGCTTAAATGGGGACAGTAATCTGGGCTTTTTTAAGCAACTGAAGGCGTCCGGCATGAAGCCCGACCAATATCCGGTCATGTCGGTCACCATCAGTGAAGAGGAAATCCGCCAGATCGGACCCGCTTATCTGGCGGGTCACTATGCCGCCTGGAGCTATTTCCAAACGATAGAGACTGAGGCGAACACAGCCTGGGTAGCTGACTTTAAGGAAGCCTATGGGGAGGCCCAGGTAACCAGCGACCCGATGGCCGCTGCGTATACGCTGGTTTATCTCTGGAAGCAGGCGGTTGAGCAGGCGAGGAGTTTTGAGATTCCCGCAGTGCGGGCGGCAGCCTATGGGCAGACTTTTGAGTCGCCGGGGGGGACGGTCACCCTCCAGCCTAATCACCACCTGTCAAAGTTGGTCAGGGTTGGCAAGGTGCGTGAGGACGGACTGTTTGAGATTGTCTGGTCTAGCGATCAGCCCCTTGAACCGCAAGCCTGGAGTCAGTACGTGCCTGAGACTAAAGGCTTTGCTTGCGATTGGTCCGATGTTGAAAAAGGAGGCAAGTATCAAGATGAATCCCTTTCGAGTAGGTATCGCAGGGCCAGTCGGGTCGGGTAAGACGGCCCTGGT
>JBCBQD010000100.1:0-18528 GCA_039820425.1 Cyanobacteria bacterium J06635_1
CCTGAAGTAATCGTGGATCAACATTTTCACAACCGCAATCGGATGGCACGGCTGATGAGTGCGATCGCAATCCAACCCGATCGGATTGGCCTGGGCATCGACGAAGACACCTGCACCCGCTTCTATGAACAAGGTGCTTTTCAAGTCATCGGCAAAGGCACCGTCACCGTTGTCGATCCCATCGAGATGAGCCATACCAATCAACCTCAGATGGATGCATCAGATCCTATCTGCATCCATAATTTAAGGGTCCATGTCTTGGTCCATGGTGATCGGTATGATTTAAAAAATCGTTGTGTACAGTCTCCTTAAATCTTTACATCCATCTGCCCCGCTATGAAAATCCTTAAAACGCTAACGCTAAGAGGTCCTAACTACTGGAGTACTGACTATCCTAAGCTCATCGCCCTCCGACTAGACCTCCAAGATGTCAGCAATCGTCTTTCCCATAAGATTCCTGATTTTGGCACGGGGCTTTTAGACTGTCTGCCCGGTCTAGAAAATCATCAGACTGTCAATCAGGCGAGCGCGAGCCAAGACCGCGTTCGTTTTGTCGACCAGCTGCAGAGCGGCATCCACCTGGGCCAGGTCGTAGAGCACATCGCTTTAGAATTGCAAACTTTGGCGGGCATGACCAGTCGGTTTGGGCTGACCCGAGCCACCACCCAGGCGGGTGTCTATCAAGTTGTCTTTGAATATCAAGATGAACAAGCAGGACGCTACGCGGCGCGGGCTGCGGTGCGTCTGTGCAACAGCCTGATCGAAACCGGTCTCTATCCAGAGACTGAGCTAGCAAAAGATTTAACCGATTTACGCGAACTCCACGCCGAAGCGTCCCTGGGACCCAGTACCGAAACCATTGTTCAGGAAGCAACCCGACGGGGGATTCCCTGGGTACCGCTCCGGGCCAGGGCGATGATCCAGTTTGGCCAAGGTGTCTATCAAAAACGCATCCAGGCAACCCTGAGCAGCCAAACCGGCATCCTGGGTGTCGAGCTGGCCTGTGATAAAGAAGGCACCAAGCAAATGCTGCGGGATTGCGGGGTCCCGGTCCCTCGAGGCACGGTGATTCATTACCTGGATGAGCTAGAAGACGTTGTCGATGCAGTGGGGGGCTTTCCGATTGTGATTAAACCCCTCGATGGCAATCACGGTCGAGGCATCACGATCAATATCAGTGATTGGTCGCGGGCCGAGACGGCCTATGAGGCGGCTCGCGCCGTATCCAGCGGGGTGATCGTCGAACGCTACTATGCTGGTCGAGATCATCGTCTCTTGGTGATTAATGGTCGAGTGGTCGCAGTGGCAGAGCGGGTACCCGCCCATGTCGCTGGGGACGGTCGCTCGACCATTGAGGCCCTGATTGAACTCACCAACCAAGATCCTCGCCGGGGGCAGGGGCACGATAATGTCCTTACCAAGATCGAACTCGATCACACCTCGTGGCAGCTGCTAGAGCAGCAAGGATACGATCTCGACACAGTGTTAGACCCCGGCGAAATTTGCTACCTCAGGGCTACGGCCAACCTTAGCACTGGCGGCATTGCGATTGATCGCACCGACGATATCCACCCCGCCAATGTCTGGCTGGCCCAGCGCATTGCCAAAATTATCGGCCTCGACATTGCGGGCATTGATGTGGTCACCGATGATATTACTCGCCCCCTGCGCGATGTGGACGGGGTGATTGTAGAGGTCAATGCCGCCCCAGGGTTTCGGATGCACTTCTCCCCCAGTGAAGGGATTCCTCGAAATGTGGCTGAGCCAGTGATTGATATGCTCTTTCCACCGGGGCAACCGAGCCGCATTCCGATCGTCGCCATCACCGGTACCAATGGTAAAACCACCACCACCCGACTGACCGCCCATCTGTTTAGACAGACTCAAAAAGTGGTGGGGTACACCACCACCGATGGCATCTACATCGGCGATTATTTGGCCGAACCCGGCGATAATACCGGACCGCAAAGTGCCCAAGTGATTTTGCAAGACCCGACCGTTGAGGTCGCTGTGTTAGAAACCGCGCGGGGTGGCATTTTACGAGCCGGACTCGCCTTTGATAGCTGTGATGTAGGAGTGGTGCTCAATATCGCCGCCGATCATCTGGGGCTGGGGGATATTAATACTATCGAGGACATGGCCCAGGTCAAAGGGGTTGTTGCCGAAATTGTACGCCCCAAAGGGTATGCGGTCCTTAATGCAGATGACCCTCTGGTGGCCGCGATGGCAGAGCGGACCCAGGCTCAGGTTGCTTATTTTTCGATGCATCCAGACAATCCATTGATTACTAGCCATACAGCGGCGGGGGGGTTGGCCGCTGTCTATGAAAATGGCTATTTGAGCATCCTCAAAGGTGACTGGACTTTGAGAATTGAGCAGGCCGTCAACTTGCCGCTGACGATGGCGGGTCGAGCCCCTTTTATGATTGCCAATGCCCTGGCTGCTAGCCTGGCTGCCTTTAGCCAGGGCCTGGATATCGAGATTATTCGCCAGGGGCTCAGTACCTTTGAGGTCTCTAGCGACCAGACGCCGGGACGGATGAATCTGTTCAATATGGGCGCTTACCATGCTCTGGTTGACTATGCCCACAATCCGGCAAGCTATGAAGCTCTGGCTGGTTTTGTCAAGAATTGGCCTGGGCCTCGCATCGGCGTCGTGGGTGCCCCTGGCGATCGTCGTGACGAGGACTTCATTACCCTGGGGCAACTGTCTGCCCAAATGTTTGATCAGGTGATTATCAAAGAAGATGATGATACTCGGGGTCGTCCCAGTGGAGATGTGGCTGCCTTCATCCAGCAAGGGTTAGAACAGGCTGCCGTGGACTGTCAACATGAAATCTTACTGGATGAGACCACCGCCATTGAATCAGCTCTAAATACAGCCCCCGAAAATGCCCTGGTGGTGATTTTGCCGGAGAGCGTCAGTCGCGCCATTAGCCTGATCAAGGCCCGTGACCCACGCCCATCCGCCAATTTAAATGGCACAATTGCTCAGCCAGAAACCGCTGTCGCTCAGCCAGATATCCCCGTGCCAGCGGTGATCAGCTCAGTCTCGAAGGGCGCGTGATAGCACCATCAATCGGTTAGTTAGTTCCCCTTCAATGCTCTTTTGCTCCAGGCGCTGGGCTAAGGCCAGCGCCTGCTGATAGGTTGTCTGGGCCAGAGACAGCTCACCCACGGCCTCGTGATACTGCCCCAGGTGACGCAGGGTCATGAGCCGCTGCCAGTCATTATCGCTATTCAGGGTGAGGGCTATGCGGTCGTCCACGTAGCTGCTTACCTGGGTCCAGTTTTCGCGATCGCGATAAATCTGAATTAACCCGTCTATTGCCTGCAGCTGCACTGGCACACTGTTTTCCTCGCGCCCCAGCCGCAGGGCCAGGCGATAGGCCCCCAGCGCACTGCCCTGACGCCCCAGGGCCAGGTAGGCATCGCCCAGGTTATTGTTGGTGTTGGCCTGCCCCAGCCGATCGTTGGCGCGGGCCCGATAGTTACCGGCGGCCTGGTAAAACTCAATCGCTTCTTCAAACTGATTTTGGGTCATTGCCACCAGGCCAATATTGCTCAGCGAAAGCCCCATGCCCGCTTCATTTTCGACACTCTGTGCGATCGCAAGGCCTTCCTCAAATGCATTCTGGGCACTGCTGAGCTCGCCGCGCTGCAACTGCAGCGACCCCAGATTATTCCACGCAAAGATTTGGGCATCAAAGTCGCTACCATCCCGGGCCACCGCCAGCCGACGTCGAATTGCTGTCTCAGCCTCGCCATACTGTCCCAGTTGGGCATGGGCAAAGCCAATATTTTCATAGGCCACCCCCATCCCAGGTCGATCGCCAATCTCATAATACAAATCAGCGGCACGATTCCAGGAGCGCACAGCATCTTCATAGGCCCCGGCTGCGGCCTGTTGCTGCCCCAATCGAAGGAGCTGATCAGCAATATCTCGACTTTGCCCCCGAGCCGCTGGGTTGATCGGCGCTCGCAGCTGCTCATCCAAGCTGGATGCCATCCCTGGTTGCCCAAAGCCACTCAGCAAGAGCACTGCCACAATGGCCGCTCCCCCTGCATACCCACGTCTCAATGGCCACCGTCTCATTTGTTTCCGTTCTCCCGTCAAGTTGAATTTACGCTATGCACTTACTCAATCTATGCACTTATCAATCTGTGCACTTATCAATCTGTGCACTTATCAATATGAGCTTGTGCTTCTCATTCTTTGGATACCCACTTTCATGAGCACACCCTACTGTGGACGCAACATAGGCACCCCCTGTTGTCGTTTCAAGACCCTGGGGACAAGACTGTGGCCCCTATTCTCCGCTGGGGTTCAACGTTGTCGGGCTAAAATCCAGATCAGACATATCCAACAGTTCATCCAGTTCTGAGGGCTCCGAGTCTTGAGCAGGCATCACCTCTAGATAGATAGCTCGGACATCATCCGGCAGCGCCATCTCCAACGCCTGATAGGCCACGGTTAACTGGGACTGTACCAGCTTGGGCGAAATCGGTTGTCCTTCTGCCTGCAGATAAGCCGCAATCCGCGTTTCGCTCCAGTGAAAGGTCTGGGCCATCACCACCATCAGACGCTGCACCGGCTGCAGCTGATCGAGGGCCTGACTGACATAACACCAAAAGGGAGGCGACGTTTCTTTCAGAGAATAGTGAATAGACTCGACCTCGGGGACATCGGTCTGATTAATACAGGCCGCCGTTAGATTGATTAGCCAACCCTGCAACGCAAAAGCAGCCTTATCACCCTCCGCCGGTAAATCGATCCCCATCAGCTCGTGCAAAATATGCCGCCAAGTCAATGCGAATAAATATTCAGATTGCACCGGTGACCGGGCCGAGTGGCGAATCAACGAATAGACCACTGGACTGTAGCGACAAAAAATAGTGGTAAAGTAGCGCCCCGACTCTGGATGCTGCTGTAATAGCCGCACTAAATCGTAATCGCTGTGCTGAAAAAGCGATTGAACCAAAGTATGGTCACATTCAGGAAAGTTAGGAATTTCCACGGTTTAGCGCAAAGGATTCTGGCAATAATAAATGAACACACGGCCTATTTCTAGCGGGGAACCTAGCCAAAATCAGCTAGATTGCCCTGCAAATAGCCTCTACTATACCCATGTTTTTCGCAGGTCTACATCATTTTTTTTAAACTGACTGCGAATTTACCCAGACTCGTCTTGTTTTTCAATTGATAGACTGGTAAAAACAAGCCTATTCAAGCACCTATTTAGATCATTATGGATTCATTCATTCCCACCTTTGCCGCTTTTTGGCAGGGGCTTCCCCTCGACAGCCTATTCTCGACCCAGGGGGTCATGGTGATGTTGCTGGTGGCCTATGCCGGGGCCATGTGGATGTTTTTGACCAGTGCCCCCAAAGTACACACCGTGATGGTGTCCGATCTAGATATCGCCCGCCGTTTTTATGAGGGCATGCTCAATCTAAATACCGCCGAGGTACCGCTGCACTATTACTACAACTACGAACAGAGCCTAGGCACCGCGGGCCTGGACCCCATGTATATGTCTGCCAGCGTCGGTCGCCCTGCCGATCAGGGCTATAACACCCCTGACGGGCTCTGGTATCAGCTCAAAAAAAATACTCAGCTCCACATTATTTCGGGGGCTAGCCTGGGTCACAATAACCGCCAGCGCCATGTCTGCTTTGACCACGATTGCCTTGAAAATCTGCTAATGCAGGTGCAGATGCGTGGCATCCGCCATAAAATCCGCCGCGATCAGCCCCTCAACTTTTTGGTCAAAGACTACGACGACGAAGTGATCGAGATGGCCGAGATTTCAAATTGAGCCTTGCCCCCTCACGACTCCGCTTCAAACTCTTGCCTCAATTCCACATAGACATGGCGACGTTCTGATTCTTTGATAGCGCTGATTCGCTGCTGACGCCAGGTCAACTCGTGGTGTCCAAGGGCCTGGTATTCTGCTGCCAGATCAGGGGGAACCATGGGCAAATCAGCAAGCTGAGATAGGTTATTCAATAAATCATTGTCATCATCTAGCACAATTTCGTGCTCGCCTGCTTCATAGCCAGGGTAAGCAGACAGCAGTGCAAATCTGTCGTCAACCACCAACAGAATCCCTTTGACATCACTGCCATACTCACCCCGTAGTGTCTTCAGGGACACTGACTCAAGGGACATATCTTCAAGCTCAGCCCAATGCTTGATCTGGTGCCGTTTTAGGACAGCGGCCAAACGATCTCTGACCGCAATAAAATCCTTTTCCTGACCCTCGGTCTCGTGACTCTCCATTCCTGCCTTCCTTTGATTTGGGAGGAAACACGCTAATTAAGTTAATTTAGCTGATTTGAACTCAAACAATCGTCATGTAGGATATCTTTGTCCTCGTTTTTGTGGAATGCCTATGCTAACCATTCGAGACATCCCCGGCACTGCCATTCTGATTCGCGAGAAACAGATCGAAGAAGAGCGGATACAGGACGTGCAGCTTTTGCTTGAAAATTTATTTCAGCGTGAGGAAGCCACCCTCAAAATTATTGTTGACTGCCTCTATGATGTGGGCTCCACTAATTTAATCAATCAGCGATTTAGCTGTCGCCCCCTCAACCGTCTCATGAAGTGGATTGCTAGATTTACCAAGCCCGGCTTTCATTTCTTTGCGCTCCGCTGGTCTAAAAAAAATGCCCCCAAAATGATTGCAGACTGGCTGCATTCCCAGGTGAGCTTTCGTTAATCTCAATCCAGTTTTATGAGCGCCGATACCCTTTTTAGCAAAATCATCCGCCGCGAGATCCCCGCTGACATCGTCTACGAAGACGATTTGTGTCTGGCTTTTCGGGACATCAGCCCTCAGGCCCCCGTCCACATCCTGATTATCCCCAAAAAGCCCATTGTCAATTTGGCTGATGCCCAGACCAGTGACCAGGCCCTGCTCGGTCACCTGCTTTTAACCGCCAAACAAGTTGCCCAGCAGCAAAACCTAGAAAATGGCTACCGGGTCGTGATCAACACTGACCAGGATGGTGGGCAAACCGTCTTTCATCTGCACCTGCACTTGCTAGGCGGTCGCGCCCTAGGATGGCCCCCCGGATAGGGGCTTCAGCAGGTAAAACGGGCCAGGTAGTGGGTAATGGGTAATGGGTAATGGGTAATAGGGGAGGGATGGGTCGAACTTAGAGGCTGAACTCTTTACTCAATTTTCTCTGCCTAATTTTATAGAAATGTATAGAAAATCTGAGTTTGGTTACAAGCATTAACGCGATACTCTCTGTTTTTTTAAGCTAGGTATCAAGCAGACACCAATCGTAATATGTGGTCTTTGTATCTGGCTATCTGGCTTTGAGCCGTTTGGCTGGATGGGGCCAATTCATAAGGTGTTCTGTTTGTTGTTTACCAGGCAATCATTACTATGACTTCTACAATGCAATCTCGCAGCGATGCGGGTGCATGGGAGCAGTTTTGCCAGTGGGTCACCAGCACTAACAACCGCCTCTATGTAGGCTGGTTCGGTGTGTTGATGATCCCGACCCTGCTAGCTGCCACCACTTGTTTTATCATCGCCTTTGTCGCAGCTCCCCCTGTGGACATCGACGGTATTCGTGAGCCGGTTGCCGGTTCGCTGATCTATGGCAACAACATCATTTCCGGGGCTGTTGTGCCTTCTTCTAACGCGATTGGTCTGCACTTCTACCCCATCTGGGAAGCGGCTTCCTTGGATGAGTGGTTGTATAACGGTGGCCCTTACCAGCTAATCATTTTTCACTTTTTGGTTGGCATCTTTTGCTACATGGGGCGTCAGTGGGAGCTGTCCTACCGCCTCGGTATGCGTCCTTGGATTTGCGTTGCGTATAGCGCTCCTTTGGCGGCAGCAACCTCTGTCTTCCTGATCTATCCCTTGGGTCAAGGTTCTTTCTCTGACGGGATGCCTCTGGGTATCTCCGGTACCTTCAATTTCATGTTCGTCTTCCAGGCTGAGCACAACATCTTGATGCACCCCTTTCACATGTTGGGTGTAGCGGGTGTGTTTGGGGGGGCTTTGTTCTCTGCCATGCACGGTTCTCTGGTGACGAGCTCTCTGGTGCGTGAGACGACTGAAGTTGAGTCTCAGAACTACGGCTATAAGTTTGGCCAAGAGGAAGAGACCTACAACATTGTGGCCGCGCACGGCTACTTCGGCCGTCTGATCTTCCAGTACGCGAGCTTTAACAACAGTCGTGCCCTGCACTTCTTGCTGGGTACATGGCCTGTGGTTGGCATCTGGTTCACCGCGCTGGGCATCAGCACGATGGCGTTTAACCTGAATGGGTTTAACTTTAACCAGTCAGTGCTCGACTCCCAGGGTCGGGTGATTAGCACCTGGGCAGATGTGTTAAACCGTGCCAACTTGGGTATGGAAGTGATGCACGAGCGGAATGCTCACAACTTCCCCCTTGATCTGGCTGCAGGTGAAGCGTCTCCAGTCGCCTTAACGGCACCGACTATTCAAGGCTGATTTAGCGGTGTATCAAAAGGCGGTCCTCTCCATTCAGGGGGGACCGCCTTTTCAGTTTTTCGATGTCACTCATCTATGGCGATGTCACTCATCTATGGCTTTGACTACGGTATGCTGCTCTCTTTGAGATGTTCTAGGGCTGCTCAGACACGATCCATATTTTAGGTTTTGGTGGCAAAGGTTTTGGTGCCAAAACCTTTGCCACACGCTCAGGCGCATTGCACAGGCAGATATCAACTTTGAGATGGGCTATTCGTCGATCCGCTCTAGCTGCCAGAGGATCTGGTTACCTTCTCGCCTAATCCTGGAAACTGTCCAGTTGCGCCAGGCCCAGTAATCGCCTCGACTGGTTACCGCACTGGCGTTGACATCCATCAGATCGGCCAATTCGGAACTGGTGATTAAGTAGCCCTCTTTAGAAACTTCATCAGCAATTTGCAAAGTTTCTAATGAATCTCGTAGTCGATTGATCCTGGTGCCCCCATGCTCTTGCGTGTCTGAATCTGCCACTAATTGATCTCCTTCATAGCGGTCCTCACCGTAGGATTTTAGCGCTGAAGAACCAGAAATTCGACTCGTATTTTTACTAGCATTTTCAGTAGCTTCGGGTGAATTAGGGCTATGCTTTTGGTTGTTTTTGTCTAAGTTAAATGCTTTTCTCTTCAGATTAATAGGCTGATTTAACGAGAAAGAACGAGCAATCGCATCACATCTTTCATTTCCTTGATTGCCCGAGTGCCCACGAACATATTTCCATTCTATCGCAGCGTTTTTATCTTTTTTTAATTCTTCGACTAAGGTGTCTAGCTGCTTCCATAAATCTTGATTGAGGACAGGTTTACCCGCAGAGTTTTTCCAGCCCTTGCGTTTCCAGCCTTGAATCCATTGGGTAATCCCCTTTTTGAGGTATTCACTGTCGGTATGCAGCTCAACCGGCTGAGCATAGCTGCTATCAGCCAAGAGCTGGAGCGATGAGATCGCAGCCTGCATCTCCATCCGGTTATTGGTCGTAGAGGTTTCACCTCCCCCTAGCTCATGGCAGCTACCATCCTCAAAGTAAAACACGGCCCCCCAGCCTCCTGGCCCCGGATTACCTGAGCACGCACCGTCTGTATAGATCGCCTTAATAGCAGGCAGGGTCTGGGTCATCGGGGCTTCTCCACATTGTAAATCCACAGTTTTTAAGTTTATAACGAGGGATTACTCACAATGGATCGTTCTGTCGAGACCAGGGGCAGGGGGACAGAAGCAGAGACATTTATCATCGCCATAAGCAAAACTTTGCATTTTTAGATCTAAAGATATGAGATAACAATTAAATGAGCAGGCATCGGGAGGATACCGTCAGTGAAGCGACTCATTAAGGGCCTTAGAGAGTTTCAGGATAACTACGTGCCTGAGCATCAGTCCTTTATGGCAGAGCTGGTCAAGGGTCAGAGCCCCAACGTTTTGTTTATCACCTGCTCAGACTCTCGGGTTGACCCAGAGCTGATTACCCAGTCTGAGCTAGGTCAGCTGTTTGTGATTCGCAATGCGGGTAATCTAGTGCCCCCTTATGGCGCGACGAACGGGGGGGAGGGGGCCACGATTGAATATGCGGTCAAATCGCTAAAGGTGGAGCACATCATCATCTGTGGACACTCTGGCTGCGGTGCGATGAAAGGACTGCTACAAATCGGCGAACTTGAAGCCAAAATGCCCCTCGTTTATAACTGGCTCAAGCACACAGAGGCGACCCGCCAGCTGGTGGAAGATAACTACGCGGGTCTTGAAAAACCCGAAAAGCTAGAGGTCTTGGTGGCCGAAAACATCTTGACCCAGATTGAAAACCTGCGCACCTATCCCGCCGTCCACTCTCGCCTTTACAGCGGCGACCTGTCCTTGCACGGCTGGATCTACAACATCGGTAACGGCAGCGTGCTCGCCTATGACGCTGAACGCCATGCCTTTATGCCCCCCTTTAGTCGTCTCAATGGCTCCTCGGGGTCCCATCCAGAGACGAGCCCCCTGACCGTTGGCCGCAAAGTCACCCCGCAAAGCCACCTGCCAGGGGTCACCCGACTCTCAAAAGAGCAGGCCGAACGCATATATCGCGGTTCCGCAGCCTTTTATAGTCGTTAGGTTGGGTCAGTCGCGCTCACAAAACCAGCCTTACCCAAACAGCACAAACAGCGATAGGCACATGATCACCCCGGCGGTTGCCCACCGCAGCGAGGGGGCCAGCCAGCGTGACTTAACCCGCCTGGACAGCAAACTCAATGCAAAATAGCTAAACCCGCTCGTCACCGACGCCAGCAGCCATTTCAGAAAATGGGCCTGATGTAGGTACCAAAAGAGACGAGCCTGGCTCGCAAAGGAATACTGGTAGCGATTATAGGCATCAAAGATCTCGGCCCTTGGGAGCGATTGGCTCTGCCAGGTTTGACCGCCGTCAGTGGATTTGAAAATTTCGCTCTGGACGGGGCCAAATCCGTATAGGGTCTGATCCGCTGCATAGTTGGGGGAAAACATCAGCGGCATGGCTGAGGATTCAAAATTAGAGATGATCGAAAGGGGCAGGGCCGCATCCCCAACCGAGACAAAGGTCTCGCCCCCATCCGTGCTTTTGAAAAGGCCCTGGCCGCGCACGCTAATGATCATCGTCTGGTCTGCGGCGTAACTAGGGGATATGGCGATCGCGTCAATATAAGGTTGCTCACCGTAGGCTCCAGACACCTCAGCCCAGGTAGCACCGCCATCTTGGGTTTGAAATAGGCCTTCACTACTCCCCAACCACAGGGTTTGGTCGTTGGCATAGTCAGGCGAAATCGCCAGTCGCATGCTCCGCCGGGTCTCAAACTGCGCCGCATCGGTGACGGTCTGCCAAACCTTGCCCGCATCCGTGGTTTTGTAAACCCCCGCTGGCCCCGTGATATAAACGGTTTGGTCGTTGGCATACTCTGGAGAGATCACCATAAAGGGAGACTCATTGCCAAACTGAGCCTCTATGTCACCCACTTTCGAAAAAGTTTTGCCGCCATTGCGAGATCGATGGACACGTCCTTTTTGCCCCACAATAAAGAGCGTCTGGTCTTGGCTGAAATCCGGGGACGGTGCGATCGCAATCGCCCGCTCCCATTTTTGAAATCGATGCAATCGCCAGCCCTGTTTTTGGTTATAACGCAACACGCCATTGTTCAAAATAGTGCCAAACAACGTCTGATCGGCCCCGTAGTTGGGCGAAAATGCCAACGCCTGGAAGCGGCGCGGGTCGTCGTTACGCTCAATCGACTCAAAGCTATCGGTAAAGTAGGGCAGCTCGAGTCCCTTCGCCATGGGTTGCCAGGTGTCACCGCGATCCTGACTGAGGTAAGCCTCGCCCACATAGGTGGCGGCCACGACGGTGCCATCGGTGACGTAGTTGGGCGATAGCGCCACCGCCATCACAATGTCACCCGCCAATGTATCCAGCTGGGCCCAGGTTTGCCCTCGGTCTGTGGTTTTGAATAAACCGTTAAACCCGCTCACCAAGACTGTGCCGTCTTGGTCAAAACTGGGAGACAGTGCTAATCGTGTGAAATGGGGAAACCCCATTTTGTCGGCCTGCCCGGTCTTGGTCAGCCCCCCATCCATGGGCTGCCAGCGCTCGCCATCTTCAGAAAAGAAAACACCATCGTTAGCCGTGGACACATAGAGCGTCGGTCGATCTTTGCCGGGTGCTACCTGCCCGACGATGGATTGGATAGTCGTTTCGCTAAGCCCCTCATTAACGGTGGTGAAGGTTTTACCCCCGTCCAAGGTTCTCAACACGCCAGCCTGCTCGGTGCCCACCCAAAACTGACCAGCCGCTGCCCCAATTGGGAAGCTTAGACTGGTAATTGTGCCGCTTTCCGGCAAGCTGCTTAGGGGTGACCAGGTTTGGCCGCTGTCAGCTGATCGGTATAGATGACCTTGCCGATCACCCGCCACCACCCACTCAGGCTGGGTTGGGGAAAATGCGATCGCACTCACCGGCAATGCGGTTGCTAAGACCTCTGACCAACCCTGGCCCCCATTATCACTGCGAAAAATATGCCCGTTGTGACCCGCCGCCAACACCGCATCCGGGTGAGTGGGTGACACCGCTATCTGGGTAATCGCCAGCTCTGGTAGGCCCTTATTGACAGGCTGCCAGGACTCACCCCCATCCACCGACTTATACACCCCATCTCCCTCAGTGCCCAGATAAAGTTGATTGGGCTGCTGGGACGACACCGCAAACCCCAGGGGTGCCCCCTGAGCCGTCAAACCCATGACCTGGCGCTGCCAGGTTGCACCGCCATCCTGGGATTTGAGAAAGTTACCCCGCACCAGTAGATACACGGTTTGATCTTGGTCGTAGGTTGGGGATAGCTCAACCTGCTGCACCACATCGTGAGGGTCGTGGGCCCAGGCAGGGTCAAACTTACCGCTCAGGCTCCAGCCTATGAGGCTGATCGTCAAAATTAATCCCAAGATTAATTGCTTTTTGAAGTTCATGTCAGGGTTTGTCGGATTTGTGGTGTTCCAAGCTTTCCCACTCTAAGGGCTACTGTGTACACAGATCTCGGTTAGGAGGCATAAATCCTGACCTACCCCCCTCATAAGGCTATCCCTTACGCAGATCTCGGCCAAACGCTTGCTGTCATTGGAATCTAGAATTAGGTTGCGCCACTTCCATAGGTAGCAAATGCTCTGGAATTCTGCTGAAATTGATCAATCGGATTGAAGGCTACTGCCCCAGCCCTGATGCCTCCGTAGACACGCATTCAAAAGCGAGATAAAAGAGGTTCCCATAAGGCTGCAACCGGTTTCTGAAAGCAATGCTAGACAAGGATTTCAACGACTTGTGCCTAATGGATAGCTCATAAGGGGGGTAGGCTTAGCCGAGACTTAATCCGATTAAGCGGGTTTTCATCAGAACTTCAATCCGAACATCCCTACAGTTATCTAAGCTTGTGGGATGTATGCACCTGAGTAAGCCCAAGTTTTGTGCACTGGTTGGACCCCATGCTTCTATCTCACCCTCAACGGCTGTTTCTCAAAACACGTTTGCTCCCATTTATCAGTGTTGTACTGCTATGGTCAACGCTACTGCTGGTCTGGTTGCCCCAACCTGCCTGGGCCCATCGTCCCCACGATGTGGTCACCCAGATTAAGCTCTCACCGGCCTATAGCCAGGACCAAACCGCCTACACCCTGGCCCGCGGTAACTTATTTAAGTCAACCGATGGGGGCGATCATTGGCAGCGACTTGTCCAGGGGCTTGATAACCTGCACCCTTTCTCAACGCTCTCTGTTGATGCGCAAAGCGGTCAGGTTTTGGCCGTCGCCACCCGAGGTAATGGGGTTTATCGGTCTGACGATAGGGGGCAGTCTTGGGCTCAGGTCAACCAGGGTCTAGATAGCTTAGACATTGGTGTTGTTTACGTATCCCCCGCTGACCCCAGCCTGATGCTAGCCGCCGGGGCAGAGGGTAAGCTCTATCGCACCGCAGATAGTGGCAAAACCTGGACTCAGACGCTGGATGCGAGTCATAAGGTCATGGCCCTAGCCGATGCTGACGGTCAGCTGTTTGTCGGAGAAGCCTCTGGCCAGCTGTTGAGGTCTGGCGATAGGGGGCAAACCTGGCAGTCGCTGGCGGCAGTTAAGGATAAGGTCACTGCCCTTGAGGCTGCGGTCAACTATACCAGCGATCCCACCCTCTATGTTGGGACCGAATCAACCGGCATTTTTGCCCTGAATACTGACACGCAGGCATTCACCAACCTCAATCAAAGTCTGATTGATTTGCGGATTCAAGACATTAAAACTGTATCGGGTAACCCCGATGAGTTGATTCTTTCTAGCTGGGATCGGGGGATCTTGATCTCAACCAATCGGGGGGAAGTTTGGACCGACTACCCAGAAGGGCTGGTCAAAGACAAGATGGCGGACGATGATGGGGTGACCCATTTCTCTGAGATTGCCCTCTCAAACCGCTTTCAAGAAGATGAAACAGCCTTTGTGGGTGGGTTTAATGGGCTTTATAAATCGACCGACCAAGGGCACACCTGGCGAGAGCTTGAAACCCTGTCTAAGGGGACTGTGATCTCTATGGACGTCTCGCCTAACTATGGCGATGACGGTACGCTTGCGATCTCAACCTATGTCGGCAAAATTATGCTCAGCAAGGACCAGGGCGAAACCTGGCAGCTGGCGATGGAGGGGGTCGATATCCCACGCCTAACGGGTAATTTTGCAACACCCTATCAAGACCCCCGGCGATTTTTTGATATTGCCTTTTCGACCAATTACGCCAACGACCAAACCCTGTTTACCACCACCCTGTGGACCAAGTTCCTGCGCTCAACCAATCAGGGGCACTCCTGGGCACTCCATTCCCTTGATCAAGAAGCGCGGGGGCTGACGCTGTTGATCTCCCCCAGTTTTGAGACGGATAAAACCCTGTTTATCGGCAACCAAAAAGGCATTGTCTTTCGCTCAACGGATGGTGGCAAACGCTTTAAGGAGGTTGCCAAACTGCCCTGGTCACGGGGTAACGATAGCCCCTCAATGGCGATTTCACCTGCCTTTGCCAGCGATCAAACACTTTATGTCATTGCTGAATCCGGCGTTTACAAATCGACGGATGCTGGGCAAAACTGGGAGCCCACCACCACTGAGCAACCCCTGGCTGAGCTCGGTAGCTTACAGATCGTGATCTCGCCCGACTATGACCGGGATCAGACCTTGTTTGTCGGCAGCAGCAGCGGTCTGTTTAAGAGCCCCGATGCAGGGGTGACCTGGCAGACGGTTGCGATCGCAGGGTTAGACCCGGCCTACAGCCTCGTCGAAGGCGTTGCCCTGTCGCCCAACTATGGCCAGGATGGCACCCTGCTCGTTAGCTTACGGGGCCAGGGGTTGTTTAAGAGTCGCGATCTCGGTCAAACCTTTAAACCCATCGGCGATGCCCAACTGGCCTTTGCCCGGATGCTAAACGTGCCCTGCGCCGGTCGCCCCATTCAGTTTTCACCCAACTATGCCGAAGACAACACCATCTTTGGCTTTGGCTCCGCCACAACAGATGTGTTTCGCTCGACTGACGGCGGTGAAACCTGGACCGTTCTGACCACCCCTGACATTGAAGCCAGTACGACGCTAGGGGTTGCGAAATCGCTGCGGATTGCCACTGAGATTTATCGCAGAAGACTGATTGTGCTAGGTGTTTTAGGGGCTTTGGCAGCAGCGGGCTATGTCTGGTTTAGACGCATCCCATTTGAGCGCATGGGGGCTCGTCAGGTGCGCTTGATTATTTGTGTGGTCGGTGTGGTTGCTGCCTTGGGCTGGGTTGCCTTTGAACGCTTAGTGGCCCCTGAACAATCAGCCGAAAACGGCTTCTTTATCTGCCTGGGCTTTGCCGCTTTGGCCTGGTTATTGACCAGCCCCTGGTTTGCCCGACGGTTCGTGGTTGACACCACCGCCGAATCTTTGGGGGCCATTCGCATCATCACCTGTGTCACTCTGGTGATCATGACCATGTGGATGGAAGATCTCCCCAGCAGTGCGCTACTGCCAGTCGAGATTCGGCATTCGATGGGGATTATGGATGCCTTCTACGGTATCCCTGGCTTTGAAGCTTTTACCCGTAGCCAAACCAGCCTGCAACTGTTTGAATGGCTGACCGCTGGGCTACTCCTGCTGGGCACAATTGGCCTCAAGACCCGCTGGGTGCTACCGCTGGGTGCATTTTGCTACCTGGTTTTGGGGGGCATTTTGCGGCAATATACCTGGTTTTACCATACGGGGCTGCTGCCGGTTTACTTGCTGGTTGTTCTATCACTGACCCCCTGTAACGACGGCTTATCGCTCGATCGCTGGCTCAAACAACGACACGGTGAGCCGGTCCCAGTGGCCGATCAGCCCAAGCCAATCTATGGTTGGTCTCGCTATCTCTGTTGGCTCATCCTGGCAGCATCTTACGTACAGGCGGGGCTGAGTAAAATCTATTACTCTGGCTTTGATTGGTGGGTTGCCGACAATCTCAAATCAAAACTGTTGTCCACCACGCTAGAACCGTTGCAAACCAATTGGGAAGTCTCGCTACATTTGGTGAATGCACCCAACATTATTTTTGCCCTTTTGGGGCTGGTTGGGCTATATGGTGAGCTGGCTTATGGCCTGGTGCTCTTCTCTCGCTGGGCCAGGTGGATCATGCCCGCCCTGATGGCATCTGTCCATATTGGCATCCTGTTTCTGCAAAACATCATCTTCTTAGATTTGATTTTGGTACAGCTGATCTTTTATGACTACACCGAAATTCGACGCTGGTTAAACAAACGCGGCTGGTTAAGGATGCGATCACGACTCTCTAATCTCTCATCTGGCCCCTCAACGGGGCAGCGGCCAAAGCGGTCATTTTTCTACCCAATTGTGACCTCGGTGCTGATCGTGTCGATGTCGTTTATCTGGTTCAAGCATCGCGAGTACTATCCGCTCACCACTCTGCAGATGTTCTCTGGCGAGAATAACACCGGGATTATTGGCTATAACAAACTAATTGCTCATTATGAATCCGGTGAAAGTGCTCAAATCTTTCCAGACGAAATCATCTATGCACCGATGAATACCCGCTACCGGGGCACCTTCCGAGACTGCCACTCTGACCAGTCTGCTAAACAGAACAAGTGTAATAAGCTGTTGGAGGCCCTGGGCACGGTACACAATCAGAAAGTAGCCGCCGGGTCAAGAATTGAATCATTTGAAGTGGAAGCCTGGGAGTGGAACTATAAAGCGCAACCTAATGATGAAGACTATGGCGAGTTAAAGACCAAGCATTCTCTCAAGGTGTTGAGTCCGCAAGCGGTCAGGACCGCTGAATAAGGGTGCCTGGCTGATTGGGATGGCATCCGTTAGGAATGAGGATTAAATAAAATATACATCTTGTGGGTTGGGTTGAGCTTTGCGTAGGCTTTGCCTTCTCGCAGTAACCCAACGCTTCGGGGATGTTGGGTTTTGTGCCTCAACCCAACCTACGCATCTTCTAATTCATCACGGCCCCCATCGACGCAGGTGTCTGCGAGACACCAGGCATTCAAAGCCATTGCCCATTTGAAGATTGCGTCAAGCTCAAGCGCTGAATGATTATTTCCCAAAACCCCGTGTGAAATAATGCATGTGGCAAGTTCTTACCATTGGTCTCAATCAAGAAAATTCAAGCCACGAAATCCTAGAAAAAAGACAAAAATCTAGAGCTAAATCTATACATTATCCAAAGATTTATATTCGTCCGTATTTATAGATTTTTTTAACCCTTATTACCAGGCATCATGGCAGTCATTCTTCCTATTATCAGTCTGCTCTTACTTATCTTAATTGCTTCAAAGCTTTCTCAAAGAAAGCGAGAGGCCCTGCTGATTGGGTTAATGACATGGGCTATTTTAATTACTTTTCTGACAGAAATATCAAGTCTTTTTGGCAGTTTCAACTTTGCCTTTTTAACGGTTTCCTGGTTGATGATTACCGTCGGCCTAAGCCTCTTTTATCTAAAGGCCTATGGCTCAAAATCGCCTGTCTCGATTCTGAGGCCCTGGCTCAATATTGAGACCTTTATAGACCTGCCCCTTGTTTTCAAGCTGTCAACAATAGGGGTGGGTGTGACGCTGTTAGGGATTGGGATGACGGCCCTCATAGCGGCCCCAAACCATTCTGACTCGATGGAATATCACCTCAGCCGAGTGATGCATTGGATTCAACAGGGGGGCGTTGCCCACTATCCCAGTCACACTATTTTTCAGCTATATCAAAATCCTTGGTCAGAGTTTGCCATCGCCCACTTAGAAATTTTGAGCCGCAGCGATCGCTTTGATGGCTGCATTCAATGGGGCAGCATGATCGGCAGCATTTTTGGGGTATCCCTAATTGCCAAAGAACTCGGCGCACAACGCAGCGGCCAAATTCTGGCAGCGGTTTTTTGTGCCACGATCCCGATGGGCATTTTGCAGGGGTCTAGCACCAACAACGATCACGTCGTTGCGCTGTGGATGGTCTGCTTTGTCTACTTCTTACTG
>JBCBQD010000101.1:0-18525 GCA_039820425.1 Cyanobacteria bacterium J06635_1
CTCTCCATGAGTTGGTTCTCTACAACCGTGATCAGCGAGATAAAAACTAAATCTGTAAAATTGACGAGTCAGATTGTAGGTCGCGATCGCAATCTCAAGGCAATCTCAAAATCTCCAAAGCAGAACCTGGTCAAGCTTACCTATGCGAGACTATGCTGCGTCTGCTGCCTGAGTGGTTTTGCATTGAGGCAACCATCACTCACTCTGTTCATGGGATTGGATATTCATGAGATTGGATGGTTCATGAGATTGGGTCGCTGCCTACATCGGGTGAAGTCCCTTTAAGGACAAACGCGTCCAACAGTGCCTTGGCAGCTACCAGCCTGACATAAAACTTAAGGCATTTAAGATAATCAGGATCCTCACACATTTAGGAAGACGGCAGATTCAAGAGTGTCGCCTTGAATACATTTGCTCAAATAATATCCTGGTAGCTTGATCCTTAACTGTGGTGTGAGGATACTGAAAATGTCTACTGGTGCTTCGTCGACGGGGTTATCTCCCTGGTCGGTCAAGTTGTTCTGCCTGCTTTTGGGAACCACCTCGCTGGCAGCGGGTCCATTAGTGCCCTCAGCTTTGGCAGATGAGGATACGACAGCCGAGGTGATGCTAGAGGATCTGCCAGAGGCAGTAGTGACCGAAGCTGTCTTGAAAGATGGGCCAGAGGAAAATGCTCCAGGGGATCTCATGTCTTTTGAAGGCGCTTCTTTTGAAGGCGTTTTGAGTGACTTTCCTGGCGAGCAGGCTGTCTCCGTTGAAGTCTCAACCGAGAGTATTGCTGTTGAGAGTGTTTTTGCCAAGGGAGCTTCTTCTGAGGGAACTGCAGCCGAGGGTATTTCTGCCGATGTGGATGCTTTGTTAACGACTCCAACAGCAGGTCCAACAGCAGAAATGTTGGCCCAGGTGACCAGTGTCTCTGAGCTTGATGACGTCAGACCCACCGATTGGGCTTTTACGGCACTGGCTCGCTTGGTAGAAGAGTACGGCTGCATCGAAGGCTACCCTGACAGGACTTTTCGAGGTAATCGGGCGATGAGTCGCTACGAGTTTGCGGCTGGGTTAAATGCCTGTCTCGATGTGATCACGTTTACACCAGGCTATACTCAGGATTTAGAGATTATTCAGCGGTTGCAGGAGGAGTTTGCGGTAGAGCTGGCTGAAGTTCGCGATCGCCTTGATCCCCTCGAAGCCGATGTGGCTGAGCTACAGGCCAATCAGTTTTCGACCACGACTAAGCTCAGCGGCATTATCTTTGCCCACTTAAATGGCGCATTTGCCGATGGCGATGTTTTGGCTGAGGGCACCAGCGTCTTTACCCCTGCCCGCGATCCCGTCACGTTAGATCCGGTTATTCGCACTATCACCGATGACCCCGAGGTGACCTTTAGCTATCTAACCTGGCTTAACTTCAACACCTCCTTTACCGGGGTTGATCGGCTGGCGGTACAGTTTGTTGTGGGGGATGGCTCAGCCCCAGCTAACACGTTTGCATCAGCCGGGTTGTTTAACACCTTTGGCACGCCGTTTACGCTGCAAACCGGCGGCATTGGCGAAGACAATGTGATTATTCGAGAGGTTTTTTACACCTTCCCGGTGGGCAACAAGCTCTCCTTTACCGTTGGCCCGAGGGTCAACTGGTATCGCCATTTTGATAACAACCGCTTTACCTTTTTAGTCACCGGGGCCAACAGCTTTAACTCCAGCGGCGGCACCCAGGTGAATGCCATCGACCGAGGGGCTGGGGTGGTCGGCCAATGGGACATTGCCGACTGGCTCGATCTGCGCGTGGGCTACCTGTCAGAGGACACGGAGTTTATCCCTGGCAGCACCTCCAGTGACCCTGACCTGGGGTTGTTTGGGGGCACCAATACGCTGACTGCTCAACTGGGCGTGTATCCCACCGATAATCTTAATCTTAGGTTTCTGTATACCCGCACAAACTTTGAGCCCAATGCAGCTGGGTTTGTGGGCGGGGCCGTGAGTGAGCCCATCTATGGCTTTATTGATGACGGGTTTGGCGGGCCCCTCGACGATGCCGATGCCGATACGTTTTTGTTTAACTTTGACTGGCTGGTGACTGACTGGTTGGGGCTCTTTGGTCGCTATAGCTACGGCAGCACCAACGCTGACCCCGCCACCCCTGGCCTTGATGGGGGCGATGTTAATGCCCAGTCGGTGCAGCTAGGTTTGGCTTTCCCAGATTTGTTTAAGCAGGGGGCCTTGGCCACTATTTCCTACGTTCAGCCGTTTGATGTGCTAGATGGCCGCGAATTCTTAATATCGGGGGGCGGGGATGGTGCCATTCAGAGAGAATGGGAGGTGTCTTACCGGTTACCCCTGACGGACAATATCGCCCTGGTGCCCTCGGCCTACTGGATTCTTAACCCTAACAACTTTGAGGATAACCCGGACATTTTTGTGTTTAATTTGCAGACCCAGTTCTCTTTTTAGGTGAGGTGGTGAAAGGGTGAGGTGGTGAGACAGGGGTTAAAGTCCTTGGGTATCAAGGGTTTTGATCTCTGCCATCAGCTTTTCCATAAATTTGGCGGGGTCCTTCAGGTGCATATCTGACAGGGCCACCATTTCGTCTACGCTGTAGTCGTCATCGCTGTCGATGACCTCTGTGAGCCAGCTAGAGAGTGTTTCAGGATGTTGGAGTAGTTCCTGGGCAAATGCTAAAGCGGTTTTACCCGAGTTATCGGGTTCTACCTTGGCCGCCAAGCAAAATTCGAGCAACTTGCCTATCGTCGTCTCGGGGGTCGTGCAGAGCAAAAAAGCCATTGTTTGAGTTAAGAGCTGTTCTTTGTCCATGGGGGTTATCGTGAGCCTGGTTTTGTTTTCATCATAAGAGTAGAGTCGCACAGGTCGATTAGAGTTGTACAGGCACCGGCAAAATTGCCTTGGGTAAACAGGCATGGACGCCTTTGCTGGGCAGATTGACGGCCTGGGTAATGTGAAAATGAACCCCCAGGCTGCATAGCATGTAAGCATCGGCGGCGGTGAGGCCGGCAAACTGTTGCAAAAAGGCCACCATCCGCTGGAGGCATTGCTCAAAGGCGGCGTCGAGGCTAGGGCCAAAGCCCATGGTGATCCAGTCGGTGGCGGTTTCTGCCAGGGGTAGGGGCAAGTCGGGCAGGTGGCGGTGCGATCGCAACTCAATCACCCCATTCATCGAAGTTTCTAGCGCAGTCAAACAGGCTTCTCCATCCCCTTGCACACTGTGACCATCCCCAATTGAGAATCGGGCCCCGGGCAAAAAGACCGGCAAAAATAGCCGACAGGGGGCCTGCAACCGTCGATTGTCCAGGTTACCGCCATAGTCTCCGGGGGGGACAGAATGGCGCTGGGTCTCAGCGGTGGCCACCCCGAGCACCCCAAAAAAAGGGCTGAGGGGCAGTTTGATCCCACTCCCGGGTGGAAACTCTACGGTGTTCGAGCCCAAGTCAATCGGCGTAAATCGTAACACCGGCTGATCAAACTGCTGAGGCAGACCACCGCCCCCTGGCCGAATCAAGGTAAACCCAACGGGCAGGCTGGGCATAATCTTCTCGAGACGAATTTCTAACACATCACCAGGTTGAGCCTCTTCGATATAGATGGGGCCCGTCATTAAGTGAGGACCGTTTGCGATCCGACGCTCCGGTGGTAGATGTTGGCAAATCTCCAAAAAGGTAGGGGGCAGAAATGCCTCTGGGGCTTGTTGATAGACCGGCAAGCCCGAAAAGGTTTCAACCTCGACCCGATCCCCCGAGCAGATCGTAAGAGCAGGCGGCAGATTAGCAGCAAAGCCACCAAAATGAACTGTTTCACAGGTTGCTTTCAGAATGTGGGTAACCACAGATTTAGAGACTAATAGCTACACGTTTACGGGCAGTTCTGTAGCGTCCTTTACAGCATAGGGACATCATTCCCACAGAGCATATAAAGCAAGAACTCAAAGGACCCCGGTGAGCTACCTTCAAAATCTTAACCCAGGCAGTGGCAATGGTTGAGCATGTTTCTCGCGCAGTATCGCCCCAGGTTGACACCTCTGCGGTTCTAGAGTTTCGAGACGTTAGTTTGCAATATATGACCGCTGGCCTGCCCATGCGAGTCATTGATCAGGTTTCTTTCAAAATTGCTCAAGCAGAATTCATCTCAGTGGTAGGGCCAAGCGGCTGTGGCAAAACCTCTCTGCTCAGAATGGTCTCGGGGCTCAATCCGGTTAAGCAAGGAACAGTCTACTTTCAGGGTGAGCCCATCACAAAGCCGTTGCAAAATGTTGGAATCGCGTTTCAAAATCCGGTGTTGTTACCCTGGCGCAACACGCTGGATAATGTACTACTGCCCCTAGAAATTGTCCCCACCCACAAGCGTCAGCTAAAACGCCAACGGTCAAAATATGTCGCAGAGGCCCGGGCGTTGTTATCAACGGTGGGGCTCAAAGAGTTTAAAACCTACTATCCCTGGCAGCTATCTGGCGGTATGAAACAACGCGCATCCCTGTGTCGTGCACTGATCCACCATCCCGAGATTTTGTTGTTAGATGAGCCCTTTGCCGCCCTTGATGCCTTCACGCGCGAGGAGATGTGGGAGATGCTACAACAGCTGTGGGAGCGTACTCAGTGCACCAGTGTGCTGGTCACCCACGATCTCAGAGAAGCAATCTTTTTGTCCGATACAGTTTATGTGATGGGGCCACGCCCCAGCCAGATTGTTTACACCCTCGAGGTAAATTTGCCGCGACCGCGAACTCTGGACATGTGTTTTACCCCCGAGTTTCACCACATGTATTCCGAGCTAAGACAACACATCCAGCGTCATTAGAGAACATTTCCAATGGTGGTTACTGATAGATTTACTCCGTCACAGCTCGAGATCAAAACCCTCCTGGCCTCAAAACGGGCACGCTATGGCCTCCCCATTGTGACGGCGTTGTTGCTGTTTATCGCCTGGGAAATTGTCGTCCGACTGTTTGGCATCGCTGAGTTTGTGTTACCGGCTCCGTCCGCCATTCTCGCAGAAATCCCCCAGTGGGGGGACGCAGTGCTCAAAAATGCCTGGACAACTTTATTTACAACTGTGATTGGTTTCTTACTGGCCCTTGTGGCCGGGGTGTTTCTGGGCTTTACCATTGGCTACTCTAAGCTAGCCAGCCTGACCTTGTATCCCCTGCTGATTGGCTTTAACACCATTCCCAAAGTGGCGCTGGTACCGCTGATGTCGATCTGGTTTGGCATCGGAGCCGTGCCCGCAGTGATTACGGCGTTTTTGCTAGCGGTGTTTCCCATCGCGGTCAACGTGGCCAGCGGATTAGCCACGGTCGAGTCTGAAATGCAGGATGTGTTGGTCTCTCTCGGGGCCAATCGGTTTGAGATTTTTCAGAAAGTGGGCTTTCCCCACACGATGCCCTATTTGTTTGCCTCGCTGAAGGTGGCCATTTCCCAGGCGTTTATCGGCTCGGTGATTGCTGAAACCGTCGCCTCTAACGGCGGCATCGGCTACGTGATCTTGTCGGCCAGCTCCAACTTTAACGTGCCCCTGGCGTTTTTGGCCCTGCTGGCCCTGGCGGTGATGGGGGTGGCCCTATACAGCATTTTTGTCGTGCTAGAAAAACGCTTTGTTCACTGGCTGTAAGGGAGATTCCCCAACATTCGCTAGACTGAAGCTTTAGGCTAAAGCCATGAGTTCAGGAACGCTGCATCGCCTATCGGCCTTTACCACCGACCCCAGTGGCGGTAACCCAGCCGGGGTCTGGATTGGGGAAACCCTGCCTGACACTGACACCATGCAACGCATCGCTGCTGAGGTGGGCTTCTCCGAGACGGCTTTTATTGCCCCGGTCACTGGGTTTGAGCGCACCATCCGCTACTACAGCCCGGAGGCAGAGGTGCCCTTTTGTGGCCACGCCACCATTGCCACCGGGGTGGCGCTGGGGGAAGCCAACGGGGACGGCACCTATACCCTATCTACGATTGTGGGCGAGGTGCCTGTCGCGGTGCATACCCAGGATGGCCAGCGAAAAGCCGCCCTGACCTCGGTGGACCCCAAGCAGACCAGTGCCCCCGAGACCCTGGTGACTGAAGCTCTGGCCGCCCTGCACTGGAGCCCTGACGATCTGGACGCGGCGATTCCCCCGGTGAGGGCCTATGCCGGGGCCTGGCACCTGGTGCTGGCGGTGACCTCAGCGGCGCGCCTGGCCGACCTAAACTATGACTTTGATGCCCTTAAGGCGCTGATGCTGCGGGATGGGCTAACCACGCTACAGCTGATCTGGAGAGAAAGTGACACGGTGTTTCACGCCCGTAATCCGTTCCCGGTGGGCGGTGTGGTAGAAGACCCGGCGACGGGGGCCGCTGCTGCTGCCCTGGGGGGCTATCTGCGCGATGCCAAACGGGTGTCTGTGCCGACCACCCTCACGATTCGGCAGGGGGAAACCATGGGTCGCCCGAGTTTGTTGACGGTGGAGATTCCGGTTAGGGGGGGCATTGGGGTGTCGGGGACTGCGGTGAAACTGTAGGGAACATATTTTGCCAATTAACTTGGGTAAGTTGTGTGAACAGGGTGAACCTCTCCTAAGCTAGCTGGCTAAAATTTAGCTTTTGCAAGTTTAGAGGTTGCTTATTGATGTCACCCTCACGGCCCATGCCAAAAACGATTCAGCCGCTGCATCAGTTACCCAAACCGAAGGCTCAGTTTCTCTTGGGGCACTCGGCTTACTTTTCCCAGGACCCGCTACAATTTCTGCTTGAGTGCTCGCAGCGGTATGAGGGCATTGTGCCCCTGCGGCTGGGGTTTTCTAAGGCCTGTTTTGTCTTTGACCCCGAGGCTGTCATGGAAGTCCTGCGGGAGCGGACGATCTTTACCAAAAACACGCCGGGTTGGCGAGCGATTCAGACGTTAGTGGGTTTGGGGCTGCTGGGCAGCGACGGGGATTATTGGGCCAGGCAGCGGCGGCTGACCCAGCCGATTTTTCACCACCAGCGGATTGTTGCCTACGGTGATCTGATGGTGCAAGCGACCCATCACCTGCTGCAAACCTGGCGGGACGACACGGTGCGGGATGTCCATCAGGATATGATGCACCTGACCCTGGAGATCGTCATGCAGACGCTCCTGAGTGCTGATTTAGAAGGGGAAACCGCCCAAGCCATTGCCCATGCGCTAGATATGAGTATGCAGTGGTTTTCTCAACAGCAAAAGCAGGGCTTTTTGTTACCGCCGACGCTGCCTTTGCCGTCTAATAAACGGTACTTTGCGGCGGTCAAGGCGATGGATGATTTAATTTATCAGTTGATCCAACAGCGGCGAGACAGCGACGCGGATACCGGGGATTTGCTCTCTATGCTGTTGCAAATCAAAGATGAGACCGATGGCAGCCAGATGAGCGATCGCCAGCTGCGAGATGAGCTGGCAACCCTGGTGCTGGCGGGGCATGAGACCACGGCCAATGCCCTGGCCTGGACGTGGATGCTGCTGGCCCAACACCCCCAGGTAGAGGCCCAACTGCACGAAGAATTGGACCGTGTTTTACAGGGGCGCACCCCCACGGTAGCAGATCTGCCTCAGTTGCCGGTCACTCAAACTATTCTCAAAGAATCTATGCGGCTGTACCCGCCGGTGGTGCTCCTGGCGCGATGGTCTGAACAAGACTATGGGGTGGGGGGGTGCGAAATCCCCAAAGGCTGTGTGGTGATGATGAGCCCGTGGGTGATGCACCGTTGCGATCGCTACTTTCCAGACCCGCTGGCGTTTAAGCCCGAGCGCTGGCAAAACGATTTAGAGAAACAACTGCCCAGGGGGGGCTATATTCCCTTTGGGGAAGGGCCTCGGATTTGTATTGGCAAGGGATTTGCCCAAATGGAAGCGACGCTGATCCTGGCGACCCTGGCGCAGAAATATCGGCTAAGCTTAACCGATGGCCAAAAGATTGAGGCGTTTCCTTCGATCACCCTGCGGCCTAAGAATGGTTTGCCAATGACCTTACACGCGCGATCTAATCCAAGCGCGCTCTAACCCAGGTTAGCCTGGGTAAAACTTCCGTTTATGTCGGAGAAGGGGTCGCATCACGTCCGAACGCGCTAAACTGCCAACTTGCCACACTTATCAGAGCCTCTGTGGAAAACGATCGTTACTATGCTGCCCTTAAACAAGGGTATCGAAAAATGCAGCGGGAGCTATTTCTGGGGCTGCTAGCGCTGATCGGGGTCATTTTGTCAGGCACTCTGTGGTATTGGATTATGGAGGGCTGGCGGTTTACAGAATCCCTCTATATGACAGTTATCACCCTGGCCACGGTGGGTTTTACAGAGGTTCAACCCCTTGGCGATCGCGGTCGGATCTTCACAATTGTCCTTATTTTCTTAGGGATTTTTGCGGTCGGCTACATCGCCAACCGATTTACAGAAGCAATTGTCAGAGGCTATTTTCAAGCAGGGATGCGCTTAAAGCAACGTCGTAGACTCATGAAAGAACTTTGTGACCACTATATTCTCTGCGGATTTGGAAGAACGGGGCGTCAGATTGCAGAAGAATTTTCTCTTCAGAAGATTCCGTTTATCGTCGTAGATATCGCCGAAGAAGCGGTGCAGGAGGCTCAGCAACTGGGGTTTATTGCCGTTCAGGGTGATGCAGCCTTAGACAATACCCTGCACTTGCTCAAGATTGAGTCGGCGGTTTGCCTGGTCTCAGCCCTGTCATCCGATGCTGAGAACCTATACACCGTCCTCTCGGCTAGAACGCTGAACCCCAAAGTCCGCATCATTGCTCGGGCAAGCAGTCAAGAAGCGCTCCAAAAGCTACAGCGGGTCGGTGCGGACGCTGTCATCTCGCCCTACATTACCGGGGGCAAACGCATGGCTGCCGCTGCACTACGTCCCCAGGTCATGGATTTTGTAGAGGGGATTTTTTCGGGGGGCGATCGCACCTACTACATGGAAGAATTTTTTCTCGACCCGGCAGTCTGCGCCCAAATCGGTCAAACCCTCAGAGAATCGAGATTGAGGAAGCTGACAGGGGTTTTAATTGTCGCGATACGGCGAAATCAGGGTGAACTGGTGATTGGCCCTACGGCAGATGTTCCGCTAGAACCCAAAGATTTTCTCATTTGTTTAGGGACTGCCGAACAGCTACAGGCAATGAACCGCATTCTTTGCCCCATCAATCCCCACCCGTTACAGCCGCCTAATCAAGGGCCAGCCCTGTAATACTCAACCAGAGTGCGCTCAATCAGAGTGAGAATCCCCTTCGGAAATATATTTACCAAAAAGGTTTGCCCAGCTTAGCTGAGTCTTTGGGGGTTTCCAAGTTTGCTCTTGCAAAATCAAAGCCGCAAGATGGGTGACTGAGATCAGAAGGGCCGCGATCGCAAGCACATAGCTGTGCAACGTATACATGTGCTGCATCGTCAGATTGCTAATACCACCGCTGCCAGCCAAAATATCTCGCAGCGAAGGCCCGACCAGCGGCACTGAGGCAATCGTCCCCAGCTCAATCTTAAATCGCCAAAATCCAATTTGTTCCCAGTTCAGAACGGTTGCTGTCCAGCTTAATCCGATAGCTGCGATCGCAAGGAAAAGCCCACTCAGCCAACTTGCGAACCACGATAGCAAAAACTCTCGCCCCAGATACATCACCACGATTTGCACCAGTGCTAAGGCAATCAACCCATTTCCTGCGACATTGTGCAAACTCAAAATGAGCGAACCACCGGCAACATCTCTAGCAATCATTGCTAAAGATGCATGTGCTCCCTGGGCTGTCGGCTGATAGTAAAATGCTAGCAAAATGCCCGTCAACGCGGCGACCCCACAGAGCGTCAGCTCGACCACCGACAAAAGTGTTGCTATCCGCTGCAGCCCATAGCGATATTGCACAACAAACCGGCCTCGCAGCCAGCTCGAAAATAATACACATCCGACATAGACGACAAAGTAAAACAGCCGCCAGCGAAAGATTAGACCTGCTTGCCAGGCAGGGTAACGCTCCAATAAGCTTGACCGAGATGCTGTGATATCGCTCAACCAGCCTTGATAAGGCTGCCATACATGGGGAAACCGCCTCATGAAAGTACCGACCTTGTTTGTAAGCCGATTATCTTTGTCCAGGTTTCTGTCTAACCCTCTGTCTGGTGCTTTCATCTCAACCTCCCTCAGGTATCCAGTGAGCGACATTCATTAGCAATTGCTGCTTAGCCTCAAGCGCCTGAACCCCTATGCCGGTGATTCGATAATACTTTCGCCTGGCTCCCGTATGAACGTCGGGCGGGTCGTCTCCCCACTCAGACTCGACAAAGCCCTTGTCCTCAAGCTTCTTTAAATTTGGATAGAGCGAGTTAAATCCAATCTGCTTACCGCCGCTTTTCTCTATTGCGTCCAAAATCTCTAAACCATAGCGCTTCCGAAAACGCAGCGCCGATAAAATAATCTCTTGGTTGGGTGTCAGTTTTAGCACCTGCTGACTCATATTCACCGCCTGAGTTTGCGCTGCGATTTCACTCGCAACAGTTGAATTTATCGAATCTATTGTATCCAAAAGTAGCACTATATTCAAAAAATGGATATACTCAAGGCGCGGTCAACCCAGACGGCGGTGTTTGGCTATTGACCTAACCATTCTGTCACTCTACACTTTGTCATGGGTGTTTATACACTTGCTCCAAAGCATCAATGTCGAGCTTGCTCATTTTGAGTAAGGCTGTCATGACTCGTTGCGTTTTCTCTGCGTCATCACTCTGCATCAGCTCGCCCAAACGAGTGGGTACAATCTGCCACGACAGACCATACTTGTCTTTGAGCCAACCGCAATGGCCTTTTTCGCCGCCATCTGCGGAGAGTTTATCCCACAGCTCATCGATTTCTGACTGTGAGTCGCAGTTTACCGACAGCGATATAGCCTCTGTAAATTTGAAGGCTGGGCCACCGTTAATCGCCAGAAAGGTTTGGCCCTCGAGTTCAAAGGCGATGGTCATCACAGACCCTTCTGGACCGGGGGCTGCTTTACTGTAGCGCTGTAGGCTCAAAATCCTTGAATTGTTAAAGATCGAGAGATAAAACTTGATCGCGTCTTCGGCATTACTGTCAAACCATAGGGAGGTGACAATTTTTTGCTGAGGGGGTTTCATCGTGTTGTCTCCTTGCTAGTTCTCTGAGGGTAAGCCCGAGAGTTCCATAAGCGGGCGAATTTCAACGGTGCCTTTGTGGGCGGTGGGGATCTGCCCTGCGATCGCAATCGCCTCGTCCAGATTTTCAGTCTCAACTAGAAAGTAGCCCCCCAGTTGTTCATGGGTTTCTGCAAACGGGCCATCGGTCACCAGTCGTTTACCCTCACGGACGCGAACGCTGGTTGCCGTTGAAACCGATTGCAGGGGCGAGGCGCCCAGGTATTGTCCATTGGCGTCTAGTTTTTGGGTAAGTTCCAGAGATTCTGTGTAGCAGCGTTCTTGTTCAGGCTCGGTCCAAGATTTTTCATCGCTGTAGATTAGCAACATATATTTCATCGTTTGTCTCCTTAAGTCTTTCAGACGAATATGGCGGGTGACTGTCTCCCCCAGTATTGGCTAACGTTTACATAGATCTCGATTAGGAAGCATAAATCCTGCCTTACCCCCTCTAACTCCCCCTGCCTCCAGCTACCCAATTCTTGCCAACCCCTACCCATACGTGGGCTTCTGTGGCCAGCCAGCTGGCGAGTCCTCAAAGTCTTCCTGCCGACCGTAGGGTGTGATATCGAGAAGCCTGTAGGCGTCGGTCAGGGCCTCACAGCCTCGTGCATAGGTCGAGTAGGTATGAAAGACATCGTCGCCGACGCGAAAGAATACGCTCATGCCGTGTTTTTCACCTTTTGGGGGGGATGCCATGGTTGCCGAGTCGCGATAGTTGTACTGAACCGGGGCTATGGCGTCATCCAGGGTGACGTGAAAGTCGTAGTTAAAATCGTTTTCAAGGGATGATACCCAGGGGAGGTTCCATCCCTGAAGTGCTTTGTACTGTTCGAGCTTTGCTAGCGGCGCTCGAGAAATGAGCACCAGTGTTGTATCACGCTCGCTCAACATGGTCAGGTCGCCCAGGGCGTTGACGAGCCCTGTACACCCCGAACAGCCTTTATTCCAAGAGGGGTCGAACATAAAGTGATAAACGATCAACTGACGATGGCCCTCAAACAAATCAAGCAGGCTCGTTTTGCCGTTGACCCCCGCAAAGATATAGTCTTTCTCCACTCTGACCATTGGTAGCCGACGACGTTTGGCGTTCACTTGATCAAGCTGTTGAGTGAGGGCTTTCTCGTCGGCTAGCAGCGCCTTTCGCTCAGCCAGCCACGCGTCTCCTGAGACAATTTTGGGATGGGCTATGGTGGTGGTTTGCATGATATTTTCTCCTTATGAAAGACTTTTGCTTATGAAAGACTATTGCTGTGAGCTGCTATGAGCGAATTGATCTGCTCATCCGCCGGGCGAATCTCGAAGGCTCCGCTGCGGACGCCAGGGTGGTGCGACATGAGCTGGATGGCGTGGTTCAGGTCTCGGGCCTCAAGCAGCAAAATGCCGCCCAGCTGTTCTTTGGTCTCGGCATAGGGGCCATCGGTGACCGTGACCTGACCGTTTTGAAATCGCAGCGTTGCGGCACTGCGAACGCTTTGGAGTGCTTCGCCACCGATAAAGTGGCCACCCCGTCGTAGCTCGTCGTCGTAGGCAAAACACGCTTCTATATAGGCGGTTTGCTCATCTTTGGGTTTCTCATCCCACTGGGTGTGATCCAGGTAGCCAAGGCAGATAAATTTCATTGTGAGTCTCCTTACTTTTCTAACTCAGTACGAAGGCGTTCTTCCTACTTCTCACCGGCACCCTCCATTAGCGACTTGTATCTAGTAGTCGTCTGGCCAGGCCGCAAATCGACAGCGACATTAATTTTTTTTCAGCGCCCGCAGCCGCTTTTCTAGAAAGCGACGCTCTGGTGCCTGTTTTGCCAAGGCCAGGGCCCGCTGATACGCCTCTATAGCGTCAGCTATCTTGCCCGACCGTCGGCACAGGTCGGCCCGCGCTGCATGGACCAGGTGGTAATTGGCTAAATCGCCCTGGGCCAGAATGTCATCAATGAGTTGCAGGCCCGATAAGGGGCCATCGCGCATGGCCACAGCAACGGCCCGATTCAGATGAACCACAGGCGACGGCTCGATTCGCGCCAGCAGGTCGTACAGCGCAACAATCTGTGGCCAGTCGGTGGCAGCGGCAGTGGGTGCCTGGGCGTGGACGGCTGCGATCGCACCCTGTAACCCATAAGGACCAATCCGCCCTGACGAGAGTGCCTGTTCCACAAGGGTGCTGCCTTCAGCAATCAGCTCCCGATTCCATAAAGCACGATCCTGATCTTCGAGCAAGATCAGGTCCCCCGTTGGGGACGTGCGAGCGGTGCGCCGCGATTCTTGCAGCATCATCAGGGCCAGCAGCCCCACCACCTCAGTATCCGGCAGCAGCGCCATCACCAGTCGCCCTAAACGGATCGCCTCCGCTGAGAGATCGGCCCGCGTCAGCGACGCGCCGGATGAGGCCGCATAGCCTTCGTTAAACACCAGATAGATCACCTGGAGAACAGCGTCCAACCGCTCTGGCAGCTCAGCCCCTGAGGGCACCTGATACGGAATGTGGGCATCTCGAATCTTTGCCTTGGCCCGCACGATCCGCTGCGCCAGCGTGGGGGCGGCGATCAGAAACGCACTGGCGATTTCTTCTGTGGTGAGCCCGCAGACCTCCCGCAGCGTCAGCGCCACCTGAGCCTCGGGCGACAGGGCCGGGTGGCAGCAGGTAAAGATCAATCGCAGCCGATCGTCCTCGACTGCTCCATCTTCTACGATCGGGTTATGGCTGGGGGTAAGCCGCTGAGCCAGGTCCGCCAGCGAGGCATCAAAGCGGGCCCGGCGTCGAATCGTGTCAATCGCCTTAAAGCGACCGGTTGACACGAGCCACGACCGAGGATTGGCCGGTACGCCATCCCGGGGCCACTGTGCTGTCGCCGCTGCGAAGGCCTCGTGCAGAGCTTCTTCGGCGAGGTTAAAATCCCCCAGCAAGCGAATCAGGGTGGCAAACACGCGGCGGGACTCAGCCCGATAGATAGCGTCTATCTGTGACCGGATTTGATGGTTTTGGTGACCATTCATGGGTCAAATGATGGGCAAGTTGCCCCTTTTTCAAACACGCATCCAGACAATTGAAACTGGCATTCCACCCAACGATAGCGCCGATCTCCTTGTGCTTGCCATGCTCCGATCCAGTGCACGCCGCCCAAGGGGCATTCAAGAAAGTGGGACAGAAGGGGGCCTCAGTATCTGAAAGGTAATTTAGATCACCCACTAAACCTGATCAGCGGCCTGATAAAAATCCCGCATCGTCCGTCGATAAAATTCGGGCATGCCCACATCAAAAGGCTGACCTTTAACGACATAGCCCGCCATGCCCTCTGCCGCGCGCAGTCGCTCCAGGCAGGTGGTGAGCTGAAACTCCCCTCGATACCGCAGGTTGTTCTCAATTTCGGCTTCCAGATGGTCAAAAATCTCGGGCTTAAGCACATACAGGCCAAACACCCCTAAAAATGCTGACTCGGCCATGCCTGCTACATGCAAATTCGCGGTTGCGTAGGCCAGGGTTGGCTTCTCATAGAGTTGGGTCACCTTCAAGAGAGACTGAGGTTCTTGCCAGACACCGGTGACGCAGCCTGCTTTGTGGATAATGTCACCCGACATCACCGTCAGCCCGATAACACTTTGGGCGGTCCTGGCAAAGACCGCTAACAGTTGCTCCGCGCAGGAGAGCTTGTCCTGAGAGTGATAAATGTGATCGCCCAGCAACAGCAAAAAGGGCTCGCCATCCACCCAATGTTTAGCACAAAATACGGCGTGACCAAATCCCGCCTGCTGGTCCTGAATGAGAAAGGTAATCCGCTGACCTAACGCTTGCAGGTAGTCGCTGTAGGCTTGATTTTCTGGGGAGAGCTTAGCCAGCAGCTCAGCTTTGGGCGGAGCTTGAAAAAAGTCCTGGAAAACTGCAAGGTCGCTTTTTTGAACCACAATGCCTACTTCCTCAATACCCGCTGAGATGGCCTCCTCCACAATTTTCAAAATGATCGGTTTAGCCCGCCCGTCATGATCGATAATCGGCAACAACTCTTTTTTAACCACCTTGGTTGCCGGAAACATTCGCGTGCCAAAGCCAGCGGCGGGGATGACGGCCTTTTTAACGGTGGCGGGAATCGTGAGACTCAGGGCTTGCATATCTGGAAAATCTCTCTGAATAATTGCGATCGCATCGGCCTGACTTTTTTTATCTTTTACCACCAGCTGGGCCGTGCCGTCTCCCTGGGAGCCCACCCCTTTGCCGCCTAAGATGACGGGCTGTAAAGCAGGATGGCTTAGTAACTGGTGGAGTTTCGGAGCCGTGAGCTGATCCGGGCAGGCCGGGCCCACATAGCGGTCAAATTCGAGCTGTACCTGGGTCATCAAGGTGCCCAGCCTCCGGGCATCGCCCTGCTGCATCGCGGCAACCGCCTGCTGCACAAACTGGGCATTGAGCCTGCCAAGGTAGTGTTGCACATCCCGGTGGCACTGATTTTGAGCAAAGGGATAACACTGGTTGAGGTCATTGAGGATTTTTTGCGTGTCTTTAGAGCCCCCTAAATCAACGACCACCCAATAGAGTGGCTGCTTAACCGTCAAAGGCTCAAGGGTGGTGCGATCGCCATCGAACGTCATCACAGTCGGCTGATGCCCAAACGCGCAGGCCTGATCCATGCGGCCACACTGACTGGGGGTGGTTCTCTCGCCCAAATAGGCCAGCTCCATCTCGTCTTGTAATGTGAGTTGCAGGTCATACAGTCGATTAAATGCCCGCGCCATCAAGACACAGATCGCTGCGCTCGACGATAACCCTTTTTGAATCGGTAAATCGGTGCGATCGTTCTCCACCAACAGCCCCCCGACAGCGCACCGGGTCAAAACCTGATAGGCCGTCCCCGCAAGATAGCTGGCAAAGCCGCCTTTTTGGGCCTCTGCTAACAGCGTGGCAGGGTCCATCGGCAATCGAATGGGGATGGCCCGGCTGCCATCGTTGAGGGTGGCCTGAAAAATCAAATCCTGGGGATGGCGTTCCACATGGGCATAGATCCCTTGATTGGTGCCCACAATCAGGGCCATTCCTTTTTCAAGGTCAGGGTTCACCTGGCGATAGGTGCCTGCCCAGTCGCTATGCTCCCCAAACAGACACAACCGACCCGGTACAAAAATTCTCATACTGGATAGTGATTAAGAGCTATCGACTTATAACAAACATTAAGAGCTTTGATCATCTTTAATCCTTTCTCCAGAGTGTGGAATATAGTCGAACAAGGAGTGTCCTCACATACGTTGCCCCATGCCCCCGGTGCAAAGGATTCTGATTTTAGCCTCTAATCCGTTAGATTCATCCCGGCTGCGTCTAGATGAAGAAGTACGGGAGATCGATGATGTGCTGGGTCGGGCCAAGCAGCGGGATCTGTTCGATATTCGCACCCAGCCCGCCACCCGCCCCAGTGATATTCAGCAGGCTCTGTTAGATTACAATCCTCAGATTGTTCATTTTTGTGGTCATGGGGATGGGCCGCAGGGGCTGGTGTTTGAGGATGATCGCGGCGGCAGCCAGTTTGTTAGCGCCCTGGCCCTGGCCAATTTGTTTGAACTCTTTGCCGATCAGGTGAAGTGCGTGGTGCTCAATGCCTGTTACTCAGAGGTGCAGGCCGAGGCGATTGTGCAACACATTGATGCGGTGATCGGCATGACCCAGCCCATTGGCGATCGGGCAGCGATCCGGTTTGCGGAGGGGTTTTATCGAGGGCTGGGGGCAGGCAAGGATGTGGAGTTTGCCTATAAGCTGGGGCGCAATTCACTGGAGCTGCAGGGGATACCGGAGGAGCATATTCCGGTGCTGAAGCGGAAAGGGGTTGGGGCGCTTAGGGAAGGGATGAAGGCGGAAGGCGGAAGGCGGAATTTAAACTCATCGTCCCTCATTCCTAATTCATCATTAATTGAGGGGACGGGGGAGGCAAGACGCGGGGAAATAGGGACGCGGGTTTTTATCAGCTACAAGCGGGATGTGGCCCCCGATGAACCGGTCGCTAAGCGGCTATGTGAGTCACTCCAGATCCAGCACGAGGTGTTCATTGATCAGAAAATGCTGGTGGGTACCCCCTGGGCTGAGCACATTGACGCAGAACTCAAGCGCTCGGATGTGCTGATTGTGCTGCTGTCGGCGCATTCGGTCCAGAGCGAGATGGTAGAACACGAGGTGGAGCTGGCCCATCGGTATGCGACAGCCACCGGCAAACCGCGCATTTTACCCGTGCGGCTGGCCTATCGCAGACCGTTTCAGTATCCGTTGAGCCAGTATTTGGACCCGTTAAACTGGGCCTTTTGGGAGAATGACGACGATACAGACGGGCTGATAGCAGACCTGCTCAAAGCCATCGCGGGGGTGCCCCTACCCATCACGGATGAAGACAAGCCAGACCTCTTAGCGCACCCAGAGGAGGAGACGATTCCTAACCCGGCCTCTTCAGCCCAGCCGGTTTCCCTAGAATCGCCGGACCAGGGCACTATGGCGCTGGAATCGAAGTTTTATGTCGAGCGGGCAGAGGACCGACGGGGGCAAATGGCGATGGATGCCCAGGAGGGCACCGTAATCATCAAAGGGGCGCGGCAGATGGGCAAAAGCTCCCTGCTCAATCGCATGATTAACCGCGCGGTGGATCAAGATCGCCAGGTGATTTTTCTAGATTTTCAGCTGTTCGATCAGCCTGCTTTAGAAAATCGGCAGCGCTTTTTTCGACAGTTTTGCACCTTTTTATCCGATGAGCTGGACCTGCCCAATCGGGTGGAGGCCTACTGGGATGAGGACTTGCCCCTGCCCAAAATCTGCACCAGCTACATGGGGCGCTACCTGCTAAAAGAAGTGGATGACCCGATTGTGCTGGCAATGGATGAGGTGGATCGGGTGTTGAATACGGGGTTTCGGTCTGACTTTTTTGGCATGTTGCGGGGGTGGCACAACAAACGGGCGATGGGCAAGCTGTGGTGACGGTTTAGCCAGGTGCTGGTGATCTCGACCGAGCCCTATCAGCTGATCGCAGACCTGAATCAGTCGCCGTTTAACGTGGGGCAAACCCTGCGCCTGCAAGACTTTACCCCCGCCCAGGTGGCGGACCTCCACCAGCGCCACGGCAGCCCGTTTACCGCCAGAGACCTGGAGGCGCTGATGACGCTGCTGGCGGGGCACCCCTATCTGGTGCGGCGGGCACTGTATCTGACGGCGACGGGGGAATATGCGCCCGCTAATTTCTTAGCGGCGGCCTGCTCAGATCAAGGGCCGTTTGGCGGGCACCTGCGGCGGCATTTGTTTCGGCTGTCGGGCCAGACAACGCTGATCGACGGGCTGACGCAGATATTGCAGCGCCAGACCTGCGCCGATGAGCACATCGTGTGGCGGCTAGAGGGGGCGGGGTTGGTTAAAAAGGAGGGTCCCCGCGTGAT
>JBCBQD010000102.1:0-18313 GCA_039820425.1 Cyanobacteria bacterium J06635_1
GTACTTGTAAATCATCAACCAGTCTGCAGCCTGGATCAGTTTGCCAAATCGAAAGCCCAGCTCACACTGTCCACCGGTTGCCACCTCGTGGTGGTGCTTTTCAATGGGCACACCCAGGCTCGCCATCGAGAGCAGCATTTCACTGCGCATGTCTTGCAAAGTGTCAGTGGGGGACACCGGGAAATAGCCTTCCTTGTACCGAGGCTTATAGCCCAGGTTGCCACCTTCTTCTTCGCGACCTGTGTTCCAACGACCTTCTACGCTATCGACGTAGTAGTAGCTAGAGCTTTCAGTTTGGTCAAAGCGAACGTCGTCAAAGACAAAAAACTCGGCCTCTGGGCCAAAGTAAGCGGTGTCACCAATACCGGTAGATTGCAGATACTGAATTGCTTTGGATGCTACTGCACGGGGGCATCGCTCATAGAGCTCGCCAGTCCGCGGCTCTTTAATCGTGCAAATCATGCTCAGGGTGGGCTCACTCATGAAGGGGTCGATCCACGCAGAGGTTGGATCGGGCACCATCATCATGTCTGACTCGTTAATGGCTTTCCATCCCCGGATACTAGACCCATCGAAAGCAACGCCATCGCTAAAACTACTTTCGTCAATCTGGCTACGGTGTAATGTCAGATGCTGCCAGATGCCAGGCAAATCGATAAATTTTAGATCGATCAGCTGAATATCCTGGTCTTGAATCATTCTCAAGACTTCTGCGGCGGTCTCGGGCATGTACTACTCCTTACATATATGGGACCAATCTAAAAGCGTTAACAGACCCGTTAGTAAAGTACTTAGGTCAAAACTTTGATCTAATAACTCTAACTAGCGCTAAGACGCACTTAGCGGCTGACTGTTTTTAACTTGACGATCGTAAAAACAGGGATTCCATAAAATTGTATTTTTTGATACAAAATTTCCGAGTTGTCAATATACTAATGGTTCGAGCTGGCCTACTGACTGCCTTTAGAAGAATATAAAAACATTGAAAATTATTGCCCTCAGAGGGTTTGGCCGACCTCATACCCCCCTGGATGCGCCGACCTCGGTGGTCACCCAAGGAAAGAAAATAATTCAAATGTTGCGAAAGATTTCAAATTGTAAAAAAGAAGAGGTGCTATCCCGCTTCCCTAGGGGCTGAAATGTTCTGGCTGAACAGAGCGTGATACACTGAATTTTGACAGAGAAAGTTTGCTCAAACCACTATGTTAGTTAGCTTTCCAGCATTTCTTTCGAGCACGGGTAAACCGCCTTGGGGCTATTCTGGTTAGCTGTTCTGGCTAACATCCTCAAGGGTCATATTTGAGGGGGGGTGAGTGTTTGGGAGCTGTTTATTTTTGAGCAGGATGAGATTTGCTTAAAAGTAATATCTGTTTTTTGAAAAGCAAGGATTTAGTCTCAAAACATTGGGAGAAAGATTTCATGCGGGATACGGTGACGAGTTTAATTAGCAACTATGACAACACGGGTCGTTACCTTGATCGCGATGCATTAGATTCACTCAAGTCTTATTTCACCACTGGCATGGATCGGGTAAGAGTGGCGACGTGGGTTAGTGCCAACGCTGCTGGGATTGTCAAAGAAGCGGCAGCTAAGCTATATGAGCAAGTGCCTGAGTTGTTGCGCCCCGGTGGAAATTCTTACACCACTCGTCGCTATGCAGCCTGTTTGCGGGATATGGATTATTACCTGCGATATAGCACCTATGCGCTGGTGGCGGGTGACTGCGATGTGTTGACGGAGCGAGTACTCAATGGTTTGAGGGAAACTTACAACTCCCTCAGTGTGCCTATTGGCCCCACGGTAATGGGCATCCAGATTATGAAAGATGTGCTGAAGCAGCAAGCGGCTGAGCAGGGGGTGGAGGATACTTCTTTTATTGATGTGCCCTTTGATTATCTTACCCGTGAGCTGAGTGAGGTGAGCGTTTAGGCGGTTGCCTGTCCTTCTCTACTTTAGGAAATGAGGTCGCCTGTCAAGTTCGCAGACCCGCATAATCTTGACGGGCGATTGTCACTGGGGCTGGATTTTGGCACCTCTGGGGCACGTGCGATCGCAATCGATAGTAGCGGCCAGATCGTGGTCGAAGCTCACCAACATTTTGGTAGCACAGCCGCGAACCCGCTTGCCACTCTGTGGAAAAGCACCCTCTGGGATTTGCTGGGGGCACTGCCGCTATCGGTGCGTCAACGCCTCGGGGCGATTGCCATGGATGGCACCTCCGGCACCGTGCTCCTTTGTGATGAGCGGGGGCAGCCCGTGACAGAGCCCCTACTCTATAACGACGATCGGGGCAGATCGATCGCTCTTGACCAGGTGGCTCCGTTGGATAGCCCTACCCAAAGCGCGACCTCCAGCTTGGCAAAGGTGCTTTGGTGGTGGCAGACGCTGTCTAAAACACAGCTAAACAGGGTGCAATACTTATTGCACCAGGCCGATTGGCTGGGGTATTTGCTGCATGGGCGGCTCGGGCTCAGCGACTATCACAATGCGCTGAAGCTTGGCTATGACGTCGGCGCGCTGGCCTATCCGCCATGGCTGACTCGTCTGCCTATGGTGGCCTGGTTTCCTGAGGTCAAACCGCCTGGGGCAACCGTTGGGGCGATTGGAGCTGAGATTGCAACGCGCTTCACAATCCCCCCCGACTGTCTTGTCAAAACCGGAACCACCGATAGCATCGCCGCTTTTTTAGCCAGTGGTGCGGCTATCCCCGGTGAGGCGGTCACGTCTTTGGGATCAACCCTTGTCCTCAAGTTGCTCAGTACGGTTCGCATTGACGATCCGGCTCAGGGGATCTATAGCCATCGTTTTGGGGATCTGTGGCTGGTGGGGGGGGCTTCTAATACGGGGGGTGCTGTCTTAAAGGCGTTTTTTGCCGATGAGCAGCTTCAGTCGCTGAGCTTGCGGATCAATCCTGAGATCTCAACAGGGTTAAATTATTACCCCCTGCTTCGCCCCGGCGAACGCTTTCCGATTAACGATCCTGACTATCCTCCTCGGCTGACCCCTCGTCCTCAGGACCCTGCCATTTTTCTACAGGGCTTGCTGGAGGGCATCGCTCAGATTGAAGCCAAAGGTTATCAAAGACTTGTGCAGCTGGGAGCCACTCCTGTGACCCAGGTATATACGGCTGGGGGCGGTGCCCAAAACCTTGTCTGGCAAACTATCCGTGCTCGTTTACTCAACTTGCCAGTGAAGGCAACCGACTCAACCGAAGCTGCTTATGGTACGGCTCGACTCGCTCAGGGAGTCGGGGCCGATTAAATCCAAAGACATTAAAAACAGCAGGGAGATATCGAAGACATCTCCCTGCTGTTTTATTGCGGTCGCTGTGTCATGGCGCTAGAGACTTTACAAATCTAGCTGATTGCCACGACGATACTGCATGTAAGCAGCCACAAATAATCCTGCCAAGGTCACTGGAATCAGACCTAAAACAATACCTGACAGTAACGGTTCAATCACGTCCTTATCTCCTTGTAATTATCCAGACGAGTAATTATCCAGGCGAGCACTAAGCTGGAATCCCAACTTACTTTTCCCTATAGTAAATCCTGTTGATTACGAATTCCTAATTTTTAAGACCCCTGACTCAAAAACTGAGGGGGCAATTGGGCGAGATATTCTTGTCTAACTTCTCGGAATTTGACTTAAACAGCTACTTTACGCGATCAGACAGTTCAATTTTTTATCAGGGATGCTTGCTTCGGTTCATGAGAAAACTTTAAGCTATGTATCATGACGAAGTGTTAAAGCCTCTTTGACAATAATTCAACAGTGACTCAAAACACGATCGAAACCCAAAAAGATGCTGAAACAGCCTCGAGCATAACGCTTCGCAAGTTAGCCATGATTGTGATCGGGTTTGCATTGGCCGTCGGCCTCCTGCTGTGGGGGCTGCGGTATGTGCAAGCGTCTGATCCTTACATCCATGAAGTGCTTTCTTTGACTGGAGATAGTGCCCGTGGCAAAGAGATTTTTAAGCTCAACTGTGCCACCTGCCATGGTTTAGACGCTGATGGTGAGGTCGGGCCCGACCTGCACCATGTTTCTGAGCGAAAAACTAAGGTGGGTTTAATTCGACAGGTGATTAGCGGTAACACCCCTCCTATGCCACAGTTTCAGCCAAATTCTAAAGACATGGCTGATCTGCTGTCCTTTTTGGAAACGCTCTAATAGTCTGGCAAAATTACTCCCCACTCATCATCTCACCTCTCTGACCAACCTTTTAAGGTTGACGCAGGCCTCGCCCTTGATCACTCTTGAACTGCAGAGTATTCTCCCGACTCTGGCCAACTGCCTGCTTCGCAATCTATGAGTTGCCCCAGCACATCAGTTTTTTCACGGTTCCCGGTCGCTAAGATTTTTTGGGTCATGGCAACGTTGATAAGCTCCATTTTGAGCCGCATCCAGTAGGCTTCTTTGACCGTGTTAGCTTGAGGGGGCTGATGCTGGGTGGTGTAAGCCTGGGTCAGGTCCAGCTGTAGCTCTTCACTAAGAGACTCCAGTACATAGCGGCGATCGGGGGCAGCGATCTCGATCCAATTTTCCAGGGGCTGGGCCAAGATAGCGGTTTCATCTGCGGCGGTGGCCTGTCGCTGGAGCCAGGCTTCTACCGTCGAAATAGGCCAGTCGGTGGTCGCTCCATCAACTTTGGCAAAGGCGTGGGCTTCTGCGTAGGCAACGCGACCGTCCTGGTTATAGTCGGCTGAGGCGACGGGCTGGCCGATGCGATCGCGACCGCTGAGCCCGGCAAAAAAGCTAGAGCTATAGTCGCGGTAATCGGCTTCGTTCACCAGAGGCGTACAGCCGACAGACGGTCGCGAGGCCACCGTGGCAAAAAAGCCGCACCGGGTCTGCAGGGCCACCGGCTGGTCGGGGTCGCCTTGTTCATAAATCAGGTTGGCAAAGGACCCCGAGAAACACTGCGACATCATGGTCACAAAGGGTTGGTCCGCGGGCAATTCATCTAGCCAGCCCGCCAGTTCCCTAACCGAGAGCAGTTTTTCGTTCCATAAAATTAGGGAATTGTTGTCTTCGTTGTCAGTGTTGTGAAGACCGTGGCCCGTAAAGTAGAAAAAGGTGGAGCAGTCCGGCTGATGGGCTTGCTGAAAGGCGCTTTTGAGATTTTGCCAGGTGGCCGCTCCCGTTAAATTTTGAATCTCAGGGACTTTGAACCGTTCTCGCTTGAAGCGGTCCAGATAGCGGATCGTGGCGCGTCCGTTATTGCCATTGGCAAAGTAAATCTCGGCGACGGCGGCAGGCAAACCCAAGGCGCTCAGGGTGCGTTGGAAAAACTGAACGTTTTTTTCTAAGGCAATTTCGTTGTAGCTGGGGGCACCGCCACCTGCGGCGACCAAAAAAGTCATGGGTAGGGATGTATCGGCCTCGGCAAGGGGCTCAGAGGCCACAGACGGGCTTAGTAAAGGTCGCTCAAAAAACTGCCCACCGGCTTGATCAACCCAGCCTGCGCCTACTCCAATAAAAAGGCCCACAACAGCCGCGCCCAAAAGATAGGGATAGGGGAGGTGCGATCGCATTTGCTCTGCCTGACAGTGTTTGTTTCTACTATAGGCAAACCCAATAGAGTTGGCTAAAGCTGTGCAATCCCTGTCGATAACCCCAGACAGACCCCTGTTAAAAACTCAAGGTCCAGGGTCTCGAGGGTATCGGTGGCCTGGTGGTAGTGAGGATTGCGAAATTCAGAGGTATCGGTCACTAAAATTGCATTGAAACCCGCATCCCAAAAGGGGGCATGGTCGCTGCGGCGAGTATCGGGGAGCCATTCACCACGGGCCACCATGGGCAGCCATTCGCAGGGGGTGCCCCCCTGGCAAATCGCTTGCTTGAGTCGGCGCATGGTCAGGAGGGTTTGCCAGTTACCGATCAGGGCAATAAAGTCACCTTGATTGGGATAGATAGCCTGTAAACCGACTGGATATTTTTGGGAGCCCGGGGTGCGATCGCAATAGCCCAGCATCTCGAGGGAGAGCATCAGGTGCAGCGGTTGCTGAGTTTGCCGCCAGGCCTCAACCCAGGCACGGCTGCCCTCTAGCCCAAATTCTTCGAGGTCAAAGGCGACTAAAATTACCGGACGACGGGGTTGTGATTTCATCAACAGACGGGCTAGCTCCAGCAACACGGCCAGGCCGGTAGCATTATCATCGGCCCCGACGGTGCCTGGGACGGTGTCGTAATGGGCCCCAACCACGACGGGAGCCAGGGTCGATTGTGAGCCCGGTAGGCTCAGACTCAAGTTGTAATGGGTGCGAGCCTTGACCTGAAAAGATTGGCGCATAACCGCGCCCCACTGTGCCAGCTGTTGTTGTAGGTACCTTTGCACATAAAAATGACCCTGGGTCGCCAAAAATGGGTCTCGTTCTCGCACAATCTGGTCTAAATGGGACACTAAATTCTGAGTTACGGCGTCCTTTTCCATAGTAAGGGTGTCAGGTTGGGTCTGTTTCACGGGGGCAAGATCTGAGCGAGGGGGCATATTTTCTGAGCCAGGGGGCGCATCCTGACATGTTTGCGATTCTGTCAAGAATTTAAGCATGAAGAATCGATATTATTTCTTTATCAAAGTTTTACCTGTTCTTTGCGAAACGTTAAGCTAAAGGCTTGGAAATTAGGCTTTTTCGTTATCTATGTCACTTTTTTGGGAATAGCTATTTATTAGCAAAGTCCTGACATGGCTCTTCGGAGCTGTCCAGGGCCTGTATACTTGTAACGCTTGATACCAAGCAGCTCAAATGACGTGGATTAGTTAGAAAGTTCATCTACCCGCTTATTTATGTTTGATGCATCTGACGCAGACATGGCCCTAGCGCCACTGCCAGCCGAAGCCGAAGCTCAATTGACCAGCTGGGAAGATCTCAACTTACCAACGTTGGCGAATTTTTTATCGATATCGACGCCCTCCCATAGTCGGTATAGCTCGACCGCCAGTCTTTTGTCGTTAGGTCGGGTCCCCCAGGCCGAATCCAGGCCGTCAAGCCTGCTGTCTTTGTCGACCTTTGACAGTTCTGAGAGCCAGGTCTCTGAGAGTCAGGCCGCTTTACAAAGCCTGCCAGCGCAGCTACAGCCGCTTAATCTGGTCAGTGCGCTGACTTCCGTGAGTGCCTTTTTGACGGCTCAGGTTTCTCCAGCCGTAAATTCAGATGATGTTGAAGCCCTGGAAGTCGTGACCCCCCTTGCCTTGCAACCTGCGCCTGACGGGAGCGTGCAAGACTGGGCTGCGATCGCACAGGTTCGCGTGATTCCTTCCTATTTAGAGCCAGAAGACTCGACCCTGGCCAGTGGCTGGCTGGCGCGCTGCACTGATTTACCCGCCTCGGCTCAGATCAAAGAAGTCAGTGATCCTGACTCCTTCCCGCGTTATCGCGTGTGGTTTAAAGATCATGCCCTTGGGGATGTCAGTGATGCCGCCCAGGCAGAGCTACTGGCCCAAGAGCTCAGGCAGCTTTTGCAGCGAGACGATGTTGACCCCAGCCTGATTCAGCCAGAGTTGAACCCGGATCAGCCGGGGGTCAAGCTGGGCGATCAGGTGTTATTCACCATTGAGGATCAAATGGCCGAGGTATTTGGCTTTTCGACTCCCTGGATGGCGGTAGCCTGGGCCAACAATCTTCGGGCTGCTCTGGGGGCACCGCCGTTAGATGCGGGCAGTGTCCAAATGGCGCTGCACGATTACGAGCCCTCTGAAAAGCGTCTCCAGGGGACTGCTTCCTGGTACGGTCCCTATTTTCATGGTCGCCAGACAGCAACGGGGGAAACCTTCAACCAAAACGATCTCACCGTTGCCCATAAGACGCTCCCGTTCGGCACTCTGTTGAAGGTTCGCAATCGTCAAACGGGTCGTACGGTGGTCGTGCGTGTGAACGATCGCGGGCCTTACATTGGTAAGCGCTCCCTCGATCTGTCTAAAGCTGCCGCCCAGTGCTTAGGTAGCGAAAAGAAAGGGGTGATTCCCTACGATGCGGAAATTTTAAAAAAAGCTGAACCCGATGGGACAGTCGCCCTGGCAGTTCCGCCGAAAGGATAAAGCGCCTGTGGCCCGTGTCTGTTTGGACGCCATTACCCAACTTGTGGAGGGCACCCCCATCGTTCAAGACATTTCTTTTACGGTGCCTGATGGTGAGTTTTGGGTGTTGGTGGGGCCTTCGGGCTGCGGCAAATCCACCTTGTTAAGAACGGTGGCGGGGCTGATGCCGATTTCCGAAGGGCGTCTTTACATTGGCGATCGGCTGGTCAATCAGGTGCCCGCTCGCCAGCGAGATGTGGCGATGGTGTTTCAAAACTACGCCCTTTACCCCCATATGAGCGTGGCTCAGAACCTGGCCTTTGGGCTCAAAATGCGCAAGCTGCCAGGGGCTCAAATTAAGCCGCAGATTGATGCGATCGCACAGTCACTCAATCTCGATCACCTGATGGATCGCAAGCCGGGGCAGCTCTCTGGGGGGCAACAGCAGCGCGTCGCTTTGGGACGTGCCTTGGCCCGTCACCCCCAGGTTTTCTTGCTGGATGAACCCCTCTCTAACCTGGATGCCCAACTACGGGACAAGACTCGGGCCGAGATTAAGCAACTCCATCAACAATTTGGCATTACCACCCTCTATGTCACCCACGATCAGGTCGAGGCGATGACCCTCGCCGATCAGATCGTCGTCCTCAAAGCCGGTCAGATTCAACAAATGGGGTCTCCCCAATCGATCTATGCCGACCCCGCCAATCAAATGGTGGCTGCGTTTATGGGCAATCCCCCCATGAATATGATCCTGACCCGGTTTGACAAACAGCAGCTATGGGTGGGTCAGCGGTCACTGCGGGTGTTTGCTCAGGAAACTCCTCCGCTTACATCTGGGCAGCTTGTTTACCTCGGCCTGCGCCCTGAGCAGTTGACCATGATGCAGGCCAGCACTGCGAATGCTGAGTCGTCGGGGCAAATTGCCCATGGGCCTTTACTGAATGTGACGGTTGCTGTTGTAGAACCTCTGGGACGAGAAACGCTGATCAAGGCTAGTCTCTGTGCAGATTCGCCCGTAATTACCGACCCCGATTTAATATCCACAACGCAATCGATTCATTTTCTGGCCCCACCCACTCATTCTCCTAAAGCTGGAGAAAGGCTGACCCTAAGCTTTGATCCTGCCGATGTGTTTTTATTTGATGCCCAGACTGGTGAGCGACTTTGGCCTACCAGGTCGGGTCCACATAAAGATTAATAGTTACCTTTTGTGACTTGGCGGGCACACTGCTGATGCACGCACAAATGGGGTCTATTTGTGTATCTATCTCTACCTCACAGGCATGGCAAGACCCCATTAAGCAACCCGTTGGGATAGACACCCCAGCTCGCTCAGCTACTTTAAGCAGAGGCTCGCCTGCCTGGGCCTCAACCGTGACATCGTCTGGCAAAAAATGGACCGTTGTCTTCATAAAGGCTTTAAAGAAGTGGATCTTGTACTTTCTTTTGCTTTAAACGGAAACTCTGTCCTGACCCAGGGGATCGCCTGCTGAAATGACGTAAAGAAATCAGTCAAACATCGTAATTAAATTGCCGGGTGGTTGGACTAAGCTCAGTGCTTTTGAGCTTAGCAAACGATCGGGTGAATTGTGACCAGCTGCAGTCTGAGACTATCGAGATCTTGAAATCTACAAGTCTTCTGAGTCTGCACAGCGTGTTGGTCATCAGCTCTGCCTGCCTATTCGCCCAAACCTATCATCCAGACGTAATTAGTTGGACTCAATCGAGGTCAGTATGGAAAGTCAAGCAGTACGGAAAACAGTCATCGGGGCAATGACCCTGGCTGCTACCTACTCCGTTTTAGGGATCGAAACTGCTCAAGCAAGGGACGAGGGTAACGTAGATCCAGCGCCTGCTGCTAAGCCAACCGCGCAGCCAGAGATCATGCCAGTTGCCCCGGTAGTACCTACGATTGCGCCCCCCGAGGGCTCTCGGCAGCCTGTTTTTACTCGACTGCCCGCGTCTATTGAGACAACTGCCAGTAACCGCCCTGTCCCAACCTCCCTGCAGCGCTTGCAAGAAACCCGGCTGAATCCAACCCCGATTAATCGAGAGGCTATTTTTAAGTCAGCCCCTGAATCTGCTGATAACTCAGGGCAGAGCGCACTCGTTAACGCCCAGTCTGAGAAGGCGGCTGCCCCTGAGCCCTCAGCTGAATTGGATGCAGCGGGTGCAGCGCCTGCTGAAAATGCGACAGAAGCCCTGCTTTTGCCGACAGCGACAGCGGATCGTTGGGAGCGGTCTGACAGGGTAATGACTCAATCTGATGAAGCTAGCATTACCCAACGATTTGTGGCTCCTGCTAGAGTGACGCTTTCACAATCCGCCCCCATCTTGACCGACGATTTGGTCGCGGCAGGGGCCATGGCCGAAGCCGATTTACCCGCTCAATACCAGGTTCAAAAGGGCGATACGCTTCATAAAATTGCCAACTCCCTGGGGGTGACCTTAGAATCGTTGGTCGTCGCGAATGACATTGCTGACCCCAATCTGATCATAGCTGGGGTAGATTTGGTTTTGCCGACAGCAAGGGTCGAGGCGGACCCTGGGGCTGAGACGGTAGAGGGGGCGGTAGACGACGTTATTGACGAAAAAGCCGTGTTGGAGACATTGGCGGAGACGACTGAGGCAACTCCCTCGGTTGAGGTTTCACAATTGTCGCCGGAGCAGCTCGCGCCATCGGAGCGGCTTGCAGAGCTGCCCTCGGGGACTGCCCAACGGCTGGCCCGTCTGCAAGCCACCGCCAGCCGCCCGGTGGATTCTGTAACACTGCTGAGCCAGCTGCAAGGTAGCCCGGTGCTGCCCGGTGCGGACGAAGCCATTGCCCCCAATGCGAGTGACCCAGCAGCGGCACTCGCCATTGAGGAGACCGCTGAAGACGCTGTCGCTGAACTGGAAATGGCGGCTGAGCCAATGTCAACCACCAACGCCCTTGGACAGCTCCCCGAACAGCCGGATGTCTATTTAGCCAGTTTGCTGGATAGTGTTTCAGAGGCCAGTACCGACTATACCGCCGCCCAGGTGGCTGAGCCGGTTGAAGTCGCCAATGCCTTGGTGGATCAGTCGACTGAAACGCTCCTGGCCGTTGCCCCCCTGGATAATGCCGAGTGGATCCGCCGCCAGGCTCCCAGAGCCGGTGACGCCGTTGAGGCGACGACCCCGCTTTTGCCGGGTGCCCATGAATACTTGCCGCAGCCCTCGGATGCTTTTAATGGCTATGTCTGGCCCACTCGCGGGACCCTGACCTCCGGCTATGGCTGGCGCTGGGGTCGGATGCATCGTGGCGTCGATATTGCAGCCCCCATCGGAACTCCGGTTATGGCCGCTGCCCCTGGGGTCGTCGAATACGCCCAGTGGAACAGCGGTGGTTATGGCAACCTGGTCGATATTCGCCATGCTGATGGTAGTTTGACCCGCTATGCCCACAATAATCGCCTGGTGGTCCGCCCTGGGCAGCGCGTCCAACAGGGACAACTGATTGCCGAAATGGGCAGCACCGGACGTAGCACCGGACCCCATCTGCATTTTGAAATTCATCCGGCCAATAGCGGTGCGACTAATCCGTTGGCGCTCTTGCCGGAGCGACGTTAACTCAAACAGGGCGAAGGGTAAAGGGGGCAGGGCGAAGGGGGGTAAAGTCCACACTTTAGTCTTAAAAAATCTTCAGGGATTGCTCAAGCTAATGCCTTTTCCCTTTCGCCCTTCGCCTTTCCCGTTTCGCCTTTCCCTTACTCAGCCCTGACCTGTTTCAACATTTCGACCAGGGTATGGTGGGCATCTTTAGCATCTTTGAGGGGATGATCAAAGGCGATCCTTACGGGGAGGGTTTGATCGGCGACCTGAGCTTCGAGGTCCATACCTTCGGCATCAATGGCTTTCATCGTAGCGGCAGTGGCGGTTTGGGAGCCTCCAAAGACCTTGGCATAGAGCAAAACGGCGTCGGCGTGGTCATCATTCATGTGTTTGCAGATGCGATCGCTAACTTCTGGGGAAATGGGGGGCGTAATTGGTTCTGACATACAAAAATCCCTTAAACTACTTCTCTATAACTCTGAGATCTTGATGATACCGTCACTACCACCTGACACCGAACATCCCTGGCCATCAGGTCACCTCTTTCAAAGTCCAGGGGGGCATCTGACCTATCGTGTCGTGGGGCCTTGCTGCCGTTTGTATGATCGAGAGCAGCTGCCTTGGCCCTGCTGCCGTATCCAATGGCGGGGTAAAGAACCGAGTTGGCGGCGCATAGGCCGACGACTTATCCCTGATATGGCTACCCGCAAACACCCGTCTTACAGTGTTGCAATCGTGGGGCAGGGCTACCGTGACGAACCCTTTGTGACGACGCTTTACACCGTCGAGTTAGAGGCTGAGCTGCAGAGGTGGTGGCACACTAAAAAGTTGACTGCAATCGACTTAGCCATCCTCGATCCTTCCCAGCCTTTAGATGCCCAGCCTTTAGATGCCACGCTTGATCGACCCTGTGATCCAGGCATTCCTCAGCCAGGGGCTAAGTCCCTGGCCACAGCAACCACAGGTGATTGATCAGCAGGATTAGATTTCGAGATCTTGGATCCCGACGTCGCCTTCACAGGGCACACGGCGATACTCTGTGCCCGACCACATGATTGCGCCGCAGAGGTTAGCGCCATCAAAATTGACTTCGTGGAAGAGAGTTTCGTCAAAGCTAGCATCCTGTAGGCTTGCTGCTGTGAAGATGGTCTGATTGATAAATGACTCGATTAGGATAGCCCCCATCAATGTTGCTCCAGAAAAATCCGCCCGATTTAGGAGAGAGCGAGACAGGTCGGCTTCTTTGAGGTTGGCCGATCGTAAGCTTGCATTTGCCAGGTTAGTGAAAGCCAAATTGGCTCCTTCTAAATTGGCATTGTCGAGAACTGCGAAGAACAGATTGGCCCCTTCTAAGTTGGCGTTGCTCAGGTCAGCGCCAGACAAGTTGAGGCGACGTAAATCGGCATCAACTAGGTCACAGTTGGCACACTCTTTGGTGTTAATCAAGCGCTCAACATCATCAGGGTTGGCTGCTTGAGCGACCACACTAACGCTTAACCAAATCAGTGCAGCTGTGCCAACTGACAACGCGGCCCTGTCTTGACTGCATTTGACTAACCAGTTCGCTATTTTTTGAAACATGGACGCCGATCTGCTCCGTAACGACTGAAAATAAACTACCCGAGAAATTCCCTCTATGGTGTCAAATTTTGGGGGTGTACGGCAAGGTTTGTTTATGTTTACGGTGAATTTTGCGTTGGACCTGTCTGCTCAATGGATTCTCAATTGATTTTCAATTGTTTATCTAACCTTTACCCCATTCAGACCTGTTACTTGCCTGACGGGAAAACTCAAGTTTTCAAACTGGATGTGTTTTACGTGGAGAGTTTCCGCAATTTTAATAAAAAAGCCACGGCGGCAAAATATCGTGTCTAATCGTGGTAATCGTTTGCAACGCGTTCATTAACAAATCAATTCGGTAGTGTTAGCAGCTGCTAGTATAAATTGATTCAAAATCACATCCAACATTAGACAATTTTGGTTTTCTAGTCTGCTGGATGTGGCCCAGATTAATTTAGCAATTGCAGCGCCTGCTGACGCTGTTTAGGGTCATCCTACCGAGCGCTGCCTGATTAATTGAAATTAAAAAGGAAGATTATTGACGATGAAACCATTGCGTTTGAAAGTGGCGATTATGGCGGCTGCAGCCTTAACGATGACCGCTGGGTTACAGTTGGCGCGCGCTCAAAAATCTGCTGCTCAGACATCTACCTCAGTAGACCCACAGGTTTTACTGGCTCAAAGCGCAACCTTTGGCTTGGCAGACGCTGATCAGGCCCCCTTTGTGCTGATCGCACAGCCTACTAGTCGGCTCGGTGGCAGACAACGCTACGGTCTGATGATTATTGAGCAGAGGCGGTCCGAGCCCCTATGCTGGAGTGAATCAGGGTCAAACCCCACCCAAATTGAACCTCTGCTGCTGAATTTTGACTTTACAGGTATTTGCGCCAAAGCGACTGACACGAATGGTTACTTGGTTCGGGTTGGTGGCGAAGACCTTAGATATGACCCTGTTTTGGAAGAAATCGATGGCCGACTGGTGTTGTTTGGGGTTCCTCGCAGAGGCGTAGAGGGGGAGCGCATTGTCATTGGGCAAACCGATGGCATTGCCCTGAATGGGTTTACCAAAATCTTTCTAAATTCTGATTGGCGGTTGGCACGACAAACCTTTAACGGCAATCCAACCGGTCGTACCTATCTGGCGAGCGACTTAACCTTGGCTCAACTGGCTCAGCAGGGCGGGGCACCAACCCCAAGCCCGACGCCAACGCCAACGCCAACGCCAACGCCAACGCCAACGCCAGTTGCGACCTTCCCTGATACCCGTGGGGATATTTATCAAGAACAAATTGCCCAGGCGGTTCAGATTGGGTTTATTGCGGGCTTTCAAGATGGTACTTTTGGTCCGCAGCGGCCCGTGACCCGCGAGCAGCTCGTCTCCATGGTGATCGAGGCGTTGGATAGTGAGGAAAATATCTCCATTGCGCTACCCAATCAGGTTACCAGCGATCCTTTTGGTGATGTGCCTGCTAACCGTTGGAGTGCAGCTAAGATCCAGTTTGCTAGCCAAAATGACATTGTCAGCGGTTATCCTGATGCGACTTTCCGTCCCGAAGCTGAAGTGACTCGGGCAGAAATGATGGCGGTGTTGCGTAAAGCTGCCAAGTACCGTAAGCAGCAGCTAAATCAGGAGCCAATTCTCACTGCCAATCAGCAGCGCGCGACGCTCACAGACACCGAAGGGCACTGGGCTCAACAGGTAATCAGGGTGATGGGAGGGTACTGCGGTGTCGCAACACCGGTTAATGAGACAGGGACTGAATTTGCCCCTGATTCTCCTGCCTTGAGAAATTATGCGGCAACAGCAGTTGTGCGTCTGATCGATTGCGCTAACCCATAGGGAGATTGAGGGCATAGCTCTAAGCGCATAGCTCTATAAGAGGCTGGTTAAACCAGCCTCTTTTGTCTATTTAGTTGCCTTGATTAAACCAAAGCGAATCAAGCCATGCCGGAAACCTGACGACATCAACCACAGAGACATTGCGCCCTGAATTGTTGAGGAGCCTGCCTTGAGAAGTTTTGCGATGACCGACGGCTCTAGGGCTGAGCGAATAACCTCCTCCCAAAATGGGGCAACTGCGATAGACCAGTCGGCGATTTGGACATTTTGGAAGTTGAGATTGGCTGCGATCGCACGATATTCCGGCAGTGAGATCACATAGGGTAAACAATACGCCTCATAAATCGCCTTGAGATGCCGTTGCTCATCTGCGGTCAGGGCTCCCGCCAGGGAATCGGTGGGGCGATGGCACCAGGTCGCCATTAAAAAATGCCCGCCGGGTTTGAGCTGGCGATAGCATTCTTGCAAAAATTTCCCCTTGTCCGGCATGTGCTCGCCACTCTCCAGCGACCAGATCAAATCAAAGGAGTTATCTGGGAACGGCGTCTCCAGGGCATTGGCGACTTGAAAATAGGCGGCTGGCCCAGGTGTGGCGTTGGAGACAGATGCTTTGGGCAATCCTGCCTCCTGGGCGCGTTCGGTGGCGCGCCGTGCCTGTACTGGGCTGAGGGTGATGCCCACGGCCTGGGCTTGAAACTGCTCGGCTAAATAAAGGGTGCTGCCGCCGATGCCGCAGCCTACATCGAGGATCTGTGTGGCGGTTTGCACCTTCCCCCAGCCCAAGAGTGCGTCTATTAAATCAAGTTGGGCCTGGTAGCGATCCTTGCGGATGTTGCCCGTTGGCCCGTAATGGCCATGGTGCATATGCTCGCCCCAAACCTGCTCCCAAAGCTGGGAGGATGCATCGTAAAACTGACCGATGCGCGTGTAGAGTTCTGAAGAGCTGGCCTGGGCAAAATCTAATTGGGTCATGGGTGAGCGCAATCCGCTAATGGGTTTACAGGTGACCTGGTCATGTGTCCCCATGAAAATGAGAGACTGAAGGAGCTTTCTGACCCAAATATCTTAACGCCCAGCGAAATTTTGCCCTGCTATGACCGTTTCTAGAACCGTCTGCATTGGATTTTTGACCGTGATTACCATTGGCACTCTCTTGCTGATGTTACCGATAGCTACCGCATCGGGAGAGTGGAATAATCCTATCGTGGCGTTGTTTACAGCCACCTCTGCGGTGTGTGTCACAGGGCTGATTGTGGTGGATACGGGCAGTTACTTTTCCCCCTTGGGGCAGGGTCTCATTTTGTTGCTCATCCAGCTAGGAGGCCTGGGCTATATGACCGCCACCACGTTTTTACTATTGTTGCTGGGGCGACGCCTGGGGCTCAAAGATCGCCTCGCCATCCAGCAGTCGCTAGATACTGCCGAGCTATCGGGGGTGCGAGGGCTGATTATCTCGATTATTTCGATGACGCTGATCTTTGAGCTATCGGGGGCGTTTTTACTAATGCCCCAACTGTCTGAAGACTACGGCACGGGCCAAGGGCTCTGGCTGGCACTTTTCCATAGCATCAGCGCCTTTAATAATGCTGGGTTTAGTTTATTTCCCGATAGTTTGGTGCGATACGGTGCATCTGTCTGGGTGAGCTTTGTGATTGCGGCCCTGGTGGTAATTGGCGGCATTGGCTACCAGGTGATTATGGAACTCTTTATCTGGGCACGCAACCTGATCCGGGGTCGCCGTGGACGTCAGGTGTTTTCTCTCCACTTTAAGGTGGTCACCAGCACTTCGTTGGTCTTGCTGGCCCTGGGGACCGTTGCTTTCTTTTTCACAGAATTTGCTAACGCTGCCACGCTGCGGGGCAACCCGATCCCGACAAAATTGCTGATGGCAACATTTCAATCGGTGATTACCCGCACCGCAGGTTTTAACTCCATCGACATTGGTGGTATGGAAAAAAGCTCCTTATTTATTGCGATCGCACTCATGTTTATCGGCGCGAGCCCTGGCAGCACCGGCGGTGGCATTAAAACCACCACCGTCAGAATCTTAATCAACTGCACCCGCGCCGTGCTCCGGGGCAAAGACGAAGTCCTCTGCTATCAGCGGCAAATCCCGGATACTCGAATCTTTAAAGCCGTGGGGGTGGTGGTGGCCTCGGGGCTAACGGTGGTGGTGGTGACCATTTTGCTGTCGATGACAGATCCTGGCATCGAGTTTATCGATTTGCTGTTTGAGGCGGTCTCAGCCTTTGCCACGGTGGGGCTCTCCACCGGCATTACCGCCGATCTCTCCGTGCTGGGTCAGATGGTTTTGATTGCCACGATGTTTATCGGACGGGTCGGCATTTTGCTCTTGATGGCAGCCCTCCTAGGAGACCCCAGCCCCAGCGTTATTCGCTACCCCGAAGAGGATTTGCTGGTGGGCTAATCTAGTCATGATTAAATATTGTTAATCCTTCATCAAACCACAAGCTATCAGTTATCCGCACTTCTTGAGCAATCTGAATGCTCTGAAATAGATGGATTGATATGTCCTGAGGGTGAAGAGATTGCTCCCAGGTTCTTATTGGAGTTTCTAAGTGATCAATTAAGTCAGGACGCCGGAAACCATTTTTGGTGGGCTCCTCGATTGATTGTGGTTGAACGCTTGGTCGTTGGGATGAGCAGTTTCAAAAGCCCACCAGACAGCAATGGCACAGTCGAAATTGGATATGGAGTGGTGGCTTCCCAGCAAGGAAAAGGGTTTGCAACTCAAGCTGTGGATTTATTGGTTAGAGGGGGGTTTTCAAAGGCTGAGATTCAATCAATTGTGGCTTGCACAATCCCAACACATTCAGCCTCAGGAAGGGTTTTGGAGAAGAATCAATTTGCTAGAGATGGGACTCTGATTGATCCAGAGGATGGTGAAGTTTGGGTTTGGCGAAAACCGCGATGAAGCAACCAATCAAAGGCAACACTCTCAGGCTAACAACGACCATGCATACCAACCGCTGTTTAAATCGATCATGTCACGAAGGTTATTTGTGGCAGGTGATGGGCAACGTCACCCAGATGATTTGCCCAGGCTCTCGGCTAAATGATGAAATGCCAGCCACAGGTGTGCCTGGGTCCACAGTAGGGGCGTGACATCGTTGGGCACATACTGGCCGTTTTCTAAATAGTAAAGCTCAGGGCACCGAAGCCCCCCAAAGGGAGAATCCTCAGCGGTGAGTTGCCCCAAGGCGCGATTGAAGTAGTGGATTTGCTGATCGAGATAAGCGGGGTTACCTGTAGCTTGATATTTCAGCCCCAAAATGACAGAAACCATCGGATCAAAG
>JBCBQD010000103.1:0-18231 GCA_039820425.1 Cyanobacteria bacterium J06635_1
GACCATGATCGAGGCCTTACACAGGGAGGCCAGCTGTAGGCCATCGGCTAGCCCTGAAATAGCTGGCGCATCGACAATGACCAGGTCATAACTTGCCTCAGCTTTTTCGAGAACCTGCCGCATGCGGAGGGAACTGAGCAACCGCATGGGATCATCAGGCACAGCTCCTGATAGCAAAACATCAATGTTAGTGCCTGAGCGCGACAACGAAGCCGGGGAAATCTGTACGGGGTTTAGCCGAGCCAGGTCAGGGTGTAGCTGGGTTGAGAGCCCCTGCACATTTAATAAGCCCAGGTAGTGGTGCAAGGATGGATTGCGAAAGTTGGCATCAATCAGCAATACCCGTTGATGCGATCGCGCCGCGCTTAGCGCCAACCCGATGGAAAGCGTCGTTTTACCCTCCTCCACTAAAGCAGAGGTGACCATCAGCGAGGAGAGTGGCTGAGCCGTTGAGAGTTGAATCGTCTTATGAATTAAATCAACGGCATCTCTGAAAGGCTGCCACTGATCCAGAGAGAACGCGTCACCTGGGGTCTGTTCATATTCAGGCTTGAGGATGGTCAGCAAGGCATCTGCTTTGCCCGTAGGCATTTCTGGAATAACTCCCAACAGCGGCAAGGTTACCTGTTTTTTCAGATCATCTGATGTGCGTACAACGGTGTCAATGGCTTCTCGCCCAAAGGCCAGGGCTCCGCCGACAAAGGCCCCTGCCACGAGCCCTAGCAGCAAATTCTGCTTCGGCTTTGGCGAAATCTTTTTACCCTGCTGAGACGCTTCTACAATATCCCAACTAAATCCTCCCTGAGCCAGTTCGTTGCTCAACTCCTGGCGAAGTTTCAACAGTTGTTCCAGTGACTGTCGCTGGATTTGTGCCTCAGGCTGAATGCGATCATATTCTGCAATCAAACCTGGAAATTTATCCAGCTCAGTTTGCAATTGTTGGGCAGCTTGATCTAACCCGGCCTGTCGGGCCGTCAAACTCTGCAAACGGACGGTCGCCTGGACGAGATTACTGACTAATCCTAGGTCAATGCCACCCAGCTGTCCCTCAGTCAGCAGAGCCGTTTCGTCTAGATCAAGTTGAGCGGGAATCTCGCCCAATACCCGTTTGACTTCTGCTTGTAAAAGCAAAACCCGCTCCTGTCTCTGGGCGAGCAGATCTTGCACGCCCGGATCAGCTTCAGCATAAAGCGCCCGCCGCTGTCCTAAGGCCAGTTCTGTTTCTTGTAAAGCATTTAAGAGCTGCTGGTAGCGAGATGATTGACTCAATCGCGAAGAAATCAGAGCTGTCTGAGGATCGGCGGACAGCTTATCCTGCAAAGCGTTGTATTCAGCCGTGGCCTCAAGGTACTGATTTTCAACGTCTATTTGAGATTGCTCATTCTGCCGAAGAGATTCGGCAACGGCCAGGGATTGCTCTTCTGGCCTAATCAAATTTTCGGTTTCGCGAAACTGTTTCAGCGCCTGGCGAGACTCGGCAAGGGTTCCCTGAACCCCCTCAATTTGCTGATTGACCAGGGCTAAGCCGCGCTCGAGTCGTTGCTCTTGATGCTCTTTGTTATAGCTGAGATAGATTTCGCCTAAGGTTTCCAAAAAGGCTTGAACAACCGCTGGGTCATCAGCCTCAAATGTGGCTTCAAAAATCCTGGTTTTTGTACCATCTTCGCTCATTTGGGCAAGTGTCAATGACCTTTTGAGTCTATTAACACAGTCAGAGCGATTGTTTGACTGACTACAGAGTTCTGGATAACTGGGCAGCAATTTCTCAACGGTTTGTGCAACAAATGATTTACTCCGCATCAGATTCAGCTGGGTGGCATAGTCTGTTTGAGATGTGGATGACCGTGCCCCCGCTTGTTGCCTGGTGATGTCAACGGTCTGCCGATAGTTGGGCTCTACTAGCAACTGCATCGAGCTTTGATACACGGGGTCTTCCTTAAGGGTCAACGCGATCGCAATCCCTAATGCCCCGATAATGGCCCCACCAAACCAGACAAACCGCCGCACGAGAATGCGCAGCAGTTGACCATACCCAATCTCTGGCTTATCTACAGTGGAAGGGAGTTGTGTTGTTCGCATACTTCTAACCCTTGTGAATCATCAGAATTTATCTAGCGCCATTCAAACTAGCCTTTCCACTAAGTGCGGGAATCGCTGTGCGGGGTGCCCGCTTACTGCCACAAAATTCATCAATTATAGCCATTACGCTTTGGAAGAAAACGTCTTCTGTGAAACGATTTAGTACATGTTCTCGAATCTGATGGTAATCCCATTTCACCGTGCTAGCCTTCAGAAGGGCCTGATGCAAAGCCTCTGGGGACTGACGATAGAAAAAGAATCCTGTTTTCCCATCGACTTGGGTATCTAACACGCCGCCAACTCCGTAGGAAATAACGGGGGTGCCACTGGCATTCGCCTCAATGGGCACTAATCCATAATCTTCTAAGGCAACAACAATCACAGCTTTTGCCCGTGACATCAGGACCTTGCGCTGCTCATCGCTGACATGCCCCAAAAATGAAATATTTGGTAGGGCCATGGCTTCTAATCTCTCCCTTTCTGGGCCGTCCCCCGTAATGATCAGCGGCCATCCTAACCAATTAAAGGCTTCGACAACAACGTCTACCCGTTTATACCCTAACAAACGAGATGAGACCAGATAAAAATCATCTTTTTGATCCGAGAATTCAAACCGACGAGTATCGATGGGGTAATTAACGGTCATCGCTGGCATCTTGTAGGTTTGCCGAATGCGCTCAGTGACGGTTGTCGAGTTGGCAATATAGAGATCTGGCTTCTGGGCATGGGTGATATCAATCTGCCTGAGCTTCTGAAAAATGGGCTGAATAATCGGAATTAAGGCTCTGTAATTTTTGTACTGGTCAAGATAAGTACGGGTATCCCAGAGAAATCGAGTAATGTTGTGACAAAAACAGATATGGCAAGCCTCAGGGTGTTTTACAACCGCTTTTGCAAAGCTGGTTGTACTGCTGAGTATCAAGTCATACTGCTGCAAATCGAGGGCGGCAAACGCTGAAAAATAAAATGGGGCCAACAGTCGAAAATACTGACTTGCCCCCGGAATGGATTGCAATCGAGTGGTATGAACCCGCTGACTATCAATGTCAATGGTATGTTGAGGGCTATAGAGTGAGGTGTAGATATCAGCCTCAGGAAACTGCCTACAGAGAAGCTCAAACACGCGCTCTGCGCCGCCTTTTTGGGTGAGATAATCGTGAACTAAAGCAACCTTCATGTCTAACTTCATTTCCTAAAAAGACAAGGAATAAATTTGTTCAAAACCTAACTATCTACAGTCCTAATAGACGAAGAACACCAAAGGTATCCCTGATAGGCCTCAAAACGGGGCCAAGAGCATCACCAACCCGGGCTAAACCAGAGCGTTGAACAACAACCGTATCATTTGGTCTCAAAGGGGGGTTGAGGGCATCATCAACGCCTTGGGAAAAATCAATTTCGATTTCTTGCTGAGACACAGTCCCGTTGGGATTCAATCGAATGAGTTTGACAGAGCTTCTTCTGGCCCGGTTATTGAACCCTCCCGCCGTCAGCAGTGCTTGATTCAGCGGGGTATTGGGGGGAACATTGATCCGGCCGGGCGTGTCTACTTCGCCAACAATATTGATAGAAATTTGGTCAGGTGAAAAACTTGCCCTTGATAACTCAGTAACCTCATCAGGATTAAGGGCTGTTGCGGCGGGAATAAAGATACGATCGCCATCTTGTAGGCGGATATCCTCATCTAGGTTACCCTCTTGCAAGAGCGCCCACAGATCAATTGGGATAGTTTGAGCCTGAGTTGACTCACGGCTAAGGTTGCCCGAAGGCGCGTTAGCGCGCAGAGCAGCTGACACGGGCGGAAGTTGTCGCTGCACCTCAATCTGACGAATATCGGCTAGCTGGGTAATCCCACCTGCTAGCTCAATCACCTGGGTCAGGGTGGGGACTTCTGGGGAGGCATTGCCCGTCCCATCGTCCTCGAGCTGATAGGTGCCAGGCCGACTGACTTCGCCTGCGATCGCAACCTGGAGAGGTCGAGTGTCCAACACACTCAACGTGACCCGAGGGCGTCTGACAAAGGGAGCGAGGGTTTGTTCAATATGGACTGCGGCTTGCTCCAGGGATAGCCCTTCTACCGCGACTTGACCCACCACAGGAAGATTTAAAACCCCACCGGACAGGACTCGGAATTCTCCCCCATAGTCAGGAACATTGAATACGTCAACCTGCAGATGGTCTCCTACCCCCAGCAGGTAATTTTCCCCCCTCGAAAAATCAGCTTCATCGGACAAACTTGGTTCACCGGGCAAAACCGTTGGCAAGTCACTCGGTGACACAGTATCCTCTACGACAGACTGAGCCGTTGCGAGTCTGGGACCCATGACATCTCCCGACAATAGCGCCACTGCACCCAAAACAGTCCCAGTCAACTTGCCGGAGGCTAATCCTTTACGCATTGCCCTAAAGACAATTAAAAACTGACCTTGCATAGTTGTTACTAACAATAAAAAATATCTGGGACGTCCGCTGCGCGCCAATGGCTTCAAGGCGATAGGTTACAGCAAACAAGCACAAAGCTAAACGCCTTGCAGCCGAAGTCCAAATATTCGGATTGATCTCATCGAAGCTAAGGTTTGCCGCTAACCTTCTCCCAAAGGAGAAAACCAATAGCGTCCCATAGCCGGGAACCCAAAAAAAGCTGCGTTCCTAAGCGCGCCCCTACGCTAAATTACTCACCCGCTGGCCCTGCCTGTCTCAGTCAAGAGAGACAAATGATGAAACAACCTCTGAAGCTGAATCGATACACAGTCCATTGACAACACGTACCACCACGCAAGCAAGCTCACAGATAAAATTGATACTTAGGAAATTCAAACCTTCGCCCTAGCTAACTGTGCGATAAGGAACACGTATATCTACAGGCAAACCAGTTGCAGGCACAGATCTATCAATCAGGGAAACTTTATATGTCTACATACAATGTTTACAATACATTTCTGAAAACATCATCAACATATCTCAAAACCCCCCTAACTTCTTGAAAATTTCACATGCATCACAAACTTCTTCATGAAATCTTTAAACAAAGAAAGTCAGGCATTCAATTTAAGGCGGAAGATCTAGGCGGTTATAAGCATCCAAGCTTCGACATGAGCTCAGCCAAACACAGCCAGCAGGGGACTCGATTCTGGCCACTGACTTCTATCCTAACGCTTGTAGAAATTAACCTGTTAGTACCTTAGAACAGGTTGGCTATCAATAACTGCTAAAACGCTCACTTTTTGGCTAAATACTTAACGAAAACTCATTTTTCGTCCCGATTATCGTCACTTCCGCCCCCGGAAGCCTCATACATAGCATCCAGGCGCTCACGGGCATCTTTGATCGAAATCGAACGCATCACTAGCAGTGGCTCGTCTACCACATTGCCGTTGGCATCGAGCAGTTCTGGATGCATGACTGGTCGAGGGCGATCTGACTGGCTAATGCTGGTGCGACCGGCTGACCCCGGGCGACGTGACTCAATGCCCAGACTAATCAAGTTGCGAATCAAGTTCGCGACGGCGAGCACAGCCAAAACTGTAAAAGCAAAAATGTAGAGTAAATGCAACATATTAATGATTGCGTTAGTTATTGCGCTGAGGACTTGCTTGGGTTTCTTGGCGAAAGCGAACGGCAACTTGCCAACACTCCTGCACCAACTGATGCCACGCCATCACCAATGGCATATCAATACCCGCCTGATTTTGAGTGGCACCAGACAAGGCCTGAGCTGCACTAACCTGTCTTCTGGCCTCCTGTATTTTTTGTAACAGATTCTGCTGCTCCTGAGCACTAAAGAAAGGAATCTTTTCCGTTTCTAATAATTGAACGGAGCGCCCAAACCAATACTGAAAATCCTCTAGGAGAGGACTAAGTACCGCTTTTAACAGTTCTGGGTCAGAGGGATAGGGGCTTGACATTGAAATACAGCGACCTTTAAATGCGTAGAAACGACTACCTTGCCTGGGATTTGCTCAATTCAGGTTGGTTGAGTAACACTGATTCGAATACCGTCGACACAAGGCGAGCAATGCAACGGATTTTCACCGATCGCGGAGGGCTCGTTATCAGTGTGTTTACTTCTCTTAATATTAACGTCATTATTTCATTTGTAACACCGAGGTGGGATGCTCAAGGGCGGGGGCTGTCCGCAGCCGAAATTCCATCCAGGGTTTGCCAGCCCGCTAACCATAGCCGATTATTTTTCAAGAGTTTGGCATTAATCCAAAACCGGACCTGGGGGTCACAGGCCGCCGCCAGTTCTGCAAAGACCCACTGATCTTGATTTTTGCGATTGACCACTCGAAAATGACGCCATCCCATTACCTTTTGCTGTGCGGTCCATTTGGACCCGACCAGATGGGGGAATTTTTGCTTTTTGGCCATGGTCGAGGCCCTACCTCAGCTGCTTTTGAAGGGTCCGGATATGAACGGCTCGGCTAGTCACAATTGCCTGCTTTTGATCGGCCTGCTTTTGAGCCCACGTGACATAAACTTTGCCCGAAAGTAACGACCGTAAACCTGAGCGCTGATAGATCAGCCCCTCTGCCAGCTCTTCCGAATCTTCGGCAAGGGTATAGCCCATGTCGCTCAAGATCGGATTGAGCCGATTGAGCAGCTCTTTTTTACCCTTAACCGGCAGTTCTAGTGTTTGGGAGCGATTAAAGTAGGTACCTACTCCCCCCCCAAACACGCCCAGCACCACTCCAATCTGGTTAGGGATGCCCGTGCTAAGGCTAACGTGCAATACCTGGCTGGCGAGCAGCGTACCGACTAAGCTAGTGCTGGCAAAGTAATAAAGAAACGTAAAGCCGGTCCCAGGACCTTTGGGCAAATCTTCCACTGTTAAATGTACCGTCAGATAGTTTTGTCAACGGCCTAGAAATACAGGTATCAATTTACCCCGACAATGGCACAATGTTCACTCGGTGATCTCTAAACTCTAGGATCAAATCCTATGATCAAGGTCGAACAGCTCAGTAAAACCTATGGATCGACGGTGGCGATTCAAGACGTGTCGTTCGAGGTAGAACCAGGTGAAATCTTAGGATTCCTCGGCCCTAACGGCGCGGGTAAGACGACCACGATGCGAATTTTGTCGGGGTATTTGCCTGCCACCAGCGGGACAGCCCAAGTCGCTGATCATGAAGTCCACACCGACTCCATGGCGGTTCGACAACGAATCGGCTATCTGCCAGAAATCCCACCGCTGTACCCGGAGATGACCGTCGAGGCGTTTCTCTATTTTGTGGCACGCATCAAGGGGGTGCCGTCGGGCGAGCGCTCAGCGCGGGTTGAGTCAGCGATGGAGCGCTGCAATATTCTGGAAAAACGCAAAGTCTTAATTCGTAAGCTGTCTAAAGGCTTTCGGCAACGGGTGGGCATTGCCCAGGCGATTGTCCACGACCCACCGGTGATTATTCTGGATGAACCTACGGTGGGGTTAGACCCGCGTCAGATTATTGGCGTGCGCAACTTAATTAAAAGCCTGGCGGGGCAGCACACAATTATTTTATCGACTCACATTTTGCCCGAGGTCAGCATGACCTGCGATCGCGTCGCCATCATCAACAATGGTCGCATCGTCGCCACCGACACCCCCGAAAATCTGCAAGCCCGACTGGCTGGTCAGCTGGGCTATTCGGTCGAAATTCGCGGCGATCGGGCCAAAGCTCGGCAGGTGCTTGATCTGGTGATCGGTCTTGAGAAAATTGAGGCCGTTGACAACCGCGAAGGCTTAGCCGAAGATCATCACCGCTTTCAGGTGGTGGCCACAGCGGGGGAAGATCCGGGGGCTGCGATCGCAGCGGCGATGGTGCAAGCTGGCCTGGGGCTCTACGAACTCACCCGCAACCGGGTCAGCCTGGAGGACGTCTTTATCAATCTCACCACCCAGGAGTCGTCTGCTGAGGCTGTAGAGGCTGAGTTTGATGGGGCAGAGAGGGATGGGGCAGAGGGGGAGGCAGAGGGAGGTTGGGAGGATGGGGGAGCAGAGGAGGCCCAAGATACGCCCCAATTAGGGGTTTCATCAGAGGAAGAGGAAGCCAAAGATGAGTAATCTTCAAACCATCATCGGCAATGTCATTGCCATCTATCGGCGGGAACTGCAAAGCTATTTTGCCTCGCCGCTGGCCTACGGCATTGCCACCGTCTTCTGGCTGCTGTCGGGCTTTTTCTTGGTGATCACGGTTTTTGGTCCCGAGGGTTTACTGGCCCAGTCAAACTTTGCCGATCAGTCCGGATTGGCAGCCCCGATTGACCTGCCCTATGAGTTTGTTCGATTTTATCTAGGGCTGCTGGGGTCGCTGTCGATGTTTATCTTACCCATGCTCTCCATGGGGCTCTATACCGAAGAACGTAAACAAGGCACCCTCGAGCTACTCGCCACCTCCCCCGTCACCAATTGGGCGGTAGCCCTGGGCAAGCTGCTGGGGGTGGCTACCTTTTATATCACCATGACTCTGCCGCTGATGGTTTGCGAATCTTTGATTTTGGGAGCCTCCGATCCACCCTTCAAGTTTTCGCTCTTACTCCTGGCCCACGCGGGGTTGGTGCTACTCGCCACCGGGGTGCTTTCCCTGGGGATGTTCATTTCATCCCTGACCGAGAGTACTGTTCTTGCCGCGATTATGACCTTTACCCTGGTGCTGGTTTTATGGGCCCTCAGCGGCATTGCCAATAGTGTCCCTGACCCCCTGGGAGAAGCCATTGGCCACCTGTCGCTCTTGACCCATTTCGACGATTTCATCCAGGGCATTTTCGATACCAGTGGCCTGATTTTGTTTTTGTCATACGTGGTGCTGGGCTTGTTTTTGACGGCTCAGTCGATTGAAACGCTTAGGTTCCAGCGAAATTAGGGGAAGGCGAAAGGGGAAAGGATGAAAGGCGAAGGGTAGTGGGTAGTGGGTAATTAAATTATGAAATCTCTTCAAAAATACCTAAAATTCCTTATCTGGCCCGGCATCGCTGCGATCACCGCTGGGGTTGTGGCAGGGTTTGTCGGTGGCTGGACGCTGCTGCCCACTGTTCTGCTGATTTTGGGGGCGGTGCTGTGTGTGGTTGCTCTTGTACTCGGCAACTACGGCATTGGCGCATTTTTAAAGAGTCGCTCTACCCAGGCGGGCACCAATGCCCTGGTGGCGACCCTGTCGGTGCTGGTAATTTTGGGGTTTATCAATTTTCTTGGGGCTCGCTATGACCAGCGCATTGATCTGACCGAGGGCCAGCTTTATACCCTGGCCCCTGAGTCGCAAACGGTGGTCAAAAACTTGCCCCAGCCCGTTGAGTTGGTGGTCTTTGATGAGGCCCCCAGCGCCACCGATAAAAAATTGTTAGATACCTATCGGCGGTTCAACCCTGACTTTGAGTATGAATATGTCAACCCGCTGAGTGACCCCCAGCGCGCCATTGACTTTGGGGTGCAGACCCGCCCCGCCAGAGAGGCCTACCTCCAGGTGGGTGAGAAACGGGTGCTGGTCCAGCGCATGGCCCCCCAGGAGCCCCTGTCTGAGCGAGAGCTTACCAATCGACTCAAGCAGCTGGGCAGTGAGAATGATGCCGTGGTCTATTTTTTACAAGGCCATGGCGAATACACGATTGATGGCTCTGAACCAGGACTTTCCCAAGCGGCACAGGCGTTAGAGACCGAGAATTTTACCGTTGAGGCCTTCGACCTAGCTGACACCCAATCCATTCCCTCCGATGCCTCAGTTGTGGTGATTTCAGCCCCGGAACGGCGTCAATTTCAGACCTTGTTTGACACCGAGCGTCAGGCCATTGATCAGTACCTTAAAGAAGGTGGCAGCGTGCTGTTGATGGTTGACCCGCTCGTGGCGACGGGGCTAGAGCCCCTGCTAGATCAATGGGGAGCCGTGCTTGACGACCGGCTGATTGTGGATACCTCCGGCGGTGGCCAGCTGGTGGGCCAGGGGCCAGCCGCCCCCCTGGTGACTGACTACGGCAGCCATCCGATCACCGACGAATTTGAAAATGGTCGCTCTTTTTATCCGCTAGCCCGTCCGGTAGAGATCAACCCCAAATCAAGCGTTGAGGCCACACCGCTGCTGCTTACTAACCCCCTTACCTATGCCGAGACCATTAATGAAGCGGGTCAGCTAGAGGTGGATACCCAGCAGGCCCCCAGTGGTCCCCATAACATTGGTGTGGTCTTTAGTCGAGCTGCGACGGCAGCGCCTGCTGCCCAGCCGAGTGCAGAGGACGCCCCCGAAGCGGACACGGGTGAAGAGGCTGCCCCCGAGGGAGAAACCAGCGACGAACCTAGCGACGAAGAAGCCTCTGCCGGTACGCCTGAAACCGAGGAGGACTCCGCTGAGGCGGTTGAAAGTGACGGTGCGGAAGCAGAAGAGGCAGAGGGAGCAGAGGGAGCAGAAGAGGCAGTGGGAGCAGTGGGCGATGGGGAAGATGGGGGAGCCGGGGAAGAAGAGAAGGTGGCTGTCAGGCGTAACGGTGAAGCTCGCTTGGTGGTGATCGGCAATGTGGGCTTTGCGACGGACGGGCGCTTTGACCAGCAGCTCAACGGCGACATTTTCTTAAATACGGTGACCTGGCTGAGTCGGATCGATACGCCTACCCTGTCTATACGGCCTAAAGAGGTAATCAATCGACGTATTTCGATGACGGTGCAGCAGCAAATTTTGGTGGTAGTGCTGGCCTTGCTGGTGCTGCCTGCAATTGGCATCCTTGGGGCGGGCGTGATGTGGTTTCGGAGACGGTGAAAGGGCGAAGGGCGGGTTAGAGAATATAGGTAGGGCAAGGGAGAAAAGCGATGAAATTGCAGCGGAGTACCTGGGTTTTATTGGTGGTTGCGATCGCACTCGGTAGCGGTGTCTTACTCTACGAAACCCAAACAGTCAACGACACCGAACAGACCCAGGGCCAAAGCCTCTATCCCTTTGAAGAAAAAGACGTCCAGCAGCTCAAAATTGACCGGGCCGATACGATCATCGCTTTTGAGAAAACCAGCGACGGCACCTGGGGGATGAGCGAGCCCCAACAGCAGCCCGCCGAAGCCGGGGCCATTGCCTTTTTACTCGATCAGCTCACCGGCAAACCCACCCTGGATACCCTGACCGTATCCCCTGACGACCTGCCAAAATTTGGCTTAGACGCTCCGCCAGCAACGGTGACCCTAACGCTGGCTGACAGTGTTACCCACCAAATCCAGGTGGGATCTGCCGACTTTAGCGGCGATAACCTCTACGTTCGTCGGGTTGATGAAGCCGAAGAGGATGATGGCGAAGCGGTAACCGTCTACCTGGTTTCGGGGGGGCTCAGGAATGGGGTCGAACGCCCGGTTGAGGAATGGTTGATCGCGGATGAGTCTGCTGAGGCAGAAGCAGCAGAACCAGGAGAGGGAGCAGGGGTAGAGGAAGATGGGGACGATGAGGAAGTAGGGGGGGCAGAAGCGTCCGAACCTGAAGCCTCTGAGCCTGAAGCGTCTGAGCCCGAAACAACTGACCCTGAAACGACTGAACCTGAAGCGCCTGAACCTGAAGCCTCTGAACCTGAAGCCTCTGAGCCAGGTGACGCCGCTCCCCCAACGGATGCTTCAACCTCCGAAAACTAGCCCAAACCATAGTTATTCTCAATCGAATTAAATATACCCCCTTTGCCCACCCCCCCTTCTACGACCCACCACCCGCCTTCCCCACCCTCCCCACCTCCCCACACCCCCCAACCAGGACCTCCCCCATGACCCCCACCGCTACCCTGTTAATTTCCTGCCCGGACCAACAGGGGCTAGTGGCCAAAATTGCGAATTTTATCTACGCCAACGGCGGCAACATCGTCCACGCTGACCAGCATCGTGACGAAGCCGCTGGGCTGTTTCTCTCTCGGATTGAATGGCAGCTGAATGGATTTAATCTACAGCGGGAATTAATTGGTCCTGCCTTTGATGCGATCGCAAAGCCCCTGCAAGCCACCTGGCAGCTGCACTTTTCTGACGCTGTGCCCCGCATCGCCATTTGGGTCAGTCGCCAAAACCACTGCCTACTCGACCTACTCTGGCGTCACCAGGCCGGGGAGTTTTCTGCCGAAATCCCTTTGATTATCAGCAACCATACCAAGCTTCAGCCCATTGCCGAGCAGTTTGGCATTGATTTTCGCCATTGCCCGATTGCCCCTGAGACCAAAGCCACCCAAGAGCAACAGCAGCTTGAGTGGCTGCAGCAGAACGAGATTGACCTGGTGGTTTTAGCCAAATATATGCAAATCATCAGCCCTGGCTTTCTCAACCAGTTTTCTCAAGTGATCAACATCCACCATTCTTTTTTGCCCGCATTTGTGGGGGCAAACCCCTACCATCGCGCCCACGAGCGAGGCGTTAAGATCATTGGGGCAACGGCCCACTACGTCACCTCAGACCTCGATGCCGGGCCGATCATTGAGCAGGATGTGGTCCACATCAGTCACCGCGACGAAGTCCCTGATCTGATTCGCAAGGGCAAAGATTTAGAGCGCATGGTGCTCGCCCGAGCCGTACGGTTACATCTACAAAACCGGATTTTAGTTTATGGCAATCGCACCGTCGTTTTTATTTAGCAAATCTGCCCTCTATCTGGCCCCAATAGGCTAAGGTGACAAAGGCCGTAGACTGGAGATTAAAATCCCCTGGGTTTTTCAATTCGACTCATAAGCGAATAGTATTGCAGTAAATCTTAACATTTCTTAAAAATAGGTCATAATGAATGTGACGTTTTATGCAGCTAGCCATTAGGGAATGACATCCTTGGTACTGGGCAACTTACCATTTACAGGGCAAGGCGGCGACCAGCTGGTCAGTAAGGCTGTAACAACCGCCATTGCCGCGCTGTTTAAGCGCACGGGCAATCTAGAGGCCACCGTGCGGGCTGAGCCTGTGTCTAAATTGCTGCAGGGCAGCGTAGACGGATTTGACTTCATTGGCAATGGCATGCTGATGTACAACGGCTTACGCATTGACGCGATGGAGCTGTTTGTGCAGGCGGTTTCAATTGATTTTGGGGCAATTTTTAGAGGGCAGGTGCAGCTGCGGCAGCCCACCCAGGCGACCATGCGGGTGGTCCTCACCGAGGCCGATTTGACCAGGTCGTTTAATACGCCTTTTGTCGTTGGCAAGCTCCAGCAAATGCAGTACGAAAAGCAGCCGCTGCATTTTCAAAAGACTGAGATGACGCTCAATAATGATGGATCTCTACAAATTCAGTCCCAGGTGATTGTCGGCGATCGTCTCAAGCCCTGGGATCTGGATATCACGGCTCAGCTTGAGGTCGAAGACCGCACCCGGATTCGGTTTGTTGAGGTCACCTATGCGGGCAACGATAATTCGGTGGCTTTGGGTAAAGCTGTGATTGAGCATGTTAATTCGCTGCTTGACCTAGATAAATTTGCCCTTGAGGGGACGCAATTGCGGGTAGACAAAATTCGCCTGCGTAATCAAAATTTGGTTTTTTATGGCACTGCCCAGATTAACCAGTTTCCTCAACGCTCATAGTCTGGTCATAGCTTATAGAGACGGCTTGCTCCATCAGTTGACTAAATTCCCAACGCTAACCCTTAAGCCGTCGCTCAATTGCACTAATCAACGCCGCAAACCCAGAGTCTGTGTGGGTCTTGGGTGTAAACGTGTTCCTTTGAAGCTAAGGTCGCCCTTATCGCGGATTAGGGCATTTCTTTTTGGGGCATGTCTTTTGTTCGGAAAGTCTTATCAATTGCTTTCCCGCCCCTGGCTGTGACCACATGCTCAATTTTGGATGCTTAAAAGATTTTAAGTAGTACTTGTGTTCTATTTTGAGTTGTGTTACAACTACCTCGAAGTCTCGAATTTCGATTGCCATGAATAAAGGTGAACTGCTTGATACGGTTGCTGAAAAGGCTGGTGTTTCTAAGAAGATGGCTGATGCTGTCGTGACGGCGACAATTGACTCCATCATGGAGGCGGTCTCTGAGGGAGATAAGGTCACGTTAATTGGGTTTGGTAGCTTTGAGTCCCGCGATCGCAAACAGCGAGAAGGTCGCAATCCAAAGACAGGTGAGCCCATGACAATTCCGGCTACAACAGTGCCTGCCTTCTCAGCCGGTAAGGCTTTTAAAGAGCAGGTTTCAGCATAAAAAAGGTATTTGCGGCTTTGGTTTGGGTATTAGATCAAAGCCGCAGCGTATAAAAAGCCAGTCATTGATGATGTTTCAGCCTTCAAGATAGCTTTCGCTGTCAACTTTAGCTTGGGGAAGGCCGGTGAATTGAGGGGCTGGTTTTTCCCAAAGCGCTGTTCTAAGGCAGCTCGATTGGGCTACTAAACGGAGAGGGAGGGATTCGAACCCTCGATGAACCGAAGCCCATAATAGATTTCGAGTCTACCGCATTCAACCACTCTGCCACCTCTCCAGAGGCTTAATTATTCTACACTGAAGCGGTAGGGAAGTGAGGAGGTGGGGCAGTGGGGCGGTTTTTGGCACGATGGGCAAGCCATAGGCTCACTGCCGCATAGACGCCGTAGCTGAGCGCAACCTGCCATGCACTGATTTTGCCCAGTTCTAACCGATGTCCTGGTAGCTGATTGAAAAAATGGACTAAGCCCATCAAGATTTGAATGGGGATTGCTAGCAGCCATGCGATCGCACTGCCCAAGGTCGGCCATATCAGTGCCCCAAATGCACTTACAAACCCTCCCAGGCTAATGACTGTCACCAGTGGTGTCGCCACCATATTGAGTAAAATGCTGTAAGACGGCATCACCCCAAAATGGAAAAGTTGCAGTGGGATCGTCCAAACATAGGCTGCCAAAGGGACGGCGATGGCGGTTGCAACCGTTACTGGCAGCCAATTTAATCGCTTCACCAGAGGCGCTACACTGACCATTAGCCCCAGTGTGGCAAAAACACTCAGTTGAAATCCCACATCCCATATCCATTGCGGGTTATAGACAAGTAGCAGATTGACGGCTAGCAATAAGCATCCCAGTGGTTTGGTTTGGCGTTGCAACACTAGGCCGACCAAGGCTCCAAACCCCATGATCCCAGCCCGCATGACGCTGGGTTGTAGCCCTGTGAGGCCAATGTAACCCAGCAGGGCAGTGGTGCCTGCTACAAATTTGATTCGGGGGAGCTGCGATTTCATCACTGTCAGCACTAATCCCAGCACCAGCGACACATGAAATCCAGATGCTGCCATTGTGTGAGCTAGCCCTGCTGCCACAAAACTATCGCGAACTTCATAGGGAACATCTACAGCCTTACGGCCTAGCGTCATCGCGCTCAGCAAATCCCCCTTAGGGGCTTTGAGCCATCGCCCTTGGGCCTCGACGACTCGCTGACGGAGTTGCCATAGTCCTTGCTTAGAAGCGCTTTCAACTACAATTGGATCGATATATTTGGCACTCAGCCCAGCAAAGCATCCCTGCTTTGCCAGGTGTTTCTTAAAGTCAAACTCTCCTGGGGTCTTAGCAGGACTAGGCTCATACAGTTTGCCGCTGACCTTGACTGAAGACCCTGGATAGAGTCCTTCCACCCGATCTAACGGTGCGGTGACATACAGCTTGCCGCTAGCCGTCTGCCGAGAAACATAGCTGGCCTGCTTCGAGCGGTTTTGCACAGAGTCTACCCGCAGCCAAAATTTTCCCTTGCCGCTACGGGTAAGCTGAGGAGAAGTTTGCACCTCTCCTACAACACTGTAAATGCCTGTTGGGTTTTGCCCATTTAAGAAATGACTCACATCGTCCGGCGCGGGTTGAGGAATTCGCCAGACGCAATAAGCCGCCCCCAGCATCCCAATGATGCCAGCCACAATCCATTGCTGACGGGTTGGCCCCATTCGCCAATATCGAGGGACGATCAATCCTCCGATAATGCCCAACCCCAAAATCCCGTAACCTGTTAACGGAATGAGGCCGCCGCCCAGCGTTAACCCGGTTGAAAAAATTCCCAACAAATAGCTGCCACAAATCAGCAGCAGTCCCCAAGGTGCCATCGTGATTTTTGTAAATGTACCCCAAGCTTTAGCAAGCCCTGGAATTGCTCATAAATCACGATTGGATCAAAAATTTCTAGAGGTGGAGAGTGGTGGGTAGTGGGTTAGGGGTTCAAATCGACAAGCCTAAATTCAAGCCCAAAAAGGCATGTACAAACATCAGTGCTACTGCCGCTGTGCCAATGTAGGCATGGACTGACTTGAGCGAATCTTTACCGCCTGCAAACTTACTCATTGAGATCGCACCGTTGAGGCCCAATAAACCCAACACGACCGAACCCGTCCAAAAGTGGGGGCTCTCCAAAAGGGGTTCACCCTGCATGACCAAAGATAACAACCCCCCTGTGTAACCCATGGCGATAAACGTGGTCATCCACAGCGCCACTTTCTTATGGAGCTTTCGGGTTGTCATCGATTCTTCAGGGTCTTCAAAGCTGCGAATCTTCCAACCCATATAGGCTGCGGTGGTGCCCATTGCAAAAATAACCGTGCCCATCATCACAGGATGTCCCCAGTGAATGATGGGTGCTGGCATATCCAATTGTGCAAACCAATCCGCAATGGGTTGAAGCACTCCTTGCAAATTGGTTGATACCACCTTCAAACTCAAAGCCACCAGACTTAAAACCATCAAAATACCCCTAAAACAACCAATCAATTAGCAACATCTTTAGATATTTCTTATCACGGCTATCCTACGTAGACAATGCAGATGCCGGTGCTTTTTCTGCGGCAGTCTCCTCTGCCGACTTAGCTAATAGCGGGAACCCCAACTTTTCTCGCTGCTCTAAATAAAGTTGAGCTACCTTGCGGGCGAGCCCCCGCACCTGGCGAATATATCGCGTCCGCTCTGTTACTGAGATCACCCCCCGCGCATCTAACAAGTTAAATGTGTGTGAGCACTTCAGTACGTAGTCATAGGCAGGCAGCACTAGGTCCTTTTCCATTAGCTGTTCTGCTTCTTTTTGATACAACCCAAATAGCGTGAACAGCAGCTCGGGATTAGAGGCCTCAAAGTTGTAGGCCGAGCATTCGATCTCTCCCTGCATGTGGACATCGCCATAGGTAATGTGCTCGTTCCACTGGATTTTTGCGATCGCATCCACCTCTTGCAGATACATGGTCAAACGTTCCAGCCCGTAAGTAATCTCAATTGATACCGGCTTGCAATCCAGCCCGCCGCATTGCTGAAAATAGGTGAACTGGGTCACTTCCATCCCATCTAGCCAAACTTCCCAGCCTACCCCCCAGGCCCCAACGGCTGCGTCTTCCCAGTTATCTTCGACGAACCGAATGTCATGGTCCTCTGGCTTAATGCCTAGCGATCGCAACGACTCTAAGTATAAGTCTTGAATATTGTCAGGCGACGGCTTAATCAGCACCTGATACTGATAGTAGTGCTGATATCGATTAGGGTTTTCCCCGTAGCGACCATCCGCTGGGCGACGGCAAGGCTCTACATAGGCTACTGCCCAAGGCTCTGGACCAATCGCCCTCAGAAACGTATGTGGGCTCTTTGTACCTGCCCCTTTTTCTGTGTCATAGGGTTGAACGATCAGGCAACCTTGGTCTGACCAAAATTCGTGCAGCTTAACAATGACTGACTGAAAATCCACCGGCAGTCCTTTTTACTCAATATCCAAAAATGCGCTTCTCAATACTAAAACCGTTTTATGACCCTTGGGCACCTGCCTCTTTAAAGAGCAGCCCGATAAGGCTGCTTAAAATGGCTCAGAAACTATTGAACGCTTATTCCGCAGAGAACCAAGAATGTCTGCACTGCCTTCGCCATAAGAGAGAAGCCAATTTAACACCAAACTCCCATAGAAAAAAAGCAGTTCCTTATCTGTTCATGAACGATTGTGAAGCGTTAAAAACCGCTGATGATTAAGGATTTTAGCCACGAAGAAAAAAATTCTCGAAAATGGTTGACTCAATTCGAGTTACTTCGCTATATTGGTAAAGCGCTGAAGGGAGTCGGCACTGATTCCGACTTATCTGAGAGCGCTAGGACCTAGACAGTTAAATAGTTTGAAAGGTTAAACGAATATAGACCTCGTTAATAAACTTAAATTGCTCGTAGCTTAACACAAGGGAGTTACGGAAGCAATATTAAGCCGGATACTAACTGAGTATTCAGGCTCTTTACTTTGTGGAGTGTCGGAGTTTTGGCTTTGATGCGAACCAACATGGAGAGTTTG
>JBCBQD010000104.1:0-18210 GCA_039820425.1 Cyanobacteria bacterium J06635_1
ACCGCCAAAAAGGCGCAGGGAAACAGCAGTAAACCTGACCAGCCCACAAAGACAAATCGATCACGCTTCAGCCAGTCGTCGAGGACGTCAAACCATCCTTGACCTGACTGCGTGCGTCCCATTGCTATGGTCATCTGGGAAATTCTCCAAACAGACTAATTAACAAACAGAAAGCACACTACCCATAACTCAAAGATAATTGATTAAGAGTGCAAATCCACAATCTAGAAATCTACGATCGCGGAACATACAAACTGAGTAGTGTTTACTAAACTTTACCGTTCCTCTCATTATAAGGTTCCTTTCTAGAAAATCACACTGGTCTAGGTTGAACCGCCCACCTCGTGGTCGCGCTCAGCCCCGCCCACCGGATGACTCACGGATTCACTTGCCTCCCGCCCCACCGATTACAATTCACGGCTTAATCTTGACTCGGCATGCTGGCCTGATTCTTGCCATACTAGAAGGCGAACCTGGCAAGCTAAAATTGTGCCGCTATATATTTCATTACCATGTACATTGTTGAGCTCGCGCTAAAACACACTGCCTTACCGCTCTCGGTCCAAAAAGAAACCTCTGAAGCTGCCAAGTTAGCCTATGACACGGTGACCAAAGCACTAAATTCAGGCCAACCTATTTTGATAGAGCTGACTTGTGACAAGCAGGAGGGCAAAAAAATTACGATCTTGGTCAGTGAGCTGGCGGCTGTCCAGGTTTATGAGAAGTCGGGTACGTCCTTGTCTGGTAAAGCTCCTGGTTTCTTTGCCATGTCAGCTGAGTAGGTTGGTGTTTGATTTAAGCTCAAGGTGAGTCAATGGCGAACCTTAGTCATCAAGAGTCAACCGGTCTGCCTGCTATTCGAGTTGCAGGCCTCTGTTTTCGATGGCCGTCGGGGGCTTCGGTTTTAAAGGACTGCTCTGTCGAGGTCGATCAGGGGGAGTTTTGCATGCTACTGGGCACTAATGGCAGCGGCAAGTCTACGTTGCTGCGATTGCTCGCAGGTCTGCTAGATCGTCAGGAAGGTCAAATTGATTTGCAAGGGCCGGTGGGGTTTGTCTTTCAAAATCCTGATCACCAGCTGGTGATGCCGACGGTGGGGGCAGATGTGGCCTTTGGTCTGGTGGCCGAGCAGCTGATGCCAGCGCAAATTCAGCAACGGGTGGCCACGGCCTTGACGGCGGTCAATTTACTGCCGTTGCAGCGACGGCCCATTTACGCCCTCAGCGGCGGTCAAAAGCAGCGGGTTGCGATCGCAGGAGCCCTGGCTCAGCAGTGTAAGCTCTTGCTCCTGGACGAGCCCACGGCTCTACTCGACCCCAGTAGTCAGCTAGATTTGGTCACCCAGGTAAGGCGTCTGGTTAAAAGCCAAGGGCTAACAGCGCTGTGGGTGACCCATCGACTGATGGAGTTAGATTATTGCGATCGCGCCTTTTTGCTAGACCAGGGGCATGTCATCGCCCAGGGCGCTCCTCAGACCATTAAGCAACGACTAATTGAGCTACATGCTTAGCCTGGATAGATTTGCTCCCGATTAAAATCACGGCACCCACATCACGGTCAAAATCTGGGGGTATACCTTACAACGCGCTTGCGTCTGTGGGCCCAATGATTAAACTGGTATTAAGTAAAGTTTTTTGCCAGTCCTCTCTAAAACTATGGCCAGCTCCGCCGCCGAAGCCATTCTTCTTGTCGATGGGTATAACGTCGTCGGTGCTTGGCCCGAGCTGATCCGCCTACGCGATTGCGAGGGATTAGAGCCTGCCCGCAATCAGCTAGCCGAAGCCCTTGCTAACTACAGTGCGTTTAGAGCCTTTGAGACCTGGCTTGTTTTTGATGCCTACGATCAGCGCCAACCCCAGCGACAGGAGACGTTGACCCAACATCTTTCGATTCATTACACCCGTTTTGGTCAAACCGCAGATTCTTACATTGAGAGGGCTTGTGCCCTGTTTCGTAAAGATGCCCGCAAATTTCGATCTCGGTTGATTGTGGCTACCTCTGATCGGGCTCAGCAGCTCACCGTTGTGGGCTATGGGGCTGAGTGGATGTCAACCCAACAGCTCGCCAGCGATGTTCAATTTTCACAGCAGCGGGTCAAGCGTCGTCAAAAGCCACCTAAGCAGTCCAATCAGCGATTTTTGTTCGCGTCTTTGAATCCCGAAGCCCAGGCAAAGCTGGCCAAACTTAGACAGGGCATTCTGGATTAAATATGTGACCAGCTTCACAAATAGGCCGGTTGCCAAAATGTGATCGTTTTGCGTAATATAGAAAACGCATTCCTCAGTAGCTCAGTGGTAGAGCGGTCGGCTGTTAACCGATTGGTCGTAGGTTCGAATCCTACCTGGGGAGTTGATTTGAATAGCTTTTTCTGGCTAAGCACTGCCGAAGGGTCTTTGTACAGGTGCATTGCCCTGCGGCATGTGCTACCGTAGTGCTTAGCAGAACTTTACTAAAGTTTACGAACTTATTTGACACGGATACTGATTTGTAGATGTTTATGTCAAGTAGTTCTAACGTTGTGTCCTATTAGGGCCTTTTTGTGGCAATTTGAATTAAAGCTTAAACTTTAGCAATTTTTTCGAATTCTCCAGATAATGACCGTAGATATGGGCGGATTGACTATGTCGCATGGCATAAGCAGCTTTTCCCAAGGTCTACTATAAACTGGGGCTTTGTTTAAACTCAGATATATTCAGTAACTTACAGCAACACCCGATTTAACAATGCCACGTATCCTTGTCATCGATGATGACCCAGCGATTTTAGAATTGGTCTCAGTCAACCTCGAGATGGCTGGGTACGATGTCAGCCAGGCGACTGATGGGGTCAAAGGTCAAGCGTTGGCAGTCCAGCTACTGCCAGATCTGGTCATGCTTGACTTGATGTTGCCAAAGGTAGACGGTTTGACTGTTTGTCAGCGGGTTCGGCGCGATGACCGCACCTCCGATATTCCGATTTTGATGCTGACCGCGTTGGGCGAAACCCAGGATAAGGTGGATGGGTTTAACGCAGGCGCAGACGACTATTTGACCAAGCCCTTTGAACTAGAAGAGATGCTGGCTCGGGTGCGGGCGCTTTTAAGGCGTACCGATCGCATTCCCCAGGCCGCCAAGCATAGCGAAATTTTGAACTATGGGCCATTGACCCTGGTCCCTGAGCGGTTTGAGGCAATCTGGTTTGATACCACCGTTAAGCTGACGCACTTGGAGTTTGAGCTGCTGCACTGCCTGCTGCAGCGCCACGGGCAGACGGTGTCCCCTAGTGAGATCCTTAAGGAAGTCTGGGGGTATGACCCCAACGATGATATCGAGACCATCCGGGTTCACATTCGTCATTTGCGTACCAAGCTTGAGCCCGATCCGCGTCATCCGAAGTACATTAAGACGGTTTACGGCGCTGGCTATTGCTTGGAGCTTCCCCAGGGGAATGAGCTTCTAGAGAGCCGCGCTAGTTAATTATTGGGCTGTTTGATTTGAGCATAAACAAAAAAGCCAGGGCTCTCTAAGAGCTCTGGCTTTTTTTGGGACATCAAGTTAATGAGCCAATGGGTCTATGGGGCAAGCGCATTACCGCGCAGCAAGCTGCCGACCGTCTTAGCCGTGATCTTGAGCTGAGTGATTGGGTTAGCTGGGACGACTGTCTTATAGAGGTAGCTGTCGAAGGTGAGCTTCTGGACATCCATGTCAGCGCACATTTCGACAAACGCCTCACGGGTGGCATCAGAGCGATAAAAGACGCGCTGCAGCAGATCTAATACCAGGTAAGTAATCCCGTATTGCTTATCCCACTTGGTGATGTAGGACTTCAGTTCTTTCTCAGTGAGGGCACGCTGACCGTTATTGGACAGCTCCACAATGGTCTCGGCGCACATGCGGCCAGACTTAGCTGCAAAGTAGATGCCCTCGCCAGAGGATTTGGTCACGGTACCCGCAGCGTCACCCACCAGGGCGACTCGACCCACCACGCGACGCGGTCTGGGGTGCTCAGGGATGGGGTGCGCTTCGACCTTGATAATCTCACCGCCCTCCAGCCGCTTAGCAGCCCGGGCCCGAATCCCAGCCTGGAGCTGTTTGATCTTGGCCTGGTTGACCCGCATGGTACCAGTGCCCACGGCGACGTGGTCGTACTTAGGGAAAACCCAGGCGTAGAAGTCGGGGGAGACATCATCACCAACGTACATCTCAGCCAGCTCATCGTAGTAAGCCATCTTGTCTTCGGGCAGGCGAATGCGCTCTTGGAATGCGATCGCATAGTTATAATCGCCTGCATCAATGGCCCGAGCCACCCGAGAGTTGGCTCCATCGGCTCCAATCACCATATCAACCTTCAGGGTTTTGGCATCGCCCTGGAGGGTGCCATTGGAATGATCAGCATAATGGAGGGTATAAGACCCAGTATCGCTGGACGGAACCTCTAACTTATGGACGGTGCCGTTGATTAGCTTTGCGCCCAACTTAGCGGCGCGATCGCGCAAAAAGCCATCTAAGACTTCGCGGCGGCACATGCCGATATACTCATCATCCTTAAGGGTGCTGCCAATATTCACCTCAACATTAGAGGGGGAAATCATCTTCATCTTTCGCACGCGGCGATCGATGATTTCTGGGGGCAGATCAAACTCGTCAACCATGCATAGGGGAATCGCTCCCCCACAAGGCTTGGCATTGTCGAGCTTACGTTCAAACAAAAAGGTTTCTATACCAGCTTTTGCTAAAGTCTCGGCGGCAGAAGACCCCGCCGGACCCGATCCAACAACCGCGACCCGTAGTGCCAAAGGGTTTTTCTCCAATGTGTAAAAGCTACAAATCGAATCGTATCACGCAGGTTTGAGCCGTTGAGCCGGGACTCGCTTGATTGAAACAGTCGTTTACATAGGAGAGGGGATCTGTTGGGCGTAGATAGGGTGGTGTCTATGGAGAGATGAAGGAGATAGGGGAGGTGGGGAAGATAGGGGAGAGGGAGATAGACGCGGATCAGGGGGACGCGGTGACGCGGCGAGGGATTCTGAATGAATATTTTTAGGGTCTGTGTATTCGACCTGTGAGTCAACTCTAAAAAACGGCGTGAAAATTACAGTGCATATGAACTATATTGCTGTTTGGGGATACTGCTTGTGTTTGCATGGAATTGGCAAAGATGGGCTCGCAGGTTAAGCCGATGGATGTGTGTTTGAGGCGATCGGAAGCTTAGCCCATCCTACGATTCTCTATTATTTTCCCCGCGTCCCCGCGTCCCCCAACTTCCCACCCCACCCTCCCCTGCTCCCCCTGCCCTCCCCTGCTTCCCCTTCCCCCTTTCCCCCTTCCCTCCCATGCCCATAAAACCCTCCCAAATCCACGCCATTCTGCATCAAAAACGGGATGATTTTACACGCTTTGATCGCTCTGCGCTGACGGTGTTGCAGATTTACCGCACCGCCTGGCAAGGCCTGAGTGAGCAGCCGCTCGAAGTGCTCTGGGAGTGGTTTACAGCCCGGTCGAGCCATGTGGGGGCGCGGCTGTTGGAAGATTTTGAGGGGCTCGATACAGGGATTCGACGGGCCCAACTGCAGTGGGAAAACCGTGAGGCGAGTATGGCCTGGGTGAAGTCGCAACTTAGTGATATCACCACCTTTGCGGTGGATGGGTCTCAGATTTTTCCCAGTAAAGACATCTCGATCCCGATTGCGCTAGTGCAGATCGGCTGGTTTGAGAATCCCCATGCGGCGGACGGTCGGTATGTAAAAGACATCGCCATGGACGTGATGACCCCGGCGGATTTGCACGTGTGGGATCCCAGTCAGCCAGTGGAGCGGCGGGTGAATATTCGCCGGTTTCAGATGGAGGTGGAGCGATTGATCAGCTACATCGAGCAGGTCAAAGACCCGAAACGGTGTCTGGTTTTTTTTGATGGCTCACTGGTGCTGACCTTTGCCGAAGCCTTTGAGGAGGCTGCCCGCAATGCCTATTTAAACCCTGTGCTGAAGCTATTGCGGGCGAGCGAAAAGCATCGGGTGCCGCTGGTGGGCTATATCGACACCAGCTATGCCCATGATTTGACCACCCTGCTTGAGCATTACCAGGGTCTGGAGCCTGCCACGACGATTCACGATGCCCAGCTGCTAAATCGATTTATGCAGTGGGGGGATTGTACGCCGTTGTTTCGGTGCGATCGCAGCGGCATCCTCAGTGACTATCAAGAGCAGTCAGAGCGCTTGGGCTTTGTCTATCTCAAAACTAACCAGAGCTACCCTGCCCGATTAGAAATGCCGCTATGGATGCACGATGCGGGTCTGGTGGATCGCGTCATTGACTGGGTGCGGGCTGAGGTAATTGTGGGGGGCGGCTACCCCTACGCGATTGAAACCGCCGACCAAACGGCAGTGCTGCAAAGTCTGGATCGGCAGGTGTTTTTTCGGGTGTTACAAGAGTGGGCTGAGCAAGCGGACCTCAAACTCAGGCTCTCCCGCAAGATGGTCAGCAAAGTGCGGCGACGGTAGCGAAAGACCCCCTGATCCCTCTATGGTTTCAATTCATACATTTGTGGGAAACCAGCCACAGTGCGTGTGTGGCTAAGCGCTTTGGCGGATTGTCTGAGTAAATTTACGGATCATCTGGGTGCCCCAGTGAAAGCCTATAACAATCAGTGTTAGGACTCCCGCCTGACCTGGTGTTCCCTGATTGATCCAAGGTTCCGGTTGCGATGGGCGTCAAGCTTGACGCCCATCGCAACCGATTTTGTTTAGCATTGCCCTCCATAACGTAAACTTTCTGATCGCGTTATTTGAACTTTTTTCAGGACTTTTACCTAAGAAAACCCGCCAGATCCTGTTTGTGGGTAAGCTGATTGGCGGATTGTTCCAGGGGGTGTACTGATTGGGACCGTAATCAGGTGCAAGGTAAATCACAAGCGAGTTTCAGGACTCCTGTCTGAGCTCCAATTCCATTGATTTACAAAAATACGTTCCTTAAATGATGACTCGGCACACCTTAACGCGATCGCGCCGCCAAACTAGACTCACTCGTCAGGTTTTGATGGGCAGTGCGATCGCACTTTCCCTCAACTTTTCTGGTGCGATCAATCCTGTTTTTAATCCATCCACCGTTCAATCCCAGCAGGCCCAGGCCCAACAATCACAGGCTGCCGGTTGGCTCAGCGTGCAGCGTTTGCGGGGGCGGGTCACCTATCGCGGTCAGCAAACCCGGGTGGCGCGCCTGGGCGATCGCCTGGATCAGGTGGGCACTGGCATTTCAACCGCGTCTCGCTCCGCCGTTAATTTGGCTTTAGATAATGACATCGGCTCCGTCAATGTGGCCGAAAACACCAACCTCCAGGTACACACCCTGGCGATGCGGTCTGATGGCGCACGGGTGACGATTCTAGATGTGCCTCGGGGGCAGGTGCGTTTGCAAGTGCGTCGCTTTACCAACCCCAATAGCCGTTTAGAAGTGCATACCCCCAGCGGTGTCGCGGCGGTGCGCGGGACTGACTTTGGGGTAAGCGTGGATGAGGATGGCAAAACTGCTGTGGCGACGCTGTCTGGGGCGGTGGAGACCAGTGCTCAAAATCAGTCGGTGATGGTCAATCCGGGTTTTGTCAGCGTGGTGAGACCGGGGGAAGCGCCCTCCGAACCGCTCCCCCTGGATCGCGAATTAAGGTTTTCGGTGGTCGATTACGGTCGGATGGGTCGACAAATTTCTCTGGTGGGCGATGTGGACCCGGCCAATACGGTTGTGATCGAGGGCCAAGAAATCTCAATCTCTCGCAGGGGTCGGATCAACACGCAATTCAAACTGCAGCAGCGTCGAAACTTTGTCGATATTATGGTGAGCAACCCCCTGGGTGAAACCCGCCGCCAACGCCTCTGGATGCACCATGCAAATTAAAAGGCCAATCAGGTTAGGCCCTATGCTCTGGCAGCACCTGGGCGGTAGACAGATTAAATCAAGCTGGTTGCCCCGTCCGTTGAGTCAATCCCTGGAGCAGCGCTGTCCCTGGCTGTTCGCTAGTTTGGCGGCGGCTGGGTGTGTCCTGGGGGTCACCCTGCTCGGAGGCACCGCATTTTTAGAACAGCGGGGGTATAACCTGCTGCATCAGCTGCGATCGCACCTTAACCCGATCGCCTGGGATAGCCGCATTGCGGTGGTCGCAATTGATGAGGCTAGCTTGGATGAATACGGTCGCTTTCCCTGGTCGCGTCAGCGCTATGCCCAGCTGTTAGATACCCTTTGGGCGGCTCAACCCGCGGCGGTCTCGTTTGACATTTTGATGTCAGAGGCCACCCCCCAAGATGGTCAGCTGGCCCAGGCCATCACCGATAGCGGCAACGTCGTCCTCGCAGAGGGTGACGACGGCTATGGGAATGCGTTAACCATCAGCGAAACCATTACGGCCCCTGCGGAGGGGGCTTTTGTCACTGGCCATGTTAAAAACTGGCCCGATGCTGACGGGGTGAGCCGCCGGGCTGGTCTCTATGAGGCCGATTTCCCAGCCTTGAGTGTGGCCACCCTGGACACCTATCGCTCCAGTTTAGAAAACACCCAGCGAGGCCGCTCGCCCCTGGCCGTCAACGATTTAGCCGATTTAGAAGTTGCCCCGGTCCCGGTTTCGCCTGTCTGGCTAAACTGGCCTGGCCCGGTGCCGCAGGTGGGCCCCCCCAGTGCCAGTTCGTTGACGGTGTTTTCCTTTGCCGATGTGGCTGAAGATCGGGTTGACCTGGCGGCACTGCAAAACAAAATTGTCTTGGTCGGGGTCACCGCTGCCGGGTTTGACCCGCTACGCACGCCGTTCCATTTAGATCCCCCCGCGAGTGGCGTCTATCTGCATGCCGCTGCGGTGGATAATCTCTTAAACCAGCGATTTTTGAACCGGATGCCCGGTGTCTATGTGGGGGTACTGCTGCTGGGGGTGAGTGGGCTGACGGGCTATATCCTCTACGGTCGCGGAGCCAGGGCTCAAGTTTTCTGCTGTTTGGGGTTCCCGCTGGTATGGCTGGGGCTAGTGTACGGCGGCTTTACCATGCAGTGGTGGCTGCCCCTGGCGGCCCCGATTGGGGCGGTCTGGCTGACGGCGGCGGGGCTACAGTTGCAAATACAACGGGATAAGCAGCAGCTGATGAATCTATTTGCAATGAGTGTGGCCCCCGAGATGGCGCACCTGATTTGGCATCGTAAGCAAGAAATTTTTGATCGCGGTGAGTTGGCGGCCCAAGAGCTGGTCGCCACGGTTCTATTTATGGATATCCGCGGTTTTACTACCATTGCTGAAAAGCTGCCCTCCGGCGACCTTTTAGACTGGCTCAACGAATATTTTGAGGCGATGACGGACTGCATCATGGCCCACGGTGGGGTAGTGGACAAATATATCGGCGATGCGATTATGGCGGTGTTTGGCGCGCCGTTTCCCCGCACCCAGCCCGAACAGATTCAGCAGGATGCGATCGCAGCCATCCAGGCCAGCCTCCAGATGCACCAAAAACTGGCCGAGCTTAACCAGCACTTCATTGACAGCCAACGCCCGCCCGTCGCCTTTGGTATTGGCATTCACACCGGGGCGTTGGTGGCGGGCACCGTCGGCAATCGCTACCGCATGAACTACTCCATGTTTGGCGATACGGTCAATGTGGCCGCCCGCATTGAGAAAATGACCAAGGATTTGCCCAAGACGGCGGCCCACCAAATTCTGGTGAGCGCCACCACCCGAGGGCATATTAAAAACCACTTCAAAACCCAGATGTTTTGCTCGACGGCGCTGCGGGGGCGCGGGGCGGAGACGTTGGTGTATGTGGTGGAGCCAGGAATTGGGTAGAGGGTGGAGGGTGGAGGGTAGAGAGGCAGGGGGAGCAGGGGAAGCAGGGGAGGGAGAGTTTTGAGTTTTGAGTTTTAAGTTGGCTTCGATCGGTCTTTAACTCAAAGTTCAAAACTTAAAATTCAAAACTGAATCACCCACCACTCACCCCCCCCAAAGGAACCGGCTCAGAAATCCCAGTCCCCTGTACATAATCCACGCCAATTTTGCCCAGGGTTTCTCGCATTGTCAGGGTCTCAACCGCTTCGGCGATGGTTTTGAGCCCCATCACATGGCCTACGTGGTTGATGGATTCGACGATGGCATAGGTGGCTGGGTCTTTGGCGATATCTTCGATAAACGCGCCGCTGATTTTTAAATAATCGACTGGCAGGGTTTTGAGATATGCGAATGAAGACATGCCGCTGCCAAAGTCATCCAAGGCAAAGCGACAGCCCAGCTGCTTGAGCTCATGGATAAAGTGGGTGGCTTGATCCAGGTTCGAGATCGCAGCGGTTTCCGTAATTTCAAAGCCAATGGTTTGGGGCGACACTGCATAGTGGGCAAATTGTGCCTTCAAAAAGTCAAGAAACTGTTTATCTCCCACACTCGCGCCAGAAAGGTTGATTAAATGCAGGGGCTCTTGCGCCATATCGGTGTTTGATAGGGGCTTTTGGGGTGAGGGCTGTGGATGCAACCGTTCAACCTGGGCAAAAAATGCCTGTACAACCCAGCGATCAATGGCGGGCATCAAATCATACCGCTCGGCTGATGGGATAAAGGCATCTGGCAAAATCAGATTTCCCTGTTTATCGACCATCCGCAGCAAGATTTCATAATGACTGGGCTGATTGTCTTCGGAGGGAACAATGGGGGCAATGGCCTGGCGATACAGACAGAAGCGATTCTCTTCCAGGGCCTGCCTGATGTGGACACTCCACTGCCGTTCTCCGCGCTGTTTCAATAACTCAGAATCATCTACCTGGTAAACATGGATGCGGTTTCGGCCCTGGTCTTTGGCGGCGTAGCAGGCCGCATCGGCTGCACTTAACACGTCAGTCAAGGTATGACTATCGGCATCTAGGGCCACTAAGCCAATACTGACGCCGAGGCTAAAGGTTCTGTCCTGCCAGAGAAACCGAAATTTCTGAACCGCTTTTCGAAACTTTTCGGCAATGCGTTCCGCGCGTTCTAAGGGACATTGCTTGAGTAAGATGCCAAACTCATCTCCCCCTAATCGAGCCAGGGTATCTGTGGCGCGGATTTGGCCTCTGAGGAGTTTGGAGACCTGGCGTAAGAGGTCGTCCCCGGCCAGGTGGCCACAGGTGTCGTTGACCACTTTGAACTGGTCTAAGTCTAGATAGCACAGCACATGAAGCTGACCGGATTTTTGGGTATTCTCCAAGGTCTTTGAGAGGTCTTGCTCAAACTGCCGTCGATTGGCTAAGCCCGTTAAGGGGTCATGGCTGGCCTGCCACGAGAGCTGACGGGCGAGTTGGCGTGATTGGGTGACATCGCGAAATACGATCACCGTGCCAATCATGTCACCCTTGCGATCGCGAATGGGCGCAGCAGACGCTTCAATGTTATATTCTGCGCCCTGTCGAGAGACCAAAGCGGGATGGGTGGTTAGCTCCGCCACGGGGACTGTTCGCAAAATCCGCTCAATTGGATTTTCGACCGGCACTCGGGTGGTTTCATGGACGATGTGGAAGACTTCTGTGAGCAGTTGGCCCTTGGCCTCTGCGGCTTTCCAACCGGTCAAGTGCTCTGCAATCGGATTGAAATACTCAACCCGCCCAAAGGCATCGGTGGTAATCACGGCATCGGCAATCGAGTGGAGGGTAACCTGGGCCAGCTCCTTTTCGCGAAACAGCGCTTTAGCAACCCGGTTACGCTCCGTCACATCCACCATCACCGCCAGGGAAAATGTTTGCCCTGACTCATCCTGCTCGTTTGTGGCTGAGAGTAAGACATCGATCACCTCACCCTGTTTGCTCACCATCTGGTAGGGCACATCTTTGCAGAGGCCTATCTGAAAGTATTCAGGCAGGACAACGGTTTCAGCAAAGTGACGGGATTTTGGCGTTAAGAAATCGGTGGCTTTTCTGCCGATCACCTCTTCCCGGGTGTATCCCAATGTTTCTAACCAGTGCTCGCTGACGTGGCAGATGTGCCCTTGCCCATCAATCGAGTGCAGCATGACCGGCGTTTTTTTGTAGAGCAACCGGTATCGTTCTTGGCTGGCTGCCAGTTCTGCGGTACGTTGGGCAACTCTGGTTTCGAGCTGCTGGTTGAGCTGCGCTAACGCCAACTCGGCCTGTTTGCGTTCGGTGATGTCGGTAATCGTACCGATGTAGCCACTGATTTGACCCTCGGCATCGGTTTCTGCGATCGCCCGGCCCACGACCCAGGTGACACGGCCTGCCCCGGTTTGAAATCGGTATTCTAAATGAAAGGGTTGCCTGGCTTGAGCCGACCGGTACCACTCAGCCGCGACGGTTTCCCGATCGGCTGGGTGGATGCCCTGAACCCAACCCGTTCCCCTGGCACTGTCGGGGGGCATCCCGGCAATCTGGCACCAGCGATGGTTGACATACCGACAATGGCCGTCAGCATCGGTCTGAAAGATCCCCACCGGGGCGGCTTCGGCTAAATTGGCATAGCGCTGCTCTGTTGCCTGCACCTGGCTTTCAAGTTGGGTTGCATGGTTTTGTAACCACTGCATCCGCTCATTTTGTAGTCTCTCTACCTGCTGCTGGAGACAGGTGATGGTTTTCTGCATTTCCAGGGGATCGAGCGATGACAGAATGCTGGTTTGGGTCACGATACCGACCAGGGTATCGTGACCATCGGTCACCACCAAACGCCGCACTCGCATCCGTTCCATCGTTTGGTGGGCGGTCCACAGCGTGTCTTGGGGGCTCAGACAGACCAGGGGCCCACTCATCACCGCCTGGGCCTGCAGCGTAGTTAAGCCTAGCCCTAACGCTTGAAATTGCACCACATCTCGCTCGGTCAAAATGCCGATGGGAGAACGACCAGATAAGGAATCTGAGTCTCCCGGTTGGGTAATCACCACACAACTGACCCGATGGGTCGCCATCAACTGTGCCAGCTCTAGCACCGTTGCCTCGGGCGGAGCCTCGATCACCCGAGGTGACATCACCTCCTCGACTCGACACAGCCTAAACAGATCGCTGGCCTGCAGCGTGTGACGAATACTGTTGGGGGTGGCCACCCCGACGACGTGACCCTGCTGATTAAGGATAGGTAGATGCCGAATGCGATATTGGCGAAAAACGCTCAGTGCTGCAAATGGATGTTGCAGGTCGGCCTCTTGTAGGGTGATCAACCGCTGGGTCATCACATCCGCCACTGGAGTGATGGCGAAATCGATGCCCTGCGTCGCCAGCTTAACCACATCCCGCTCGGTCAAGATACCCATCAGTTGTGCCCCATCCATGACCAGGGCATAGCTTGATCGCTTGACCAAATTTGAGTCTGGGAGGGGCGTAGCCGGACTGCTCCCCTGGCTCATCAGGGTAATCACATCCAGGAGCGTTGTTTCAGAGGTTACGCTGAGCGGTTGGCAATCAATGGCCGTTTCTAAAGGAGAAATCAGTCGACTTTCGGACTCGCTGCGTTGAAGATCTCCAGAATCATGCATGACTTCAGAAGGGACCGCACCAGCAAAAGAAGGGGCAACATCAGCAGAGCGCAGAGGAGAAGACGAAGTGCCAGGTAACCTGACCTTACTGATATCCAGCATGTTGAAAGGGGCTCAGCCTAGATTGACCGAGACAAAAGATAACCTTGAGTTTGAACATGTCCAGCCTGATTGGGATGCTTACGGTTCTTGAACTGGGCTATCAGGTTGACCGGTGCTCCTTATTGCAAATCTTACGTTTTGAGCGAATATGCCTATTCTTTAGGTATATCTGACAATTCACATCCGCTCTTTTACCTAATTTGAGCCTAGATTACGTATGTAATTTCTCGGTTGACAGGGCGTGTACCTATGGCGCGATTTCCGCCATGTAGTCGCCCCAGATCTGGGCCGCCTGGGCGCTACTGCCATAGGTCGGTGTGTTTTCGTCATTCCCGAGCCAGATGCCGGTGATCAGATCGGCTTGGGGCACAAAGCCGATAAACCAGAGATCTACATTGTCATTGGTGGTGCCGGTTTTGCCCGCTGCGCCGTAGCCGATGTTGGCATTGCGACCGGTGCCCCTCGATACGGCTCCCTGCATCAGGGTGGTTAAAATGTCGGCGGTGTCGGGCGATAGCACGGGCCGATTGGCGTACTCGCTGTCATTAAAGTCAAAGATGATGCGGCAGCTTTTCCAATTGTTGGGGTCTTCGCAGTCACTGCTGTCGAGCACCCGCTGGATGCCGTGGGGTTTATTCCACAGGCCACCGTTTGCGATCGCGCCAAACGCCCCGGTGATCTCCAGGGGGGTCACCTCGCTTTGACCCAGCACCACCCCAGGCACCGCCTGTAGCTCTGAGCTGATGCCCAACTGACGGGCGAGTCGCAACACATTCTCCAGGCCCGCTTGTTGGGCAACCCTGAGAGCCACCACATTCTCAGACCGAGCCAGGCCCTCGTACATATCCAACGCCCCCCGCGTTGAGCGGCAGCCGTCAAAATATTGGCCCTGCCAGGTCAGGCCCTCGCAGCTAAAGGTTTTGCCAGGGGAGGCTCCTTGCTCTAAGGCACTGGCATAGGCAAAGACCTTGAAGGTGGAGCCCGGTTGACGGAAGGCTTGACTGGCGCGGTTAAACTGACTTTCTTGATAATCCACCCCACCGACCAGGGCTTGAATTTCTCCATTGCTGCTTTCCAGGGTGACCAGGGCTCCCTGGGAAAACCCGGAGCGACTGCCTAGATTGAGAACCCCATCCTGCAATGACGTTTCAGCCTGGGCCTGGATGTTGACATCTAGACTGGTCTCGACGTAGAAGTTGCCCTCCCGAGCCAGGGCGGTGCCTAAAAATTCTTCGAGTTCGTCAAAGACATAGCTATAAAAGTAAGGGGCTCGAATGCTCTGGAGCTGTTCCCGTGCTTTGGGGCTGATTTCGATGCGCGTCCGACGGGCGCGGCGGGCCTCTTCCTGGCTGATCATGCCCAGCACGGTCATGCGCTCCAGCACGCCGTTGCGATAAAACACCGCTGCCTGATAGTTTTGCACCGGGTTAAAGGCATTGGGCGCGGGCAAAATCCCCACCAGGGTTGCCGCCTCTGACAGGGTCAGCTCCTGGGCCGACTTGTCAAAATAAAACCGGGCGGCGTCTTCAAAGCCATAGAGGTTATTGCCCAGGTAGACTCGGTTGAGGTACAGCAACATGATGTGGTCTTTGCTGTGAAAGGTTTCGAGCTTAAGGGCGGTAATCGCTTCTCGGACTTTGCGACCAATGCTATCGTCGATGCCGACATATTCTCGATAGACGCTGCGGGCCAGCTGCTGGGTGACGCCACTGCCCCCCTCTCTCAACTCGCCGCCGCGAATATTGATCAGCAAGGCGCGTAAAACCCCCAGGGGGTCAACCCCCAAATGCCAGTAAAACCGAGAGTCTTCAGAGGCGATGACGGCCTTGGGCAAATAGGCCGAATATTCCCGCAGGCGAGCCTTCTCAATGTGGGACTGATTGGAAATCGGGTTGAGTAAAACCTGCTGATCGTCTTCGGTGCCATAGACGGAAACGGGCCCCTGCACCGACTCAGGCACTGGCCGCACCGGAATCTTGGGCCACTCAATCGCCACAATCCAAAAGGCAATCAGGGCAATCATGCCGGTCGAGCCATAGAGCCCATAGCGCAGCGTCTGCACATACCACGGTGGCGGGTCTACATAGCGAACGACCACTGCTTCGGTCAGCTCCGGCGGACCCAGGGTGAGCACATCCCCGTGGTGCAGCGGCAGCGATGACAGCCGTTTTTTGCCCCGATAGATGCCGTTGGTCGATTTTTGATCTTTGAGAACGAAGGGGTTGCCGGGGCGGTTGCGATCGCGGGTCAGCGAAAAATGTACCTGACTGACCAGCGGACTGCGCACCACAATATCGCAAGACTTAGAACTCCGCCCGACGACATAATGCTCCCCCAGGAGCGCATATTCTTGCTGTTCATTGTCTTGCTCAACCAGCAGCTTAGGCACCCGAGCATTGGGTTTAATCGGCAATTTCGAAAAATTGATCTTCGCAACCGTTTGCTGAAACGCTTGCGTGACCGTACCCAAAATAGTGCGTGGCGGAGGTGGCGGAGGAGAAGTCATACTAATCGCGCGCGAAAGCAGCTGAATAGATTAGATGCTGAATAGAATTTAGATGCTGAATAGAAGTTGGAGGCCGAGTTAGTTAGCGGCTGAATAAATTAAATACAGGTAGACACCCAACCATTTCGGAAATGATACTGCTCAATTGTCATGGGAGACGACTGACCCCTATATTTTTATGCGCCTTTTTTATGCCCCTTACTTCTTTGATTTTTGAGCCCGTGCGCCTACCTCAGGGTGCAACAAAAACGAAAGAATCAAACAGATAATACCGATGTTGATACAAATATCCGCCACATTAAACACCGGGAATTTCGTCACCGGGAAGGCCTGAATAAAATCCACCACCTCCCCCGAGCGGAGGCGATCAATGCCATTGCCAAAGGCCCCCGCCAAAATGAATCCGTAACCAGCCCGTTCCCAGCGATCGGGAATCCGAGCCAGGAGGCCAAACACAGCCAGCCCCAGGCTAACCGCTAAAGACAGCCAGGGCAAAATCCACCGGCAGTTTTCGCCACTACAAATACTCCATGCGGCCCCTTTGTTGAGCACGTAAGTAAAATTTAAAACCCCTGGAATAATCGGCATGAGATCAGGCGGATTGGACAACTCAAATGAGTTGACGACCCATAACTTCGTCAGCTGATCGAGCCCTAACCCAATCAACGCGGCCAGCCAAAATAGCCGATTTGGAATCCTCATACCCGCTGTAAAGCGTAAAAACGCTAATAAAACATCACACGTCGCATCACATAGGCCAGCACAGAGACCGCACACACCACCACTAATTGCCCTGGCAACGGCAACACTGAGTATTTTAAGAGGGCCTCGCCCAGAGCCATATCCGTGGTGCCGACCCAGCGCAAACCATAGGCAAGCAGCAGATAGACGATGCCCACCCCATGGATAAAAATCAGGCCCCCCAGGCAGCTCAACGCTAACTTCTCTAGTTTAGGGCCATACCGATAGGCAAGGAAGCCGCAGGCCCAGGCCGCTGGGATAAACCCCAATAAATAGCCAAAGCTCGGCTCACGTAAATAGCTGAGGCCGCCCCCCTGGGTAAAGACTTGCAGCCCAAAGGTCTGGAATAAAACCAGCCCCAGGCTTAAGTAGGCAACCTGGGAGAGCGCCGCCGCATTGGGCCCGCCCATACAGCCTGTAAACAGCACAGCCCCCACCTGAAAGCTGACCTTTAATGAATAAAACTGCATCCCAGATTGAAACCAGGCCCAGGGGGCATTGGTCACAAAAACTTCTAACCAGGTCGCCCCAATGGTGAGGATGAGGCCAATCAACGCCCAAAGCAGTTCTGCTGGTGCAAACACCCTTTTATATTCCTTGTCTCTTATCCTGATTGCGGCCGCTTTTTCCCATCGGCGGCAGCTTTTTCCATCGCTGGTGGAGGCTTATTGTATCGTCATTCGCTGAAGTTTTTACAGAAGGTTACTTTTTGGCGTGTGGCTGTAACTTGGCCCACGGCGAGGCCTTAGACTTGATCAAATGTAACGCCATCAAAACACCCTTAAGAAAAAACATGTTTCCTACCCACCGCCCTCGTCGTTTGCGCAGCCACCCCCAACTCCGTCGCATGGTGCGCGAAAACATCGTCACCACCAGCGACTTGATTTATCCTCTCTTTGCGGTGCCAGGAGATAGTTTTTCCCAAGAGGTCAAGTCGATGCCGGGGGTCTATCAGCTCTCGGTTGACAAGATTGTGGAAGAGGCCAAAGAGGTCTATGACCTGGGGATTCCCTCGGTTATTTTGTTTGGCATCCCCGATACTAAAGATGATGAGGCCACCGGGGCCTGGCACGACTGCGGTATCGTCCAAAAAGCGACGACGGCGGTTAAGGAAGCCGTCCCCGATTTGGTGGTGATTGTCGATACCTGCCTGTGTGAGTACACGGCCCAAGGTCACTGCGGCTATTTAGAAACCGGCGATCTCAGCGGTCGCGTCCTCAACGACCCCACCCTGGAGCTACTGAAGAAAACGGCGGTCTCCCAGGCTAAGGCCGGAGCCGATATCATCGCCCCCTCCGGCATGATGGACGGCTTCGTCCAGGCCATCCGCAGCGGTCTAGATGACGGTGGTTTTGAAGACATCCCGATTTTGTCCTACGCGGCTAAATACGCCTCGGCCTACTACGGACCCTTCCGGGATGCGGCG
>JBCBQD010000105.1:0-18144 GCA_039820425.1 Cyanobacteria bacterium J06635_1
TGTGCAGGATGAAGTATGGAATGCGGTGCATCTGACGCTGCTGGATTCTCAGCTGACTACAAACCCTGCGGGCGTGCTCGATCGCATTCATGAAATTGCCCCCTCGGGGTCACTGGCGTGGAAGATCAAGGTTGAGTGCCCCCTGTTTAAGGCAGCTGAGAATCCAGCAGCGTCAGATGCACCGCATTCCATACTTCATCCTGCACATCAGTCGGTTCAAATTCGACCGTGGCTTTGCCAGCAGGCTCTAATACAATCGGAAAGGCTGTTTTACTTTTGGCCTTAAAGATGGCCAGCGGCACCACCGAGTTGCTGTCGACCTGTAATAGCCGGGGGACACAGTCAGTAATCTGAATAGCCGCATTGGCCGAATTTGAAATCTGTAACGTCTGGGGAGATAGGGTCTCTTCGACCATTCGCGTCTCTGGCTCAATGCCTGCAAGATCATCTAAAACCAGCCGCATCGGAATTCGCTTAACGATCCCAGTTTCCTCACCTGGCTCTGGGGTGAGCGTGACCGTTACCTCTCCGTTGACCCCGATGGGGGTGGTCAGCAACTCCGCCAAATAGCGATAATACTCAAGGGACAGATCCAGGGTCATCTCATTGCCGCTCTCCAGGTTAACATTGATTTCGTTCCCCCCCAGCGGCGTAATTTCTTCTGGAAAGGCGGTGATCAGCTTCAGGACGGCTTTCTCATACCCCCCCATAATCACGCTGGGGTTGGCTAAGCCCCCCGCACTATCGCGGTATAAGAAGTCTCTCAGGTCGCTGAGCTTAGCTGGATCATGATAAGGCACGACTCGCATGGTCATCCGCACCCGTACATTCTCTTCACTATCCCGATACAGTTGCGGAATAATATGGGGGGTGCCTAACTCGGGGTTAAAGGCCAGCCTCATTTCATCGGGCAGGCGATAGACCGTGTTCGCAAATTCTGCCTGACGGATAAAACCAAACTCTGTATCCGCCCAGTCTGTTTGCAAACTGTCATCATCCGCTCGAATGACAGCATAAATGGGTTGATTTTGTTTGAGATTTGCATCAAAGGCAAAATTTATCGTCCGCTTGATAACTGCTTTTTTGTAGTTTTGCTGGGTCTCTCGAGTTTGTTTTGCTTGCTCAAACTTAACGCGATCCAGAAAAATGGCTTTAGAAATGCTGGGAATCGCTGGCTGCCTTAAGTTGGAGACGGCTGTACTCAATGCAGGATTGACCGTGAGGGTCGGGGTATTGGGTTGGGCCGCCACCCGATTAAAATTAGGATGAACCCTCACACGGTCTGTTGGCCGTCTCCGGAGCCCGCCATCCCCCCCTAATTCCAGGATGGGGAAAGGGGTGACGATGGGGGGTGGGACTGGTCTGATGGGGGGCGAGGGCTGCGGTGTGGGCCGGGGCAAGGGCCGCGGTGTGGGCTGCACAACCGGCTGCTCTACCCAATATCCATAGCTCAACGACAGCTCTAATTTGGCCTGTTGCTGCATCGCCTGGTAGAGCGGCTCAACTTCGTTGGCCGCAATGTCTATCCCAGCGCGGATCACGATGCGAGACTCTTGGCCACTGGCCTCCGTATCAAAAAAGATCGTGGGTTGAGGAAAAGACTTGCGTCCCCCGTTCCACACCACTGAGAGCGCAGTGACATGGACCGGAAATGGCTGGGCATCATTAAAGGTTGAGGGCACTTCTTCGAGTTCAAGATGCAGGCGAATGTTGCCATCGGCATCCTTGAGAAAGCGCACATCCGGCCCAGGGATTTGTCCTTCGCGGTTGGCCATGCGAAAATCAGGGCGATAGTAGCGCTTGCCATCGTTGGCCTGGTAAATTTTGCGATCCTGGGTAGGGATTTGGTTTGACTTAAATCGAGGCGCATTCTGATCCACTGCCAACAAAATTGAATGTTGAATTTTGTCCAACGAAACGCTGGTCAGCGGTTTGGCATGCATCAGCTGCTGTGACAGTTGGGCCTGGTTTGCGCTGAGGGCTTCGACCTTCAGCGTTGTGGTTTTAGGCATGATTTTCTTTCCTGATTTCAATGGGGTTCCTAATCGGCTTAGGCCGATTTTGTCTGTGCAGCGGCGGTTGGAAACCGCCGCTGGCTTTGATGATGTCCTTACCGAACGGGTTCTTCTAGCACTAAAACGGGATCATCAGTTTCCTGCCAGGTGCCCTCGAAGTTATCTCCACTCTCTGCGCCAAAGTACCGCAGCTTATGGCGAAAACTCGTCTTGTCAGAATCGCGCAGGAGCACTTTCCACATAACGAAGTCATCGCTGTTGGCCGAGAACCGTAGAATTTCATCCTGCTTCAGGTTGTTGCCAGGATCTTCATATTCTAGATAAACAAAGATGCGACGATATTTGTCCCAATCGACCAGGCCGGCATCTACCTGGACTTCCAGGGCCTCAACCCCACCTGTGCCCACCGGGATGGTATCGCCAAGTTCTCCTTCAACATCTGTTTTCTCTTCGCTAGACCCGTCTTGATACACAATAATGATGTTGTAGGTAAACCGGGTCAGGTTGGGATCCCGCAGACTAAAGGTCCAGCCGCTGGTTTCACCGTTGGACATGAGTTCTGCGTGGTGAGTCGCCTCATAATCGTTACGCTGATCGCGATAGATCGCATCCACGATGACTTTATCAATTACACTAAAATCTGCCTGGGCAAGAAATCGGGTAGACTTGCTTTGCTCAAAGGGATTGGGAATCGTCAGGGTCTCCGCATTATCGCGCTGCTCACGGGTCTCCATTTGCTGGCCATCCTTGAGCACATAGACCAGGTCATAGACATGGTCACGCGGGGGGCCAGAATGGCCGGTGTAGGTAAAGAAAACGGCCAGCGGGTTGTCCCGAGTGAGTTCAAAAGATTGCTTGGCACTGCTGGCATTAGAGCCGGGGTAGCGAATATTTACCCGTACGGCATCAACCACCTCAGGCATCGCCCCCAGCGCGATGGTGACCTTTTTAAAGCCCAGGCGCTGATACGAAATCACCAACTGCCGTTCTCGTGCCTCGATGGTGCCATTGTTGGGGATACGAATGGTTTCGCCCGTGTTTTTATAAACCAGTTCACTCCAATATTGATAGACATCTTTGGGGGAGCCATCGCTATTTTTGGCCATAATCTGTCGGAAACGATGCACATCCCCTGCGTTTTTGAACAGATACTCCTTAGCCTTTTTGACTCGTACATTGCGGACATCATCTTGCTGATCGTAGTCCAGGAAAACTTTGAGGGCGTAGACCGGATCATCCTCAAAATTAACGTTGGCATTGACGGTCACGTCCAGCTCCTGGAAAAACTGCTGGCTGGCGTCTACGTAGATGGTGGCCCGTTTGATTTGCTCGGGGGTCAAAATTTCACTGAGTTGGGCATTGGGGTTAATGCGTTTCTGGATGACGTCTCGTTTGTTGATATGAACATCAATCTCGCCCTCCATTTCTTTTTCGACTTCCTTAAGCCACTTGTTACTGCTTTGCTCCTCAGTAGCTGGCGTAAATGCGGTTTCGAAAAAGCTCGGTAAGATGTTGGTCTCCAAAATTCCAAATGCCATCGTCTCCAATTTTTGGGTGAGATCGGAATTTGGATCCTCGTCACGGAAATCGCCGCTGTCAATATCGATGGTGAGGCTATGAAAAATATCCCGAAACTCCTTGAGTGAGCCAATTTCGGGCCAGGTTTTTTTGTAGACGACCTTGCCATTTTTCTTTTTGGTATGGGTGACAATCGTGTGCCGCTTGAGTTCTTCGTAGAAGTCTCTGCGATTACCGTGGATGTGAATGGATACGGCAGGAATCCGGGCAAGATAGGTCAAGCTGTAGTTGACAATGGCGGGGATGACGCCTTGCTCAACACTTTGACGAAAGACTTCTGAGCCTTCCTGGCTAAATTGCTGGCTAAAACTGGCCAGGTTTGCGCCAATCAGGGACGGCTGTTTTGAGCCTGTGCTAAACCGCACGAGATCTTCGTTAAAGGTGACAAACTCGACTGAGCCATCGATAAAGGCAGGTGGATAGCTCAGCTTAGGATTGAACCTCACCAGGCGCTTGAGGTACTGCCGAATCTTCTGCTCGTCCTGGTCTGAAACCGCAGCCTGGGTGGTTAACGAGAGGTAGGCGCGCTGGATTTCACTGTCTTCGGGGCCTAGATTATCGAGATCGCGGGCGTAGAGAATGAAGGTCAGCAGCGGATTGTTATCATCATCGACGGCGATGGTCGGGCGATCTGTGACCATATAAAATTGGGCCGGATCTTCGTCGTCGCGATGAATCAGGACGTAATCGACATCGGGAACTTTAATCGTATCGTAGAGGCTTAACATGGGAGGCTCCTAATGGGTTGAAGTTAGATCAAAATAGGTTTGTTTCGAGTAGCGTAAGATATCTAAAAATGCGAGATATCTGGATTGAGGTGAGGTGTTGTTCTACAGCTTGATCTCGATGTGCTTGCCGTCGATATCACCCAGGTGACGGGTCAACAACTGGGTGATAGGGCGAGCGGTGGTTTGACGCACAGAGGTGCTGTGACAGGTGCTGTGACCCGGTTGCTGGGTGGTCGAGGTGGTTTGGGTCTCAGCTACATCCCAGCCGACAAATTGCACCTCGTAGTGCAGGGTTAACCAGGCTTCGTTAGATTGCCAGAGGTTGCTGATGGCCTGGGCTTGTTCGGCGGTCAGGGGAGAACTTAAGGCACAGTGGTTATCGCCCATCAGGGTCGGTTGCCCCGTCAGGGTGAGAATATCTGCGATCGCAACCGTCACCTTGCCGCCCGTCCAGTCAGGATAGCTCAGGTGGGGTGGGCTCTCCTTGCCTGAGGTCAGGACCGACACCACCGCCGTTTGCTCAGCCGGAGATAGGCCAAGGGTGGTAGTGAGACTGAGCTGACCGCCCGTGGCGATGCCCTGTTTTTGATAGGTCATCAGAGTCATGTCAGAGACATCATCGAGCAGCGACAGATGGGGCTGGGCAAAGGCGTAGTAGCGACTCCCATCCTCTAAATCGGGGTAGATCAGCAGGTGAGGATACTCCGCCAGGGCAATCGGATGCATCAGGTCAATCATGGTGTGCCTCCACTCCCTGGGAGACCGCCCCCTGCGCCCATCAGCGCCCGAATCAGGGCAAGCCCGCCCCAGGCTTGACGAGAGTCGGGATCAACCACCTCATCGTAGAGGGTTTGTTCTTGGGCACTCCGACTGACACTGCGCAGCGGTAAGCTAACCCGTTCTACTTTGCCGAGGGAGGCACCCGGAGCGATATTAAACCAGGCATCGACGGCATTTTGTAGATTGGCCGGTGAGAGCCCCAGGTGTTTGCCCCAGAGATCGCGACGGTAGCTGATCACCCCGGCATGGTTGTTCTCATCCATAAACGCCACTGAGTGCTCCAGATCGGTGTAGAGGCTACGGCGCATCATGTTGGCAGACCCCACCAGAGCCCAGTGATCGTCAATCAAGCTTGTTTTACTATGCACCACCAGATCAGCCGTCCGCCCACCGGGTAAAGGATAGGTGTCGGTGCGCCGAAAAATGCCAATCCGATCCTGCTGCGCGGCCGATAGCCCCTTCAGGAGATTTTGGTTAACCGCGATGTTAAAGTCCTTGGAGGGCACATTGCCACCATTGGGATCATCTCCACCGATCACCAGAATCACCTTCAGCGCAGACTGTGCCTTAATTTGAGCATTGATGGTGTCAAACAGTTCTGCACTGGTAAACGCTTGATCTTCTATAAAGATGTAGGTTTGTGCCCCCCGCAGGGCCTGAATCCAGGCGTCTCGCAGCTCAAAGCGACCATTTGAGGCATAGCTGATCGTTTGATTCCTGGGGAGAGAGAGGGTTGAATGAACCGTCGAGAAATTCATTCTGGGGACCGTCGTCAAGTTGTGGACATGCATCTGTCCTGTCTGGGGCACCGCCAGCGCTCGACTCGCTAAGGCGGGGGTGGAGGGCAAATGGCTATTACCCACCAGAGTCGATAAGCCGGGCGGATGCTGCGGTGCCCGGATGCTAATCCGAATGGGGGATCGGCCTTGAATCTCATTCCACTGCTCTCGGAAATTTTCGAACATGGGCTGGACCGCTGGCCCCTCCACTTTGGCCGCAATATCGTGCCAGAGAGACATATGACGGGTATTTTCAAAGTCGATGCCGCCGGTAAAGCCGATCGATCGGGTGCTGTCGCCAACCACGGCAAACTTCATATGCACTGCCCCGGCTGGGTGGGCGAGAATGTTGAGAAGGGCTTTGTTGGCAAGGTTGGGTTCGCTCCTCAGGTCTTGAATAAACTGAAAGGTGTCGTAGTTTAAATCGACCATCCCGGCCACATCTGGAACCGTACTGTTCTGGAGACGGTTGAGCTGCAAGACTTCGGGAGCCATTAGCCATCCCATCACCCGCACATCAACCCCGGCCCGGGCTTTGGCTTTTAGCAGATCGCTGACCGGATTGCTACTGCCCAGGCCATCCAGGGAAAAGGTTGACCCAAACCACCATCCCATCAGGTAAATAAACTGACCGCTGGTATCGCCGCTGCCCAAGCGATCAATTTCTGCTTTGAGGGCAGGAAAGTAACGACTGCCGTGAATCAGGGGGGTAACTTGACTGTGAGTCGCAATTGGCACACTTGCAGGCGGCCTGCTGGAACTGCCGAGGCCGAGGGAACCGCCGGAATTGCCGGAACTTCCCCCACCCATATAGCGCGCCTTGAGTTCTTGAAATGTTGGCATAACTGTCTCCTGTTTGATGCGAATAATCAGCCGATAGTGTGAACCCGGAGGGCTACACCAGGGGCCGGATCAGTAAGGGGGAACGATTAGTGGTGTGAAATTCAGATTCGACGTGGGTGCCGTCGTCAAAGAAAAAGTTGGTGCGCCATTGGAACCTGTCTGCCGTCTTATCGGGCAGGCGCAATTTCCACTCCTGGATGTGGCTGTTTGAAGAACCGTCAATCACCAGGGTTTCTGTTTGGGTAAATTCTGGATTGTCAGCCGGGCCTTCGTACCGCAGGTCAACCAGGATCAGGCTGATGCCAATCGCGGTGGGATCTGGCCCTAGCCAGCGGACTGACACGGTTTTCACGTCAGCGGCGGGCACCCCGACCAGCAAATGGGTTGAGGTGGCTTCTTGCCAGGGTTCGACGTCAACACCCCCATCTTTGTGGATGCTGCGTTCCTGGTAGCGCAGGCGCGGCGTTTTGTCCTCGGGTAGGCGCACCATCAGGACCTGTCGCCCCGCCCCCCCGGGTTGGGTCAATTCGTAGGTTTGGTTGTGCAGGGTGTTGCCATTGCTGGTGACTTGAACATCCACCAGGACAGACTCTAGCTCATCCAGCGGATCTTGCATGATGATGTCACCGCTGAGTTGATTGATGGTCGGTAAAGAGAGAATCAGCGTATTTTCGGCTGCGCCGTTGCTGACATCTGGCCACTGGATCGGGTCTAAGTCTTCCGATGCGCCATCGGTGTAAAAGACGGTGGTTGCGATCGCAAACTGTTCTGTCGCATCTGCCAGCCGAATAGCCACGTCGGCCCTGGGTTGACCAGGGGTTAGCACAAACAGGGCCGAATCATCCACAGCCCCATGCACATAGCGCACCTGGGCGTGCACTTCAGCAATCTCGGCAGGGAGATTCGGCGGTAAGCGCAGCTCAATCGGCAGTACTCTCCCCAACTGGCGTGGATGAACCGCCAGACTGCGCGCATCCGTGGTGAGCCAGTCGCTCTCCATGCGCAGATCATCGATGCCAATACCAAAATCACTGCTGTAATCTACAATCAGCTTATACTCATAGGTCTGGGTCCCATTGGCGTCGACAAAAAAGGTGAAATCTTTATCCTGTTCTCCGGCCCGTAAAATCACCTCTGCCGTATCCTTCGGAGCGCTGCCATCCGGGCGGGTGCCGTAGCGCAGCTGCACCGTCATTTGGTGAATGCCCTCCGCCGCATAATCAACATCGCCGACAGTAACATTGACGTTTATCCGCTGGAAGAAGGCATGATTCAGATTTATCAGACTGACATGCTGGTTCAGGTCGCGGCGATTGGCCATGAACTGAATAAAGTTTTGCGGCGCTATTTTTTGTTTTTGGGCCGACACCTGGGACAGGTTATAGGTGACGGTCCGCTGTTCTTGCTGGGAGATTTGTTTTAAGGCAAAGGCCGCCTGGGGTCGCCCCAGCTGGTTCCAGACATCGGCGGCGGTCCGGGGCGGTTGATTGTTACCGCTGGTACCCCCACCGGCAGACCCGGCATTGGCTCCTCCCTGAGCGGGGGGTGTTTCCTCACCCGTTGGGGGATTGCCCGTTGGGGGATTGCCATCTCGCCCCGCTGCGGCTCGAGCTGTTCTCACACCTCGGGTACTGCCCATGCCGGCTGCGATCGCAGCCCCCGGCCCATCGCGCAAAGCCTGGCTGATCTGGGTACTACCGCTGGCAGCAGGGGTGGGATCGGCGGCGGTGATCGTGTCCCCTTGTACCTTGGGCTGTCCGGGCGTCAGCGACGGTTGGAAAAGTGCGCCAGTGGCCAGGTCTTTGACCAATTGGTCAATCCGCTGTTGCCGCGCCGCCATGGCCTCCGGGGTAGACAGCTCTAGCGTGCGGGCCACCTCACGAATTTTGATCGATTCCTGGCGTTTCAGTTCTTCGACAATATTGTCGACATCGGCCTTAAAGAAAAGGGTACCCAGGGTAAAACGCTGACGGACATAGTCATAACTCTGCTTAAAATCGATGGTGATTTCAAGATCATAGGCAGGCAACAGGCCATTATACTCCAACTCATAGACCACCCCCACCGGGCGCGCATCCACGTCCCCGCTGAGTACCCCCAAGAAGAATGCCGCACCCTCCTCACTGAGCGAAAATGAAAAGATCGCCCGATTGTCGCCGATCAGGGAGGGTTGCCCAGACCCGAGGATATTTTGAATAAACCGGGGACCGCTGGCCACCAGGGGGCCGTTTTCGTCAGGGGGCGGCTCACCTTCTGTGCCAGTACTGCTTTCCCCTAGGGCAATCACCCGTGCTGTGCCCTTGGTGTAAGGAATCGGGGCCAGGGTGATCGCTTCACCAAAGCGGCGACTGAGCTCGCTCTCAACCCGTCCTCGCAGCGGGCCTAAATCTGTGGCAACCGCCATATTGAGAAAACCACCGGTAATTGCATCAGCGGATTCGCCCCCTTTGTTGTAGGTAAACAAATCAAAGAGGGGACGGCCACTCTCCACCGCGATCTGGGGGTTGGGGGCCGCGTAGAAAAACTGGTTCTCGTTGTCGAGATCTCGGTAGATAGTAACGCCGAAAATCTCTAATTTTGATTCAAGATCTAACATGGTTGTCTCCTGAGCGTAGAATATTGTTGAATGATGGGGACTTTGGGCAAATGGTGCGCCGGATCGTAGGGAATAAGCCCTCACAAACTGCGAAGAGAAATAATTAATTGGGTCATCTCGCCGTTTGTCCAGTCAGACATCACGATGTCGCCCGCTTGCTTGAAGGTCTGGGCGCGCCAGCGGTAGCGCAGCCGATCGTCTGGGGGAATGGTGAACTGAACCGGCTGAACCAGGTCTTCGCCGGGGGCAAAGAAGAGTTCATGGCGGGTGTCACTGTCTTGCTGCTCCAAAATCACCAACAGGGCATCGATACCAGCATTTTCGAGGGTGCCACCGATGAGACGCACGTTGACCGTCGCGGCCCGGCTGTTTTTCTCGCCCACGATCAGCGACCCGTCGGTGGTTTCTAGCCACTCCCCTTCATGGGTAAAGCCCGGCTCAAAAGTGGTTTCGCGATAGCGAATGAGTTGCTGATTAGGATCGAGAATGGGCCAGCTCAGCTCATTGCTGGTAAAGGGGGGCAAGAGCTTGACGAGAAACTCTCGCTGATAGCCGTGCTCGATATCGGTGTACGCCACCTCCAGATCGATTTCGGCCACGGTGTCGGCAATCACATTCGGGCGAATCAACACCGACCGCTCGTGGCGAAAAGGGGCATCAATGCGCAACAGCGGCTCTCGGTGGCCCGAAGGGGGCGCTTCCCAAACCGTGCCGTCATCAAACACATAGGTGACCTGGGCTTGATAGGCAGGCTCAATGGGGTCAGCCGTGCGCACCCGCCAGCGTAGGGGTTGCGGTTGGGTAAAGGGCAGCTCCATGCGAAACTGCTCACTGGCCGTAAACCCGCCCTCAGTGGCTGTGTAGCTCAACTGGATATCGATTTGTTTCACCGATGGGTGAATGCGCCCTGGCTCTACGTCTACGGTTAGTAAACCAAAGTCGCGGCTGGGGTTAATCAGCAGAGACTGCCCGGTTCGGGTCTCAGTCGGTGACACATATTGAAAACTATCGGTATCAATGCCGTTGTCGGACAAAAAGTCATAGACAAACTGCACCGTATAGGCCAGGGAATCTCGATTGTTGCGCTTGGCGGCAAAAAGCTTATCGCCGCTGGAGTCAGGTCTAAACAGCAGGGTTCGTTTCTCGTCTCCATATTCAAAGTTGGCGGCCACCTGCCGAATGCCCATGGCGCTAAATTCTGCTGGGGTTGGCCCCGTGGTCAACACATCCACCGTTTGGAAAAACCGGTTGTTCAAATCCACCCGATGGATCCGCTCCTGCAGGGCTTGCTGACTAACCAGCAGGGGCAAGAATGCCTGGGGGGCATGGGTGCGTTTCTGGGGAAGCCGTTCACTGAAACGATAGGACACCACCTTGTCTTCATAACTCAGGTTGGCTTTGAGGGTGAGGGTGAGCTGCCCGCCCGACGCCGCCCCACTCGACCCAGCAGAGGAGACTGCCCCGGTGGTAGCATTGGTAGCAGTATTGGCGGCTCGCCGCAGCGCATTCAGAGGAGATGACGGCTTGAACATTTCCTGGACAATGCGTTCCTTAAACAGATCCAGGGCCAGCTGTTTACTCTTCTCAGCCGCTGCGCCCGTCATCTGGCTGGTGATTTCAATCTCGATCGCGCTGGTTTCGGCTAAAAAGTCAACAGCAGCACTCACATCTGCCTTAAACCAGGCATACTGGCCCCCCAACCCGCCGCCAAAGTGCTTGTGGACCCGGCTCAGATTGGCGTGAATGGTGACATCCACCGCCGGGCTCAGCCCGTAAAACTCAAGCTCATAAACCACCCCCACTGGCGCTGCATCTTGGGCGTAGAGCCCTTCTAAGAAGGCGGCCCCGTCCTGACTCAGGCTCAATGAGAAAATCGAACGCAAATCACCCAGCAGGGAGGGTTTTTGGGCACCCAAAATCTTCTCGACAAATTTTGGACGGTTGTTCAAGCGATCGGCTGACCCGGCTGCACCCGGCTCACCGCCTAAATCTTGCATTTCATCCAGGGCAATCACCCGGACTGCACCATCGGTGTAGGGAATTGGCGCAAGGACAATGTCTGTTTCCAGAACGCCCACCTGTTCAGCCAGTCGCGATCGCACCGTGCTTAAGGTCGTGGCAGATATCACACATTCCACCCCCATATTCATAAAACCCGCGCCTAGCTCATCGGGGATTTTGGTGCCTGACAGCACGGACTGTTCGAGGGCCACGGTGTACATGTACAGATCAAACATCGGGCGATTGTTAATCCTGGCCAGGCTAGGATTGGGCGCAACGTAGTAAAACTGCGTTGGGATGGCGTGATCGGCATAGACCAGGACTCCGTCGATCTCGCGGGCCGGTTGTTCAAATGTGAGCATGGTCTGGCGCTCCTAAGCGATTAATTCTTGTCGTTGTAGGTGAACAATGAGATGGCTGGCGGTCGAGGGCTGCCACGGTAACCGACGGGCAAAGCCATTTTGATCCACGAACATGGCCTGCACATGGATGGTTTTGACTGGCGGGTCCCCCAGGCCAAACTCCCATTCCTCAGGAGCCGTCTCACCGTCCCAAACCACCTGACGTTCAGCCCGCACCGTGCCCTCTGGTGAACGCTGTTGCAAATGGATTCGGACTGTTTTGAGGCGGTTCTCTGCCAGCGTGCCGCCCACGGCGCGCACCGTGACCAGCCGATTTTCTAACAGGCTGGCATCGACCACCAGCCGGGTATCGGGGGTTGTTCGCCATTCGCCCTCTACAAGCCCCTGATTTGTGAACAAGGTCAGGCGATAGTCAATCTCCTGGGGGCCGCCATCGGCAATGTCATATATCTTGCGGATGAAACGCGAATTATCCAACAAATTGATGTGCTCATCAAAGGCGATGCCGTTGGCCTCATCGGTATAGCGCAGCTCTAAGAAGGCCACATGCACCCCCTCCAGGGGTAAATTAACCAAAATTTGCAGGTTCCGCTTGTCTGGGGCAGGCTCCGGCAGCGATAAAATCTCCGCCGTACTCTCACGGGTTGGCAACGTGATGTCTCCTGCATCAGCTGCCTCTGGGCGCAGGTAAGTCACCGTAAACTGGTAAATTGGCTGTTCCGTTTCAAAATGACGAAACTGCCAGATCTGTGGAGTCGCCTCCTGGAAGGTCAGGCGGGCGACCTGATCGCCATAGCTGAGATCGACCACAATAGCTGCAAACTGCTGAAATTGGAAAGTCGGTAGCGGCGCAACTTGAATCGACTCGACCCGATAGGCTAACCGGGGTTCAATAAATAGTTGAGACGATCGTCCGGTTTGCCACGCGGTTTGCACGGCCCCGTGGGGGCCAAAAGAATGGGTCGGGTCAAAGTGAATCGTCGCTCGGTACTCGTAGGGCAGGTCCAATGGATTGGCGATGCCCAGGAGATTTACAATGTAGGGATGGCGCTCGGTTGCCGTGCGAAACGTAAACGCGCGCATGCTTTGCTGATGAGGCTGACGGAGCTCTACCTCGACCCGCGCCACCCCGTCGCTGGCAAAGCGATCTTCTACCCCGACAGCCACCTCAAGACGGGGAAAGCCATTGAGGTTAACTTTTTGCACCAGGGACGCCCGCAGGGCAGGCCAGTCAGGGTTGGGGTGACCTTGCGGGTCTACTTGAAACCGCCGAAATAACCCACCCAATGTCCCCTGGGGAACAATTTCACGGCGCTCCGCCACGGTCTCATCCAGGCGAATATTGAAGTGGCGAATCTGGGTTTGGGTGAGCGATCGCAACCGATAGCTCACCCCAGGAACCACGGTGCGAACCAGACTAAAGAGCAGGTCATCAACCGTGTCAACCACCGTCTCTGCTAAATCTGGCTCGGTCGAAAACAGCGGTTCAAACATCCGTTCCATCACCCAGTCAAGCAGCTGTTGTCGCGCCGCCGCCGCCGCGGTGCGATCGGCCTCGCTACTGCCAAATACGGTGATATCAATCGAGATATCATTCGCTTCCAGGGCTTTCTCAACCGCCACCTCCACATCAGCCGCCACGTAATAAGCATTGGCCTTCAGGCGATGGCTCAGGTGGCTATAAACCTTTTCCCAGTCTGCATCAATGGTGATGTTATAGCTGGGGCGCAGACCACTTAACTGCAGGCGATAGATCAGCACAAGGGGCAGGTCAGGGGCATCTAACAGCTTTTCCACTAACTCTGCCCCAGCCGCATCTAGCAGCAGCTGAAAAGAGACCCGATTATGAACATCCAGGGTGGGTTTGCCACTGCCCAATACCCGCAGGTCAAAGGGCCTGTCTGCGGCGCTATCTTCTAAACTACTCGTCCCCAGGGCAATCAGCTCAACCGCGCCCTGATCAAACAACACCGGTTGTAGCTCAAACTCATCCTCAATCTGGGCGCGGATCGCCTCAAGGTCGGTGGTGAGCTCGGCAGAAAAGGTCAGTAACCCCCCTTCAACTTTTTGGTCACCGGCCCCACCCCCCAGATATTGCACCAGAGAAAAATCCACATGCCCATTGGGCTTTAGCCGCAGCTGTGGTGTAGAGGGCACCACATAGCGCAGTTGCTCGGTGGCATGATCGGGTAATAACGTATAACCACCAACAGTTTGGTATGGAGGCTGAAAAGATAGCATGTTTGTGTAAAGTTGAATTTTATTTGAGACTGAACACCCCGGACTGAACACCCCGGATTGGCCCGGCGCATCAGGGCTCCCCCGTCAGCGCTCAACAACCGGAGAGTGCCAAGGGCCAGATCACCGATGCGCTGGCCCGGAGTCGTTGCTCAGGCAGGGTCAGCCGCATTGCTGGCGGGTAAGAACAGAAAATCCTGATCAGACTGAATGACCCCGTTCTGATTGACCAACTGTTTGCGAGTACCATCCGCCATGAAGTAGTCAACGGCATAGAGATAATCGCTGACGTGGGCATCCTGTCGGGCGATACTCCAGATTTGAGGGGTATTATCTCGAAACAAAAAGCGTGCCGTATCGACTACATCATGGGTCTCATCAACATAGGTCAGACTCACAATGGCGCGTCGCACTGCACCGCCGATGTCAGCATCAAAGGGATCTACTTCGAGTTTGACCACTCCCCCCGGTGCATTCCCGGCAATCAGGGTTTCTCCGTGGGTTTTTTGCCATTCCTCCTGGCGAAAGGCACTGTTCTTAAAGAGCAGGGTTTGTCGATAGCGATAATCGCGTCGATCCTCATTGCGCAGCGGCACCTGCCAGGGTAGTAGCTGATTGGTATCTGCCTGAAAGCTGAGGCTGGTGGCGCGACGGTAGTCACTTTCGGTATCTTCGTAATCGAGATCAACCACCATTTGCGCCACTTCACTCCAGTCGACGGAAGCGATGATATTGACCGATAAATTTTGGTCAAACGCGGTGGGAATGCTGACGGTTCTGGCCTGGGAGGCAACCCAGTTTGTTGTAGACCGTTGGGCATCCCCCTGGCCATCGTCGAGCAGATAGGTCCAACGGTAGCGATAGGGCTTATCCCACACTGCAAAAATATTGCGGCGATAGTCAATCGACGGTGTCTGCGCGTTGAGCTGTACAGATTCAATGGTCAACGGCACTTTGTTCCGCGGATCGCTGTACTCAATTTCGACCTCGATCCCCTTTAGCTCATTATCAAAGGCCTCTGGCTGGGCGGCAAATGTGACTTCAATCACCCCCGGATTAGGGACCTCCAGAGTTAAATCTCGCACTCGGGTTGAATACTTAGCCAGGGTCTGCTTGGTGACGGGCCCTGCTTTATAGTGAACCTCCACTTCTACCTGATAAGTATCTTTGCCGACGCTCGCCAGCCGCGTCTTAAAGGCTTTTTCTTGGCGGGTATGATTATCTGCTGTAAACACAACACTTTCGCGGGCGGTAATACGCGTCCCGTCTGGCTTGACTTCGTCATAGCTGAGGTGACCAACAACGCTGTGGACGATATCTCCGTACTTGGCGAAGTCCAGGGTGGTATCAACACTGACCTCGAGGGTGTTGTAGTACCAGGGTGCGTTTTGCAAATCAATTTCTAAAATGACATCGTCAATGGGCCCACCCAGAAAAGAAGGGTTAATTTGAGCATTGGGATTGTAGTCTCGATAGATCACATCCCGATACGACACATTCAGGTTGAAATTTTTATTAATATCCGCTGAAATAAACTCCATCCATTGGCTGCGTCGATCTTCTTCGGTCTCGATGCTACCTCCCTTGAGAAAATGCTTTTGGATAAACTCATCCATCGCCCGAAAGGCAAACGCCCGCAGCGACTCCATATCTTCTTGCCTGAGATCTACATTACCCTTTAAGATCTCAAGCTTAATTAGACTCTGGGATTCCATCGTTTCAGCGATTGAGGTGCGCTGACGCTCCTCGCGAGAATCGTCCCCCCAAACGCTGCCGTCCGTAATGGTTTGTTCGGTATACTCCATGACGGCTTCTTTGACTTCGTGGGAGTTGACTTCACCAATGATGGTGACCGCCGGTAGACGGACCGGAAACCGCAGATTGTATTGGATAGCCCCGATACTACCCCCCTGCTTTAAAGCTTCATAGAAAAGGGTGGCCGCATCAGCTTTTAGCTCAATGGCGATGGAGGCTCTGTTATCAGAAAACAGTGATGGCTTACCAAGGTTGATGGCTTTAATAAAGTTATTATCTCGCATGATAATTAATTCCACCGTGCCATCGGTGAAATCAACCGGAGCCAGTTTGGGTTCTGGAATTTGCGTAGACAGCGGATTTTCCTGGCGGATCAGCTGGCGCAATCGCGGCAACACTTTCTCGTCCAGCGTTTTCTGGGGTGCCTTTAGGTCAGTGGTAAATACAATGTAGCCCCCACCGGGTTCTTCACCCTCTCGATTGAGGGGAAACTGAAATCTCAAAAAGGTAAATTGTTTCTTTTTATTAATATCCTCGGCAATACGAAGATCTTTGGGCAGATAGTAAAATCTAGAATTATCGGTGTCATCACGAAAAATGGTAATGCCATCAATCTCATCAAAGACTGGAATGGTAAGCATGGCTTGATTTTTAGCAACCTCTAAAAACAATCTGAGTGGAGGAACCCTCACCAGCAGCCATCCTGGTTAGATGCAGAATCGATTAAAGCTTAATCTTGAGTTCTAATCACCCAGAATTGAGCGGCTCGAGGTACATTCAAGGGTATTTACAAATCTTTCGTTTGGAGTGTATTCAATGCCCTTGAACAGTGCTCTTATTCAAGAAGATATCCTCAGATTAATTTAATTGACAGGTACTCTTGAGGGTACCTTTCTAACTTTATTGAAAGGTTAATTTTCCTCACCCATTTTTTGTGATTGAAAGGTTAATTTTCCTCACCCATTTTTTGTGATCGTAAATTTAAGGGGCTCCCTATCGGCCCACCGCCATAAATATGCCGTTAACTGTTGTCCCATTAACTGTTCTTTCAGAGGATTTGTTGGTCTGGGAGTTGCGACTAATTAGGGGGAATCGGGCAGCATCGGCCAGGATTTTGGTCAGGGCCGGTTTATTTACACAAGCCCTAATTTCAGGGCCTGGATAATGGCTTGGGTGCGGCTTTTTACTTCAAGTTTTTCAAAAATAGAAGTACAGTGGGCCTTAACGGTTGCGATCGCAATAAACAGCTCTTTAGCAATGGCTTCATTTGATTCCCCTTGGGCCAGCAGCTTCAGCACATCTTGCTCGCGCTTACTTAGCTGTAATTGCCTACATTTTTCTAAGGATTGTTCTGCATGGTCTTGAAAGCAAGTAAAGAAGCGATTAATCATCTCCTGACTGAGATAAATATGTCCAGACATGATCATCTGAATAGCCAGCACTAATTCTGTTTTAAGATGATCTCTGATGAGAAAACCCGAGGCCCCTGTTCGCATACCCTCAAGAAGAGATTTTGAGTTTGGGCGATCAGCGATCAGCAAAATGCTGGGGGGCTTCTCAAGCCGTTGAAGCTGTCCTAAGACCTCTAAAGTTCTCTCCCAACCCCTCTCCAGGTGGATGTCTAAAATAACTAAACCAGGCCGATAAGTGGATGTCAGATGCAAGATTTGTTTGCCGGAGATGGCTTCCCCAATCACCCTCCAAGTTGTTGGGCTGCAGTTGTTGTCAGTCGCCAGCAGCGATCTCAACTGATCGCTCAACGCGGGATGTCTGTTGGCCAGTAGGATGGAGCATTGTTGCCATGACTGATGACTTTCGGGGCATATTTGCTGTGACAACATCATATTTGCACCCATATCACTTACCTAACATGCAATACCTCTATGTGAGGTAACCCTACTATTGCTCAGATCTCCCGCAGAGAAAATCCTGAAAAGTTCAGGTTTATTCAGGTTTAAATTCAGGTTTATTCAGGTTTATTCAGGTCTTTAAGCACTGAGCGGATTCAGCGAGGTAACTTTCGACTTAGGTCTAATGCATGACCACGGTAACTTGTCTAAGCTCTGGGTATATCAACCTTGAGATGCGTTGGCCCACAGGTCTTAGCTGAAATCGGGGCGATTGGAATGTACGCTCACATGTCCCCGTAAAAGGGCGTTGGCAGGTACTTTGCTTTGCTTCTGTTTCAAAATCAGGATTGCCAAAAGGAATATTGATAAATCATTAAGAAAAAAGGATGCGGAGGAAGCCCATGTAAAAAATAACTAAGGACATATTTGGCTAATTTGATATGTAGGTAAGATTAGCCTTAATGCAACGTAAAATCTGCAAGTGAATATCTTTAAGCCTTAAGTTTTTTCTAAACCTAAAGACTTAAAGTTTGATAACTCCTGGGCAGATCAACCTCTAAAATCATCATCTTTGTATTCTCATTCAGATTGTCCACCCTATGAGGATGTCAATATTTTT